>NZ_QTXU01000002.1:0-353077 GCF_003461785.1 Ruminococcus sp. AM43-6
TACTTTTGTATTACTTGAAGCAGTCCAGTTGAACGTCGTGCATTTATATGATGTTCCAGGCTTAACGTTTATTGTTGATTTTCCAGGAAGTAAAGACGTATAATTTGGTCTAATTACACAATAGTATGAAACAGATGAACTTTTACCATTTGAGCGATCATAAACTTTAGAAACGCCATCTATATGACAATTTCCACCTATTGACTTTAAAACACCATTGGAATATCCATACACCAATTCAACATGTGCACCACCATTAGGATTTGATGACGAGCTAAAGAAAACTAAATCTCCCGGAAGTGCTTCACTTTTACTAACAGTATGACCTCCTGCATTTTTTACCGCATTCATCAAGCTATAGCAGGAGCCATTTGCCGGTATTGCAATGCTCTGATTAGCTAGTCTTGCACAATCACTAACAAAATCTGCACACCATTGTTCCGTATAACCAAGTTGTGACTGTGTCATTCCAATTTGTGCCTTAGCAATAGCAACCATATCATTTTGTGCATTTCCTGTTAAAGTATATGATTTGTTAAAATTGTTTATTTTACTTTGCGTTGCACTCACCGACATAGTTGGCATAACGACCATTAAACTAACGATCATAAGCAAACTGGTAAACAAGCTTGCTATTCGTTTCTTCATAAGAATACCCCCTAAAAAAATCAAGTTTATACCAATATAATACTACCAAATTGTTTTGATGTCAATACATATTCAGACAAAATTAAAAATAATTTTGTCTGAATATGTTATAATATTTGCATTCAAAGTATTTAGTCAGTTTGATATCAGTTATTGTTTATTTTATAACAAATCACGCAGCTTATATTGACAAATTATGTAGAATGTGCTATAATATTAACCAATATTAGTATGTAATCCTATAAAAAATCATATCGTATTATTATTTGGAAGAAGGACGCGTTTATGGCAGATACTCAAAAATTGAAGATGCTGACCAATAAGTTTTTGGAACGATTGGACATCATCAAAGAACAGGTAAACCATGTTCAAGAAGCAGTTAATGATAAAATGCTCATGGAAAATGACAGCATTCAGCAAATCATTTCTGAAGCAGTTGATTTTTCGCAGTTGCAGGATTCATTAAGAACAGAATATACGAAACTGTTTCCAGATGAGCCAGTACCCCAACTGATTGATGACATTGAAGAGAAGATCCGTCTGCTCGACGAGTCATTGGCTAAACAAAAGGAACTTGATGAAGCCAAAGCGGTTATATCTAGGTTTAGCAGTATCACATCAGATATTGACAAATGTAAGGCGATGCTGAAAAAATATTTGGACAAACTTCAGGCTATCGACGCTGAAAGTATGTCTATAGAGGATTATAAGACCTCAACTAAACCATATGATGTTTTTTATGATGCTGTTAAGCTTGACGATAACAATGAAAGAACTATGCAGGCACAAACTATATATGGTCAATTTGACGGAGATATAATAGCAAACCTGCTGTTTGGCAATTTTTACATTGACGATAGCAAACTGCAAGATACTGTGGCTGAGAATGTTCCTGAAACAATAGCCAAAACCACATCACCTGATAAAGAATCAGTGATGACCGAAATTTCAGCAGTACCAGTCATGGCACCTATTGCCGAGAAAGTTGTTGAAGATAAGGAAGATAACGATACATCATCAAATGAAGTTGTCACACTGTTCAACACATCATTGAGAAGTAACGTCGGTAATTTTGAATTTGTATCAAATAAGGTTTCAGTTCCTGTTGACCATAAGGAATTTAAAAATCTTATGAAGAACAACTTAGCTAAAACAATATTGGCGTTATCTGAAAAAGGCTGCTCCATACCATTCCTTTATATACCTTTAGAAGATATAACAGATGAAAGCCTTAGGCTTTCGGCTGATGAACTCGTCAAAGCCGGTTACCTTGAATCCGCACACATCGCCGATCTGCCATATGTATTTCATATCAGCGCAAGAGGATATAAAGCAGTCAAGAAATATAACCAAAATAGATCTAGTTCATTTTTGATTACTGAAGATGAATCTTGCGTCCCTGAGCATAGTATCAATAATTATCTTATGACCTTAGGCACTTGTGCAGAATCGTTTATTAGGATCAAAATGTTTGACTCAGTACAAAAAGAAATAGATGAAAACGCAGAATTTATCGACTCAAAAGAATCAAAAGGAAATACATACTATATATCAGCAGGGCATTGTAAAATATTAGGCAAAAAAGGACTAAATTTTCTGTATGTTTCGTTTTGCCTTAATGGCAGCGATGATGCGGAACACTTTGTTACTGCCCTTAATGATTTTGTAGAAGAAGCAAACGAGGGATATGACTATCTGTTTATATCGTCTGATACTATAAATGAATGTGTAATATGCCGTGATATTATCAATAAAACATCTGATCAATCAGGTAAAAATCATGTGGTGTTACACTCTGTACTAACTGACGAATATCGCCTTGATAACGAAACTGTAAGTATCGAGCAGCTTGTAAATGCAATGTAGTCCAGCATATCTGAAACATTCGGCGTAAGCTTTATAACTGATGAGATGCTTGAAAACAAGTATAAAGAAACTGGAATAATTGTTTGCAACCATTCTGATATTGGAGTAGCCAATGTCGAATACAAAGACAGCATAAACGTTTTAACAAAGGATTTTAAGAAAGATATGAAGATCCCGATTCATAAGGCTGCAACTTCACTTTTTTCAGAATATGATAATTTGAACGAAAGATTTTTAAGAAGCAATATATGGGCAATGACACCTTTGCTAGCTAACATATCCATTGCAGAAAAAATGTTTGAGCTTGGTTATGCTAATAAGATCACGCTAGGTGATTTTGAACCTGTTTATACTTCAAGCAATGCGCTTGAAAGAAATCTAAATAGGGCAAATGTTTTGTGGCTAAAAAATAACAGCCGTTTTTCTTTCAAGCCACATTCTGTTACTTCACCAAGTGATAGAACACCACCAAGTTCTCCGGTTTTCAACAATATACTTTTGAACGCAATTGGTCATCTGAATGCAGCATCACCTGTTTATTCTGTTAAGTCTTGGAAATCAAATGCCACGTCATTCAATTCTAGCAATTTCTTTAGATTTAATGGAATCGAACTTAATTTTCCAAGTTCTATAAATGTGAATACTTATATCATATCTGCTTGTATTCCAAATGTAAAGGAACTTTCAAAACTGATAGATAAATCAAAGGATACTTTTTCAGAGTATTCCAATAATATTGATATTTTTATTGTTGCAGGTTTTTCAAAAGAAGAATGTGATTCTCTATACAATTACTATCATAACAACTATCAATGCTTCAATGAAGCAAAGCTCGTCTTGTATGTTATTAATGAAGATCGTTTTATCGACTTGGAAACAGAAAGTGATATAACAAGTAATGATATACAGGAATATATAGAAAATCTCTATCATTCAAAACTTAAATCCAAAATGTCAGCTACAGTAGATGAGCCTGTTTCCGTATCAGAATCTGAAATAGATGAAAGCTCTGATGTTGTCGAAAATTCTATAGAGCAAGAGAACACTGATGCTGTAGATACAGATACTAAATCGACTGAGATAATTCGGAACGAGCCTTTGACCGAAGTAATGAATGAAACACCTGTCGCTGAAACATCAAATAACAGTGATGAAGAAAATAGTGAAAGTGTTACAAACTCTTTCTTTATTGATGATGAAGAACTTTTGGACACTGTTTGCGGCTTGCTTGAAAAAGAAAAGTATGCCTGTGCGTCAGCCTATTTAAAAGCCATTTCAATGCAGAATAAAAGTTATAATCATTTATACACCACTTTGGGTTATGCAATGAATGACCCTGCTTTGTCCTGCAATTATACATCAAGCGTTATTTCTGGAATATTTGACAATGAAGCTTCTGATTATTCTGACCTGACAGAATTTTTCAGGATATGTGCTGTGCTCCGTACTTTATTCCAAGGCAATCAGCACGATTACCAATATAAGAGTCTTAGCGCGACTATTCAAGGATACAGTTACCTTAACGTTAACAAATATGTTATGGCACTGCTTCTTAAACTGTCTGAGTTCAAGGATTCCACAAATGGTCAGGGCATAGACGCTTATGCCGATTATCGTATAAAAGAAAATGTCAATACATCGAAAATGATCGATGAACACGTCAAGAACGCTAAGACATATTTTGAGCAATATTATAATAATCCTATCAAAGAGAAAAAAGCTCTTCCAAGATATATAGAAACAGTAAAAATGATATTGAAAAAGGACAATCCTCTGTATGATTGTTTAAGAGCCGCTTCTGAAGATGATAGAGCCAATGAAATACTTGAATATGTCCATGATTTTCTTTCTCCGGATTTCATTAATAATGGCTTTGAAATTCGCGGTTCTAACATCAGTAATGATAAGATCGATGAATTTATCGACTTCAACTGGGAACAAGCAGGCAAAGTTCAGCGTGAAAAGCACAAGTCAAGCAAACTTGTAAAAGAACTAAGAAATAATCTTTTCTCAATGCTTTCAAAAATGCTGACAGAAATAGCTGACTGGTATTACTATGTATCGTTGTACACAGAAAATGATAATCATAACACCTATGAGCACGAAAAGCATGACATTGTTGAAGTAATAAATAATGCAGTACAGGTATGCAATGAGATCGCCGTATCTGGTGACAGAGATAGATATACTATCGCCGGCAACGCCTGCATAAAAACAGTGTTATTGGAATTCCAATCAAAATTAAATGGCATATTTATTGATAACTCCAATAAATACTATTATTCGGACTTTCTGTATTATGCAGAGGTCATGCTTGATGATAATTTTATTCCTGTGATCGAAAACGAATTATCTGCTATAAATGCCTTTTCTCCTATCAGCAGGATACTCCGTCATGCAGATATGCCTGCAAGAGATATCAAAGAAAGGATAGACGAGATCTTTAACAGAACTCCCGACAGTGATCTTCACCTAAGTGATGATTATGGCTGCGCAAAATTGATCAAAGAATATCTTAGGTTGGCAAAAAACACTGAGTGGGACGATGATAAAAATGATATCGAGGCAAATGCACTTGACGCTTTAAAGCAGATGCACTTGATAAAGAGCAATTTTATCGGCACCCTTGAGCTTGACCAGAGCTACGGAAAAATAGACACAGACCGCAAAGAACGCCTGCTTTTGCTTGTTGATAAGCAGTATGAAAAAGCCATGAATACACATAACTTCGGCTTTTTTAATAGAATGCTTGACTATTGCAAGCATACTGTTGACGAAAATGCAAGTGCAAGAAAGATAACATTAAGCACTCATCTTGAAAATGCAAAAAAAGAATATGCTGATACACCAGAGGCACAGGAATTGATAAAGTCTGCTGAGTCCATGATGGATATTCAAAATTATACTGTAGTAGAAGATATCATTAATAGGATCCAGCAAAAGGACTTTACTAACAAAACCGCATTGGATTCAAAAGACTACCTTGAAGACTTTATCAGGGAATACGAAAAGATATTCAAGATCGTATATAACAGCAAAATCAGTAATGCTTCCCTTATCACTAGCCTTAACAGATTCAGTAGTGGCTATGGCAACAAGCACAGTAATTTCGCTTCAAGTCTGATAAACAACTTCCCTACTGCAGATAATATCCAAAAGGTACAAAGCTTCCTCGATGCGATAGGTTTCAATGTAGACTCTGTTGAACCTTATCAGGGCAAGAAGGCTTGTTACAATGTGTCTATCAAGAAACCACTTAACGGAAAAAGAGATAATTACCTGCACCCTATATATCCATTCGGTTCTTATGCTGTCGAAAAAGGCTTCAGGGTCATGTGTCTTTTCGGCAAGACCGATTATAATAATATTTTGGACGCTATCAATGAGATAGGAACAACTAAAAATACAATAATGATAGTAAACTGGGCGCTTGAACTGCATGACAGAAGAGAGCTTGCACGAAAGATCAAAGCAAATATGCCAGATGATAAGATATTCATAGTGATAGACAGAGTCGTTATGTATTATCTTGCTGATAAAAACGAGGAGAGCAAGAGTTCTATCAACCGAATACTGATGCAGATAACAGCTCCGTTTGCTTCTTTCCAGCCATATATGGAAGACGCATCAAAAGCCATACCAAGCGAAATGTTTATGGGAAGAGCAAAACTGCTCAGAGATATTGAAAGCCCTAAGGGTGCAAACGTTATCTGCGGCGGAAGACAGCTTGGTAAGTCCGCATTGTTGAGAATGGCAAAAACAGATATCAACGAAGACGATATAGGAAACAGAGCCGTATATGTTGAGATCAAAAATCTTGACCATAGAGAGGCTGCACTCAAGGTTTCCCAAAAGCTTATTGACGAGAATATTCTTGAAGATGTTAACAAGACAAACAATTGGGATGAACTTGCAAGATTCATCGAACTTCGCCTGAACGACAAGAAAAAGAAAAAAATACCATATTTTCTTCTTTTGATAGATGAAGCAGACAGTTTGTTTGAAAGCAGTAAGAATATAGACTATAACCCGATCAGAGCCTTGGAATCACTTCAGGCAGAAGAAAATGAAAGCTTTAAGTTTGTTTTTGCAGGATTAAGAAATCTTGTTAAGTTTGAAAGAGAACTTGCCAATGATGATAATTCCACGCTTCCACATATTACAGTTAAGACCATAAGACCATTTAACAATCAGGAAGCACGAGAACTTCTTGAAACACCTCTGCATTATCTGGGCGTGCGTTTTCCAAAAGATCAGGAGTATCTCATCTCATTGATACTTGCATCAACCAATTATTTTCCTGGCCTTATACATCAATACTGCGCTTCTCTTATAAAGTCAATGCAGGAAAAAGATTATGCAGACTATACAGTTGACAAGACACCGCCATATGAACTCACTGAAACACAGATAAAGAAAATACTTTCAGACGAGAATTTCAACAAAGATATTAAACGTAAATTCGATATCACCCTAAAGCTTGATACTGATAATTACTATGATATCATTGCAACTCTGGTTGCCTATTGCAGCTACAATATTGATTCTTCTAATGGCTTCACTGTCAGTGAGATCATGGAAGTTGCCGAAGATTTTGAGATCAAAAAGATAGTATCACAAGGCGTTGATAAGCTTGCAGCCCTTATGGACGAGCTTTGCGAACTCAATATTCTCAGAAAGAACAATGAAAATCGCTACCTGTTTGCCCGTCACAACTTTATTCAGATGCTCGGCAAGGATAAAAGCGAGATTGATGATAAACTGATACAGTATCTTGGGGAGTGATAAACCATGAAAACAAACGAACGCTGGTGGACTGTTGTCCCAAACTCTGTAAGATTTATAGATGACATTGCTGCCGTCCTTAAAGGCGGAAGCAGCGTCATATATTCCATATCTGAAAATTGCGAATGGAAAGATACGCTTCGTGATATAATCAAGGCAAAAATCTTTTCCGGCGTTGACAAGACGCATGAAATATCGGGAAGATCGATTGGAGATCGCACTCCCGGAGAATACTTAATGGAATCGTTTGTAAAAAAAGAGCTTCGCTCTAAATATAGAACATCAATCGGCTATGAAAAATTTTTGACCGATAAAGAAGATGAAACAAGTCTACTCCACAGTTTTATCTATCTCGTTGACCTGAATGATGAACAAACACATGATTGGGTAACTTTCATTGAAAACTATAACAAACTGCATAAATCTAAAATAGAGAAATGCAGATTTATCATCGAAACTAAAACAAATTTGAAAAGTAAATACAGCGGGATAAGACTATTTAAAAGAGGCGATTATTTGCATAACTATGACATCACGATTCTGTGCATGATGACAATATCCTCCAACAAAATACACAATATTTTCAGAAATTATGCGACCGAGCTAGCAACGCTTTGTTCCAATAATGATCCTGAGTTCGCCGCTGAACTGATAACAAGCAGTGATATGCTTATCAAAGACACAAATTCATTGATCAACAAAATTATTTCTAATTCTATAAGGAGCAATATGGAATCTTTTACGTTCACAGACGATCTAGACAGGAAGATCTGGGAAGCTCAGCTTAAAGTATTCTTTCCACTGATCGAACGATTCAGGCTTTATCTGATAGAAAAATACAAATATAATATCCATTTGGATAGCAGCGTAACAAATTTGAAAGGTGAAGAGATAAGATCCGAATATGATATAGAACTTGCGACGTTAAAATGGTTATGCAATAACCATGATCTATACATGAACAGTGGAGATTACAACGATCTTAATTTTTTTAAAGAATGTAGAAATAATCTAGCTCATTTAAAATATCTGCCATATGATAGTCTGAAAAGAATAGTTGAAACAACAGACAGAATATAAAAAGGCAGGGTCTTGTAATGTGGTTCAAAAAGTAGAATTTTATAGCGTAGCAGTTTAGAAGACTGCTACGCTAATATTCAATATTAGACAAGTATCATTTATAAGATTAAAACAATCCACATATTACGCATGGCATCCAAACTGTGGTTGTTCCGCTTATTAAAAGAATACTAAAAATATAAGTAGGTATCATCTATGAGTATAACTAAGGAAATCACAAAAATAATAGAATATCAAAATTCAACATTGCTATTAAAAGATAAAGAAAATAAAACTACTATTAACGCTTTAATTCAGCAAGCTATTGATGATTATGAAAATGGCAATTATGATTTTACAAGATTTAAAGAAGTAAATAAAAAACAAATTGGTAAAATTAGGCGCACCAAATCATATGAAACCTTCTCCTGTGAAAAAACATTGTGTATTTATTTAAAAAGAACCTTAGATAGAAAGTTTCATGTTAGATATCCTAATCGAAACGAGTATATGCATTCATTATTTAATGTGATAAGTGCATTGCACAATATGAATGATTATTCAATATTGAGATTCGATTTTGAAGACTTTTTTAATACAGTTTCAAGTGAATATGTTTTTAACAAATATATTTCAAAAATTTCTTTAGAAAGGTTTCAAATTACGTTATTTGAGAAATTTGTCACAAATACCAAATACGCTTACGCTGGATTAAATACATCGAATATACTATGCGAAATAATTGCAAAAGATTTTGATGATGTTCTGTCATTGAAGTTAAAAAATCATGGGCTTATTTTCTATCGTCGCTATATCGATGATGGAATACTGGTATTTAACAAGCGTGTGGAAGAAACCTTATGTATATCGATCATCAACGAAGCTATACAAGAAGTGTTTTTTGATAAAAGCATAGCTGTGAAATATTGTTGCAAAACACGATTGAACAACACAAAAACGAAATATATTTCCGCTCGAGATTTGGCTACATCTAAAAAATCAGATGATTTTGATTTTTTAGGATATCAATTTGAATTATCGCCCAATTTTGATGCACATAATAAAACTAAAACTACTTTCAAGTATGGCATAACACAAAAGAAAATTGATAAATATTCAAAACGGATTGACGACCTTGTAAAGGCGTACCAAATCGATGGTAATATGGAATTGTTACGACATCGAATAAAAGCATTTACTTACAGGACAGTATATCAACTGCCAAAATATAAATCTTTAATTTGGAAAACAAAAGGTTTTATTTCAAATTATCAAGAACTAAGATATAGACTAGATTATCTTACTGTTGACACAAAAGATTTTTTAGAAAATGCCATTGTTAAGGCATTTGCAAAAAACAAAATCAACGTACCATATTTTTTGAAGGTGAAGAAAGAAGAATCTATATATAATTTATATAATAATATGAAGAAATACAGAACTCTTTTGTTTGTAGAATCTATAGGAATTAGCAAAGATACTTTGGATAAAATTTGTAAGCAAATAGGAATTTGGGATATGACAAAAAGTTACGATGGATTAGTTCGCGACTATTTAATTAAAGTTAAAGTTGGGCATTAAAAATCAAAGGGCATCGGGTTGCCCCGACACCCTTTAACCGAATCTAAAAAATCATATAGACTCTTAACATAATCGTTAGGTTTCCCTTTAAAACGGTTATGCCGCTGATGTGTGCGATTATACAATCGCAGTTAGAACAGTACTACTCTAACATTAGTATTATAACATAAAGGAGATTAAAAAGCAATGGGAAATAAAAATAACATTGAACGCAACAAAATTGACTACCTTCTAACCGATATTATGCCTGTTGAAATTTCCGAATTGTTTTCATACGGTAAATTCTACGAATTTCTTTTGGAACATCGAAAGGAATTGGATGGTATTGTTAAAGAACTTATGAAACTTAAAGCATCTGGGAAAGAATATCTATTTAATGGAGGAAAATGGGCTTCTACTCCTTTAAAATACAACATTCTAAAAGGCGTAGATGGTGCAAGGGAAATCAATTTAACACAACCTATATCTGCATTAAATATTTATCTCTTCATTGAATGCTATCAAAAGGAAATTTTAGGCTTCTTAGAAAATAACAATTGTTTTTCACTACGATATCATAGAAAAAATAATGATTTGTTTTATAAAAGAAAAAGTAAACGACTAACAGAGTATTTTGCAAAAACTTCAAAGAAAATAGATAAAAGTGTTTTACAACAAACAGGTGCATATTTTAAAATTCACAAATTTAATTCAGTTTCTTCTTTTGTTAACTCAAGATTATGGCAACATTGTAATTTCAAATATAAATATTTTGCAAAAGTTGATTACAAATCATGTTTTAGCAGTATCTATACGCATACATATAAATGGATCATAGAACGAAATACCATTGATTCAAAAGAAGCTAAAAACAGCAACCTATTTATTGTTATTGATAGGATCTTACAAAATATTAATGGTAAATCTTCTAATGGCGTTATTGTAGGGCCAGAATTCTCAAGAATGATTGCTGAAATATTACTTCAACATATTGATAAAGAAATTCTCCAAAATCTTCAAACTAAAGGACTTTCAATGACAAAAGATTTTAGAGTTTTTAGATATGTGGACGATATTTATATCTTTGCAAATGCACCCATTATTACAGATACTATTGTAAAAACGATAGAATCTACTGCGCAAAAATATCTGTTACATTTAAATGAACTGAAATATTACACTGCAGAGACACCCGTTATATTAAACGATTGGATAGACAAAACAAGAGTATTTGCCGATAAAGTTTCAGAGTTATTTTACAGAAAGATGGAATTACATGAATCAAAAGAGATAGACCATTTGGTAAAAAACACATATATATCTTTAGATAGGATGAAAAATGAATTTTCTTTGTTAATGAACGAATTTCCAAAGAACCGACGATTTATAGTTTCGTATATTTTAAGCACATTGTTGAACAATATAAGTAATAAAAAAGACGGTTATAAACTTTTTGATGACGGTAAGGCAAGCAAAGCTTTTATTCTTCTTGAGTTAGCTTTTTTTGTTTATTCATTTTGCCCATGCTTTGAGCATTCTCAAAAAGTAATTTCGATGATAGTGTATTTTGATGACGAATTAAAATTCATAGAAGATGAAAAGAATCATAAAAAATTACTCGATCTTATCAGAAGATATTCATTCATATATGAAAAGTCAAATCTTAATGATATATGTAATTGGTTTGTATTCTTTTACGAATATAAAATATCTTTACTACCGCATAGTGAAGATGTAATACTTGAGAATGTAATCGCAGAAAACAGCCCTATAATTTTAGCTAATTACTTGATATATAGTCAGTATGATAAATCCTATAATTCAACTATATTACAGGAAGCGGAAGCAATTATTGATAATAATATTTCTAATATGATTCCTTATGAGCCTTTATTGCAGCGCGAGTTCTGGTATGTGTTAATATTTTGCAATTGTCCATATATATCAACAGGATTAAAAGCACAATTGCAAAATAAAGTCAACGAAATTCACTGTACTGGAACTTCTCCGTGCGATAAGGCAAATAATTTAATATTTGAATTTATAAAGACAAATAAATCCAACCTGTTTTTTTATTGGGGTTATTATAATTTTAATGCCAGCAAACAGTTGACATATAGAACTTATCAGAGAACATTGTTTAAACAATATAAAAGCAGGTACTCATTGGAACTATATGGCAGCTTGGATTCATAATTTATATGGATAACATCACACTCTACCCACTGAACAACAAATAAGCTAAACTAGATGTACCGAAATTTTAGACGTTCTGGTCATGGGCTGAAAAAGCAGCGCCGACTGTTCTTGCAAAATCAAAATTTGGCAAGCCATTTGAATATGCGTTTAAGAGAAGAGAATATCTTGGCAGCTATTTCCAAAATGGAGATTGTGTTATCTCAAACAATGCAGCCGAGAATGCGATCAGGCCATTTACTGTAGGCAGAAAAAACTGGCTGTTCAGTGACACTCCAAAGGGTGCCAAAGCAAGTGCAGCGATCTATAGCATTGTGGAGACAGCAAATGCAAACGGACTTGATGTTTTTAAATACTTTGAATTGTTGCTGACATTTCTCCCGAGCATGGAGTTCCTGACCAATCCGGATATCATTGAGGAACTGCTGCCATGGAATGAGGCTACACAGAAGATCTGCAAATTACCGTGAAATATAGGCGCTGTAAAAAAACGCGCAATAAAAAAAGACTGCAACCACCCTTAAAAGGGTAGGAAAGCAGTCTTTTTTGTGGTATAATAAATTTGATGAAAAATACCAACAAGAATATAATACACCATATCAATTAAAATTTCCTATAGAAATTGAAAAAATTATTGAAACAACAGATCCGGTATATACATTTTGTGAAGTTATTGATCATATTGACCTAAATAAATACCTGACGACTGAGGAACGCAGGACAGGCAGACCAAGATATGATGAAAAAACTTTGCTAAAAGTAATACTGTTCGCATTCATGGAAAATGGCTATGAATCATTAAGAAAAATAGAAAAGCTGTGCAAAACAGATATCCGCTTTATGTGGTTATTACAGGACGAACCGCCGCCAAGCCATATGACGATAGACAATTTTATGAACAATGTGCTTAACGGAAAAATAGAAGAGATATTCGCTGACATCAATGCTTACATATTTGAACAAGAAAACGTAGATATGGATCATGTGTACATAGACGGAACAAAGATAGAAGCCAACGCAAACAAATACAGCTGGGTATGGAAAAAGAGCTGTGAGAAAAATCGCGTGAAAGTATTTGCAAAGATAACAGAACTGTTAAGTGAGATAAATAAAAGAATAGCCGCATTTGGTGTGAAATTTGGAGTTCGCGAAGAATATGCCATCGAATATCTCGAACAGATATTGAAGCAATATATACAGCTTTGCGGTTTTGATCCTGCTTCTGCTGTCAGGGGACGTGGACATCATAAAACTCCAGAACAGCGATATTATGATAAGCTTACAAGTTACATTGCGAGACTAAAAAAGTATGCAGAGCACATAAAAATATGCGGCAATGAACGAAACAGTTATTCCAAAACAGACCATGATGCAACATTTATGCGTATGAAAAAAGACTATATGGGAAACGATCAACTGCTCCCAGGTTACAACATACAATTTGGCGTTTGCGATGAGTATATCGCCGTATATGACGTAAAGCAGTATGCCTCGGATATGGATTGCTTCAAGCCGCTTATGGAAAAATTCCACAGAATATATGGAAAATATCCTGAATATCCAGTTACCGACGCAGGCTATGGAAGCTTCAACAACTATCTGTACTGTGAAGAACACGGAATGGGAAAATACATGAAATTTACCATGTATGAAAAAGAAAGCAAGAATATTAAATACCATAATGATCCATACAGAGCAGTGAATTTCCGCATAGATGAAAACGGTGATCTGCTGTGTCCTAACAACAAAAAATTCCACTACGTTTACAGTCGACCCATAAAGGGAAACAAATATGGGAGAACAGAAGAATTCTATCAGTGTGAAGAATGTGCAAACTGTTCTCATAAAGAAAAGTGCTGCAAATGCAAGGGAAATCGCATAGTTCGCATAAATGAAGAATTGACTGCATTTCACAAAGAAGTTTTGGACAATCTTAATTGTATTCATGGAGCGCTTCTCAGAATGAACAGAAGCATTCAATCTGAGGGTGCAAATGGTATCATCAAGTGGAATCGGTCATACACAAGAGCCAGAAGACGTGGCTTAAATGCCATGAATTTAGAAATTGCGATGATTTGCTGTGGTTTTAATCTGCATAAATTTCACTTGAAGAAGATCGCTATCGAAAAAGCGGCATAAAAAAATATTTTTCAACATTTTAATAATCGGCAAAAAGCGCTGTATTTTCTGCCGGTGTGTTTGCTGTACCCTTTTTTCAAGATTAGATAGTTCTTTTTTGCTGTGTGATATATTAAAGCCCGTGGGCTTCCATATCGAGGAAATCCACGGGCTTTGTTGCGCTTTTTTTTACAGCGCCTTTTTTTTTGTATATCAACATAGCAAAAGTACCTTATGACTTGCATTAAGGCACTTTTTTTGTTTTGCAATTTTATTTTCAATAGTCAGCCTAAAGTAAACTAATTTTAAACGGACATACCTTTGTCTGGCAATTATGCTATACTGAAAGCAAGATAAAATGACAAAATACAATGACCTGCCGCACCGATAATTTGACATTTTTGGTTAAAATAAAAAAATATTCTTCGAAAACGTTATACTAAGCTGCCAGCTTAACAAATTCAAAATCAAATGTGGTATAATTGTAAGAAAGAGGGGTAATAAAATGGAAAATGAGTGTTTGGACAGAGTCCTTGAAATATTTTATCGGCTTTTGCACGGCGAGGTCGTACCTAACAGGCTTATTGCGGAGGAGTATGGGATATCGTCAAAGAGCGTAAGCCGTGACATTGGCAGGATAAACGATTTTCTAGCGGAACACAGGGATCTTATGCAAAATGCCGAGGTCACATACTCCCACAAGGACAGGGCATACATACTTAAAAGCGACGAATTTCTGAAAAATCAGGAGCTTTTTGCCTTAGTAAAAGTGATACTTGGGGCACGTTGTTTCAGCAAAGAAGACATGCTATCCGTAGTTTCAAAGCTGAAAAAATTCACTACTGCCAATGACCGCAAGCTTCTTGACGAGGTGATCCGCAGGGAGATATATCATTATCACGAGGTCAGGTCTGACTGCGACAGCGTGATAGACAATCTTTGGCGGCTTGTGCAGTGCATTGACGGCAAAAAGGTCATTTCGGTGACGTATCTGAAAATGGACAGAAGTGAGGTCGTCAGAAAGCTGAAGCCTGCGGCGATAATGTTCAGCGAATATTATTTCTATCTTATCGCATATGCGGCTGATGACACGCAATACAAGGCGAGGTACTTCCGCATTGACAGGATAAAGGGGATAGTTGAGCACAGAGAGAAGTTTGAGCTTTACCGTGAACGCAGCTTTGACGAGGGCGACCTGCGTGAGAAAAATCAGTTTATGTTCCCGGGCAACAATGTGCGGATAACCTTTGAGTTTTCGGGGCTGCCTTTGCAGGCAGTTCTTGACAGATTGCCCACCGCAAAAGTCATTGAGCAGAACGGCACAAAGAGCGTTATCACTGCCGAGGTCAACTACGGCAGGGGGATAATAATGTACCTGCTGTCACAAGGCTCGTGGGTGAAAGTCCTTGAGCCAAAACCGCTGGTGGAGGATATGCGGAGGGAGATAGAATTGATGAGAAATTATTATTAGGAGAGGTTTAGTATTCACAGAACCAAGTTAGAAAGCTTGCAAATCCTTTATCTATGAGGGTTTGCGAGTTTTTTGTTTTACAATAAAAACAGCTTCCGAACAGCCGCTGACAACTGCTCGGAAGCTAATGCTTTACCTATCATATATCGCTTATCCCTGCACTATCTTTCTTCTTGCACATGATCCTATACCCCACTCTCCCGTAAATAAAACTCAGAACCCAGCCTGCCGGCATCGACAGCCATACCGCCGATACGCCTATGACCGATACCAGAGCGTAGGTGAAAATAATTCGGAACGTGAGATTTATTATGCTTCCGGATAAAAACAGCTTCAAACACCCAAACCCCCTTAACATTCCGTTGAAGCTTGAATTTATTCCCATTATTATATAACAAAACGCAAGGTCTGTCATGTAACCCATGCCTGTTTCTATGGCGGAAGCTGAGGAGCTTGACAAGTCCATAAAAAAGCCCAAGAATCGCCGCCTGAGAAGCATTATCACTGCAAATTCTATCACCGCTATGCCTGCGCATAACAGCACGCTCGCCTTGTAGCCCTCTCTGATACGCTCTTTTTTGCCTGCCCCAAGATTTTGTGCTGTGTAGGTGGATACCGCATTTCCGCAAGCTATGAACGGCATTATGGCAAAGGAGTCTATCTTTGAAGCCGCCGTGTACCCTGCAAGCACGTCCGAGCCAAAGGGATTGACGGCAGACTGCACTATTAACATTCCCACCGACACCACTGACTGCTGTATCACCGATACTGCCGCATAGGACGACATCTCTTTTAACACCGCCCCCGAAAAGAAGCTGAACTCTGCTCTTTCATGGTCTTTTATGTATACCTTGTCAGTAAGAAGCAGAAACGATATCACTGCCGATACTCCCTGAGCAATGAAAGTCGCCCATGCCGCACCTGATACACCCATGGAAAATCCACCTACAAACAAAAGGTCAAGCCCTATGTTCAGCAAAGAGGACATCACAAGCAGATGAAAAGGCGTCTTTGAGTTGCCAAGGGCACTAAATACCGACGCTTGCACATTGTAAAGAAACATAAACGGCATACCTAAGGAATATATCCGCAGATAGTTTGCAGCGTCATTTATGATATTCTGCGGCGTTTTCAGAAGTCTTAAAAGCGGCATACTAAGCACCACCCCAAGCACCGCTATCAACGCTGCGACCATAAGTGAAAATATCAGCACAGTGGAAATGCCCGTCTTGACCTTTGACTTGTTCCCGGCACCGCAGTATTTCGCTATAAGCACCGATGTTCCTATGCCCGTACCAGTTGCAACGGCTATCATGACCATTGTCACTGCAAAGGAAACTCCCACCGCCGCAAGAGCTTCGTCACCATTTATCTTGCCTACTATTATGGTGTCCATGGTGTTGTAAAGCTGTTGAAAAAGATTTGCAAATATAAGAGGCTGTGCAAATCGGAATATTATTTTCTTAGGGTCGCCCTCTGTCATTATTACATTTTCCGGCTTATTCTTCAAATTCTTCACCGCCTGTGAATGTGGGTATGTATCTTTGCTGGTTTACGTCAAAAAGCCCTTTTTCCGTCAGCCCCACCTCTGGGATAGTCTGACACAGCGACACTGTAAGCACCACCGTCATACGCTGTATGTTTCCGCCTGTGAGGGCAAGGGCTTCTCTGAAAGCTTTCTGTGCCTTTATCTCGTCTGTGATGTTTTCACCGCTTAGTATGCCTGCCACAGGAAGGGAGTAAAGCCCTGCCACCTTGCCGTCAATAGCCATAGCCGCACCGCCGCCGTTCGCTTCAACAGCTTTCACAGCGCAAAGCATATCCGCAGGGTCAACGCCCGATACAACGACATTATTGCTCTCCTGAGCAAAGCTTGCGGCAACAGCTCCCCTTTTAATGCCAAGACCTTTTATAAAACCACTGCCTATCTCACCACTCCTGCCGAAACGCTCCACAACGAATATGGGCAGAATATCGGCTTTTGTATCACCGCATACAATGCCGTTGCTGACTTCAAGCCTGCCTTTTACAAGCCTTGTGACTATGCCACCCTCGGGCATTTCAATTGCATTTGCAGTAACATAGCCCCTCTCAAAGCCTGCTTTTATCTCAAAAGAATGGCTGTCAAGCCCTCTGGGCAATATCACAGTGTTTTTAAGCTCAGGATAGCAAGTTATGTCAAACTCATGCCTGCAAAGAAACTCGCCGTTTTCAGCCACAAGCCTGCCCTGGTGATAGACCTTTTTCACTGTCATATTTTCAAGGCTATCCATAAGCAGAAAATTCGCCTTTCTTGAGGGAGCCACCGAGCCTATGATATCGTCAACACCATAATGCCGTGCGGCATTGAGAGTTGCCATTTTTATCGCTGACACAGGGGAAATACCGCATTTCACTGCAATGCGCAGAGCATTATCTATACAGCCGTTTTCCTTTATATCCTCCGCAGACTTGTCATCAGTGCAGAACATTATATCGTCCGTAGGGATATGATTTTTTACTATCCCCTCGCAAAGAGTTCGGCAGTTCGGCTCTATAGTTCCCTCTCTTACCAACACCGCCATTCCGCAGGCTAGCCGCTGCTCAAGGTCGCTTATGCTTTCGCACTCATGGTCGTCACAAAGCCCGGCGCAAGCCGCCTGCTGAACGTCACGAAATCCCATTGACGGACAGTGACCGTTCACCTTTACACCTGCCCTTTTTGCCGCACCCAGAAGCTTTATTATCTCCTCATTCCCGACCACAGCACCGCTTATCTCACCCACAGTTTTCGCCCTGCACTCTTTGATAACATTGGTGATATCGTCTTGCGTTTTCAGAGTGGAAAGATACTGCGAAGAAAGCTGCAAAAAGCTCTCTACGGGCATTTCCCCAAGCATTTCGCATATAGCTTTTATGCCCTTAAGACCAAGAGTATTGGACATCTGCATAGGGTCAAAGAATACACAGCCCGTTCCGTGTGGCACTGCGCCCTCGCAGTATGCAAAAGAAGTGAGCTTTGAGGACTCTATGTGCATATGAGCGTCGATAAAAGAAGGCGCAAGATACATTCCTCTGCAATCAATAAACTCTGTTGCTCTAGGCTCAAAGTCAGGGCAAACTGCGGCGATAATGCCGTTTTTTATCCCCACCGAGCCGCTGTCTATTATCCGTTCTCTGTAAACGTCAACTATCCTTGCGTTGTAAAAATAAATATCAAAAGGCAGCTTACCCTTAGCCGCCAGTATAAGTTCCTTTAGCTGCCGATCATTCATAAGCTGCCTCTTTCAGATACAAATATTATCAGTGTTTATATAGCGACTTGTTCAGCGCAAGATTGCAAAGCACATTGATTATACATCTTGACGCCGCAAGTGAAGTTATCTCGCTCACATCAAACGGAGGAGATACCTCCACAACGTCCATTCCACAGATACCGGGAGCTGTCACGAGCTTGAGAAGCCTTAAAAGCTCTCTCGGGAGCATACCGCCAAAATCAGGTGTGCCAGTACCCGGGCAGAAAGCAGCTTCCAGAACGTCTATATCAAGGCTCACATACACTGCCTTACAGCCCTTCCATGCGATATCGAGGGCAAGCTCTGCCACCTTGTCGATACCATACTTGTCTATATCCTCCATTGAGATCGCAGTACAGCCGCTGTCACGGGTGAATTTCGACCATGACTTGCAGCAGTTTCCGCCTATGCCTATCTGCACAAGATTTTTTGCGCTGAGGTTAGGCAGGTGAGTGGAATGATACCATTCTGTGCCGTGCATTTTTTCGTCCATTTGGATAGCGTCGCAATCGCTGTGGCGGTCGATATGGATAACGCCGATATTGCCGTCGATATACTTTGAAATGCCCCTGAGCGTAGGGAAAGTAGTAGAGTGGTCGCCTCCAAGAACGATAGGCGTTACCCCCTGAGAGAATATATATCCTATGCCCTTTGTTATCTGGTCGAAAGTCTTTTCGGCATTTGCAGGAAGTGTGTAAATATCTCCTGCGTCGCAAAGCTTTATGTTTTCGTATAGGTCAACGCCATAGTCAGGGTTGAAAGGGGATATCTGCGAAGAAGCGTGTCTTATGCCGGCAGGGCCAAGTCTTGTGCCTGAACGGTTTGACGCTCCGCTGTCATATGGGATACCCACCACTGCAACGTCATATTCCGACACCTTATGGATATCCTCGCAGAAAGGACTTCTGAGAAAAGTTTCGTGGCTTGTGTATGTAGGGCCGAGATTTGTTCTTGCAAAACAGCTCATGCCCTCGCTTTTAATGCTGTCCACAGGCTCTAATCCAAGCTCAACGGCTCTCTTTGCCATTGTAGGAAATCTTGTGTTGCCAAATTCATCAAATCTTGCCGCCGTTTTCATGGCGTGCAGTTCATTTCTGTCTATCATGATTATTTCTCCCTGCTTTCTTTTATAAGCGGAAACTGAAGCTCCGCAATAGTTTCATCACTGTTGTCCGTAAGGGTTATGTCTATACGGTATATCATCACCCCGACGCTTCCAAGGGTGTAGCCATGCTCCTGTGCAAGACAACGCATTTTCATTATAAGCTCACCGAAATAGCTGTAGCAATTCCTGTGAAAAGCGCAAACGTATTTTCCTCCTGCCACTGTTGTGAAGCTTTCCTTGTCAGCCTGATCTGCCGAGCAGAACACCATAGGGCAGACCTCGGAATCCATATCGTCAGGGTCAACTGAGTTTTTTATGGTCATTGCCACCTTATCAGTGGCAAGCACAGGTGAAGTTCCGCCTATAGCCTCCTCAAGCTTCATAAACTCTATACCGGTGAGATTTGTTCTGAACTTGTTGCTCTCCCCTTTGAGGGCATATCGTTCAGGAAGCTCCTTTATCACAGGGTCATCAAGCTTGAAATCTGTGTTGTTAAGTTCTCTGATAAATTTAAGCTTTTCTTTCAGCACACGGCTTATTTCAAGCTTATCCGCTATCTCCTGCTGTAAAAGCTCATAACGCTGTCTGAGAACACGCTCGGACTTTTCAAGGTTTCTGTCGCTGAAATAGTCCTCTATTTCTTTCAGTGATAAGTTCAGCCTGCGAAGCTCTTTTATAGTGCCAAGCTTTTCACACTGCTGTGCCGAATAAAACCTCCGCCCTGTGAGCTTGTCAACATAGTCAGGTCTTAAAAGCCCTATCTTATCGTAATATCTAAGCCGTTCGGTAGGTATGTTTCGATACTTTGCTATCTCGGTTATGCTCAGAAGCTTTTCCCCATTCGGGACAAGCTGTCCGTTTTCGTCTGTATAAAACACAGTGTATTTCATATCATCAGTCATATCTTGTCCCCCATTCCAATTATTATGGCAGCTTATTCAAGAGCCTGCTCGTCCTCTGCCCCTGTTCTTATCTTCACAACGTTTGCAACGTCATAAACAAATATCTTTCCGTCGCCTATCTTGCCCGTATAAAGCACCTTTCTGATAGTGTCCATAAGAAGTCCAAGAGGAACAGTGCTTATAACTATCTCCACCTTTATCTTAGGCAGAAGCCTTGATTCAAGCTCAGAGCCTCTGTAAAGCTCAGTGCTTCCTTTTTGTATTCCACAGCCGCTCACCTGCGTAACTGTCATACCTGTTATATCAAGCTTATCCAAAGCATTTTTCAGCATCTCGAACTTTGCGACGTTCATAAGAACGACCACCTTGTGCATCTTTCCGTCCGCCTTGTAGTCAGAAGCGTTAAGCTCTGAGGCTTCGTCTATAGCCCTCACCTTTGAAGGCTCGTCAGCGGCAGCGGTGATGAACTGAGCAGTGTTGAGAAGATCCGCATAGCTGCTTGAAAGTCCATGCTCACACTTGTCAAGACCAACTATCTCTGTGTTCTCGCTAACTCTCAGACCCATCGTTTTCTTTATCACTGTGAACACTATCACCATAATAAGCGCTGTCCATGCCGCCACTGAAAGCACACCTGCAAGCTGTATAAGCAGATCCTTCGGGCTGCCTGAATATATAAGACCGCTTTTCTTTGCGAAAACGCCCGTCATAAGCGTTCCCCATGCTCCGCACAGACCGTGAACACTTACCGCACCCACAGGGTCGTCAGCCTTTAGCTTTGTTATAAGCTCAACACCAAACACCATTACAAAGCCTGCTGTTATGCCGATAAAGAATGCTCCTCCTGCCGAAACTGTGTCACAGCCTGCGGTGGAAGCCACGAGTCCTGCAAGTGCTCCGTTAAGAGTCATTGTCACGTCAGGCTTGCCGTAGCGCACCCAAGTGATGAACATTGCAGCTATTGCGCAAGCCGCCGCAGATATGTTTGTGTTAAAGAAGATATTCCCAAGCTTTGCCGCCGCATTGCCGCCCTGAGCGGTGAGAAGCGAGCCACCGTTAAATCCGAACCAGCCTATCCACAGAATGAATATGCCCAATGCTCCGATAGTGAGATTATGTCCCGGTATGGCTCTCGCCTTGCCGTTTTTATCAAACTTGCCTATCCTTGCTCCCACAAGCAGCGCACCTATAAGTGCGGTAGTTCCGCCAACAACGTGAACGGCAGTTCCGCCTGCGAAATCGTGGAAGCCTATACTTTTGAGCCAGCCTGCACTGTTCCATATCCAGTGACCTGTTATCGGATAAACTATTCCGCTCATAACAGCCGAATATGTAAGATAAGCCTTGAACTTTGTTCTGCCTGCCATTGCTCCTGAAACTATAGTCGTGGCAGTTGAGCAAAAGACCGTTGCGAACATAAGGAACACTCGCTTAGGCAGATCTCCTGCGGCTGCAAACTTTCCTGCTGCGAACAGGCTTGGCGTTCCGATAAATCCTCCTATGGAGTCGCCATACAAAAAGCTGAAGCCGATAACCCAGAAAAGAACAGAGCCTATGCAGTAATCCATAAGGTTTTTCATTATTATGTTGCCTGCATTTTTTGCTCTGGTGAAGCCTGTTTCCAGCATTGCAAAGCCTGCCTGCATAAAGAATATCAAAGCTGTGCAGAGAAGAACCCACACGGTATCCAGAGATGAATACATTATCGCACTTCCTTTTTCATATTATTTCTTATTTTGCCACATGAACGTCTGCGTAACTGAAGTTATACCAGAACATCGGGCTTGGGTCATATGTGAACTTGTCGCTTACTGCGTAAACATCAGATGATGTGTAAAGTCCAAGGTAAGGGCACTGGTCAGCAAATATCTTATATGCGTCAGTATAGTAACCCATTTTCTCAGCGTCGTCTGTTGTCTGAGCCGCTTTGTCAAGAAGTCCGTCTGCTTCTGTGCTTGACCAAAGTGTTTCATTCGTTCCGCCCTCGCAAGCGTTAGAGCCTGCATATAATGTCTTTAACATTCCCATAGGATCAAGGAAGTCTGACATCATGTATGTGCCGACTGCGTTGTAATATCTCTCGCCGTTGTCCTTTGTCTTGTAGCCGAACATATAGCTGAAGATATCGCTGTCAGGTACTTCTACAAGATTCATTGTGATAGAGCCGCTTGCGTCTACCATTGACTTGAGAAGCTCAGCCTGCTTCTGCGTCTGTGAAGTCGTATAGAAATCAAACTCAAAGCCGTCAGGATACTTTGACTTTGCAAGACATTCCTTTACCTTGTCATAATCCTGAGTATAAACATCGCTTTCGGCGATAGTTGAATCCCACTTATCCTTATCCATATACATCATGGATTCACTCATTGGAACAACAGCCGACTGCTTTGCATAATCGCCGCCGATAGTTGTTGTTATCTGGGAACGGTCGATACAATATGCAACAGCCTTTCTTGCCCACTCGTCATCAAACGGCTTTGAAGCTGTGTTGAATGCGATATAGTTTGAAGTCGTTCCCTCGCATGAGAGGATATTGAAGTTCTGACAGCTCTGATATACAGACATAACGCTGTTTGACATACCCTCGACAAAGTCTATCTGTCCGCCCTTTGCTGCAAGTGCTAATGCGCTTTCGTCCTCGATAACGTAATATTCTACCTTGTCGATATCGAGAGTATCAGGGTCGCCCCACCAGTTTTCGTTCTTTTCAAGAACTATCTCGCTTCCTGATGACCATGAAGAAAGCTTGTAAGGACCTGTGCCGACAGTCTTTCCGTCAGCAGTGCCGTACTTGTCGCCTTGCTCCTCTGTTACAGACTTCTCGACTATAGTGCAGGCTGATGTTGCAGGAACATACTGCCATGATGAGTCAGGCTGCTTAAGATGAACTGTAAGCGTCCAAGTATCGTTGTCGGCTTCAAAGCTGTCAACATTTGCAAAAAGATAGCTCATATAATAGTTGTCTTCTGTTACTCTGTTAAGAGAATAAAGCACATCGTCCATTGTCATTTCATTGCCGTCTGAAAACTTTACTCCCTGTCTTATCTTGTATGTGTATGTAGTATCGTCAACCTGCTCCCAAGATTCTGCAAGGGCAGGTTCAACTGTTGTGCCGTCATGTGAGAAGTTAAGAAGCGTGTCATAGCAGTCATAACCTGTGAGAGTTGCTGCCACGATAGTGAAGTCGGCAGGGTCAAATGATGACGGCTCCTGAGTATAGCCTACCCTGAGAACTGTCTCTGAATTTCCTCCTGAAGAACCTGAGCCTGAACCGGAACCTGTGTTGTTGAAGCAGCCTGTCATACAGCTTGAAACTGTTATTGCCAATGCAGCAGCGGCCGCGATCTTGCGTGAGAATTTTTTCATGATAACTTTCCTTTCTTCAAAAGATTTATTACATATCCGAAGCAGTCTTGCTGCGGTCAATGCCTAGTGGGAAATGACAGGCAACGTAATGCCCGTTTCCAATGTCTTTGAGCTTCGGCGTGCGGTTGTCGCACAAGCCCTCTTTGAAATATCTGCACCTGCCTGCAAAGCGACAGCCCTCGGGGATATCCACTGCGTTCGGTATATCTCCCTCCAGCAGGATATGCTTCTTATCTTCAAGAGGGTGTTCCTTTGGCTTTGCTGAAATAAGTGCCTGAGTGTAAGGGTGAGCAACGCTGTTATAGATCTGCTCTACCGTACCCATTTCCATTACCGCTCCCAGATATACCACCGCTATCCTGTCGCAAACGTGACGGACAACGTTCAGATCATGGGAGATAAAAAGTATCGTCTGCCCTTTATCCTCTTTCAGGTCGAGCATAAGATTCAATATCTGCGCCTGCACAGAAACGTCAAGCGCCGAAACAGGCTCGTCTGCAAGAATGAAATCAGACTCCAGCATAAGCGCCCTTGCTATTGCAAGCCTTTGGAGCTGACCGCCCGAAAGGTCTTTAGGATATCTTGTGAGCAAGTCCTCCGGAAGCGCTATATACTCCATAAGCTGTTTTATCCTCGCCTTGTAGACCTCAGGCTTTATCTTATGCACCTTTGCAGATTCTTCAAGGCTAAAGCGTATAGTCTTTTTCGGATCAAAGGAAGCAAGAGGGTTTTGAAAGACCATTTGCATTCTTGAACGCAGTTCCTGATGTTCCTTGCGGCTCACATGTGTTATGTTTTTGCCGTCAAAATATATCTCGCCTGAATCAACGTCGATAAGCTTCAGAACGCATCTTCCTATAGTTGATTTGCCCGAGCCGCTCTCGCCTATTATGCCGAATATCTCGCCTTTGTAGATATCAAAGCTAACATCATCAACGGCGTGGATATATCTCGTCTTTGCCTTTGCAAGCTTGTAATTGTCAAGGCAGAAATACTTTTTCAGATCTCTGACGCTTATAAAAGGCTGTCTGTCTTTTTCTTTGCTCATTGTGATGTCACCTCCCGCCACTTGAAGCAAGCTGTGCTGTGTCCCTCAGACACATTTTCTGTAACAGGCACGCAGCTTCTGCATTTATCGTCAGCATACTTACATCTCGGTGCAAAGGCACAGCCCTTGAACTTTTCATACAGAAGCGGAGGACTGCCAGGTATGCTTTTCATTCTTTTTTCTGTATCGCTCTCTTTTGGATTGCTTTCAAGGAGCGCCTTTGTGTATGGGTGAGCAGGGTGGTCGAAAATATCCACAACGCTTGCGGTCTCAACAGCCTTTCCTGCATACATTACAGTTACGCTGTCGCAAATCTCAGCCACAACACCAAGGTTGTGAGTGATGAATATTACCGACGTTCCGCTTTCCTGCTGGAGCTTTTTTATAAGCTTTAGTATCTGCGCCTGGATAGTAACATCGAGCGCCGTGGTAGGTTCGTCTGCAATAAGAAGCTTCGGCTCGCATATAAGCGCCATTGCTATCATTATTCTCTGTAACATTCCTCCGCTCATTTCAAACGGATACTGCTCGTATCTTTTCTCCGCAGGTGTTATGCCTATCTTTTCAAACATCTCGATGACCTTTTCCTTTGATTCATGGCGGCTAAGCTTTTTCTTTGCCCTGAGCATTTCTGCTATCTGCTCGCCTGCTTTCATGATAGGGTCAAGGGAAGTCATAGGGTCTTGGAATATCATTGCGGCTGTGCTGCCCCTGAAATCACGGAGCTGCTTTTTGCTCATTGCAAGAACGTCTTTCTCACCGCTGTCATCTCTTATATAGATATCCCCTGCATATCTGGTGGTCTCCTCGTTATGGAGCCTTATGACCGACTTTGATGTTACGCTTTTTCCGCAGCCGCTCTCTCCTACGATACCATGTATCTCCCCTTGCTTCACTTCAAGGTCGACGCCCTGAACGGCGTATACGATACCTCTAACTGTCATAAAGTCTACAGAAAGGTCTTTTATTTCAAGAACGTTTCCTTTTTTCATCTTTTACGCCTCCCCGTTTGCCTTAACTGCTGAAAGCTTCTTTATGCCGTGTTTCTTTTCGTATTTCTTGAATGACGGAAGCTTTCTTGATGACGGGTCGAGATAGTTCTGAACACCGTCGCTGAAAAGGTTTATGGATACTGTTACAAGTATTACGCATATTGCAGGTATAAAAAGCAGTGCGGAGCTGTTGTAAAGGTTGCCCATGCCGTCACGGAGAAGCGTTCCCCAGTCGGCATTCGGAGCCTGAACACCAAGTCCCAGAAAGCTCAGAGTAGCCATTGATGTGATAGCCGTACCGATATCAAGTGTGAACTGCGATATCATAGGTGTGATGATGTTCGGCAGGATATGCACGAAAATTATCCTTGCGTCTGAAAAGCCCATTGATTTGCAGGCTTCAACATACACCGCCTTTTTCTCTGTCATTATCATTGATCTTGCGGTCTTTGTTGTAAGAGGGATATAAGAAATGCCTATGGCGATGATACCTGTCATCATGCCCTTTCCCATTACCGCAATAAGGATAAAGGAAAGAAGAAGCGGCGGTATTGCGCTTATAACGTCCCACACCCTCATTACGATACTGTCAAGAGGACCTCTGTAGTATCCGCAGATAAGTCCAAGAGGAACACCTATTACTACCTCTATGGCAACTATAAGAAAGGCATTCAGAATGGAAGTTCTTGCACTGCATATGAGCCTTGAAAAAAGATCTCTGCCAAGTCCGTCAGTTCCGAAAATGTGTCCCTCAGAAAAGGCTGGAGCATATATGGCATTCACGTCTGTGGCAAGAGGGTCATACGGTGCGATAACGCTTGCAAAGAGCGATACGAAAACTATGACCGCAAGGAATATTCCCGTCACCGCCACAACAGGTGTGAAAAACGTTCCTGCTTTATTTTTCTTCTTCATTAAAAATCCCACCTTATTTAAGATCAACTCTCGGATCAAGAACGGTATAAAGTATGTCGATAACAAAACTCATTACAAGATAAGCTCCAAGCATGAAAAGCACAAGTATCTGAACTATAGGAAAATTGTTTTCCTCTATCGCCGATATGAGCAGACCGCCTATACCGGGAAGAGAAAAGACCTGCTCAACTATTACTGTCGAGCCTATAGAGCCTGCTATCATATATCCTGCAACTGTTATAACAGGAATAACGGCGTTGTGAAAAGCGTGCTTGTAGGTTATGTTGCTTTGCTTTAATCCCTTTGCAGCCGCTGTTGCGATATAAGGGGACTGGAGCTGATTTATCATGTTGCTTCGTGTGATACGTCCAAGCATCGCAACGAACGTCAGCGCCATTATCAGGCTCGGTATCATTATACGCTGTAAGAACTCTCCAAAATTTGTATATGTTCCGATAAACGAATATCCGGGAACGTACTTTGTCATGAAAATAAGTATCAGTATGCTTACCAAAAATGACGGCGCACCTGAAAGCACAAGCATAAGTCCTGAAATTGTTGCGTCTGAGGGTCTGCCTTTTCTCAGCGCCGCTGCAACTCCCATTATAACGGCTATCACTGAGCCTATGACGGAACTCATTATCACAAGTCCGAATGTTATTGGAAGCCTTGACATTATAAGACCTTTTACGTCCTGACCGTCAACATAGTCTGTGCCGAAGTCGCCTGAAAGAACTCCCTTTATCCACCTGAGATACTGTATATGCACAGGGTCGTCAAGGTGATATTTTTCTGTAAGAGCCTGCCTAAGCTCAGGAGTGGATTGATTGTTTCCTATCATTACTGTGAGAGGGTCTGCGTCTGACATTCTCAGAACAACGAACACCAGAAAGGATACCAAAAACATTATGACTATCATTGAAAGCAGCCGTTTGATTATAAATCTGAACCTTTTCACTTTACATTCCTCCTATATTTACAGCTGCACTTTGCAGGATTTTCTTTTTGAACTTTCATTTTGCTTTTCAAAAATAATTTACTCCACGAAACTTTTCTTTCGATATACCTATGATATATCCTGTAGCAACTACAACTGCAATACTAAAAATCAGTCATTTTATATTTTATATATAAACTTTTTATTAACGCAAGCTGTCTTTTAAACTTACAGAAAATGTTGTATGAATAAAGGAATTTTATATCCTGCATTTTGTTCATATTCACAAATATGAGAAAAGCGGGGTGCTCCAAAGCAGAAGCACCCCACAAATGAAGATTTGGTAATCAGTAGAAAGCTTAGTCCTCGAACATCTTTCTTGCAGCGAAGCATATCATTTCGGCAGTGAGATCAGTGCCGTATTCGCTTACGTCGATCATAAGATGTTTGTTGTCACGGTCACCACGATTTTTGCCTGTGACGTATTTATAATAGTTGTGGCGCTGGCGGTCAACACGCTTTATAAGCTTGTCAGCCTCCGGCCATGAAAGGTCATAAGTTTCACACATATGCTTTATCCTTGCCTCCAGCGGTGCATAGAGAAAAACGTTCATGTGGTTTGGATATTCTCTGAGAACATAGTCTGCACATCTGCCGAAGAATATGGCGGATACACGCTTGTTTGCAAGATCTCTGATGATATCCACCTGCGCTTTTACAGCCTTGTCGGAATAAAACTGCGTTGATGAGCCGTAGCCGAATGACTTCAGCAGACGGTCAGCGTTCTTGTCAAGCATTTCCTCACTGTCAAGAAACGAGTCACGGCTTATGCCTGCACGCTCTGCCGCCATATCTACAAGGTCCTTGTCATAAAACTCCACGCCAAGCTCAGCCGCCGCCTTTCTTGCGACCTCTCTTGCGTTGCAGCCGAACTCACGGCTTATGGTAATAATAAACTTTTTCATAGTCTATGCTCCTTTTTTATTTATGAGATTTTCTTTCGTGGCGGCTATCCTCCGCTCCTGTCTGGCTTTTATCTGGATCTTCGGCAAATTCCAACCGAATTTCACCGACATGAGCCTTAGGGAAAACGTCACCGCAAGGCTCACCATGCAGGCAGGCATGAACGACATCATGCCATAGCAAAGTATAAAAGCCACTGCACCTGTGGCAGAAGCGCAGGCATAAATGTTGCCCACAAATATCTCAGGCTTCTTGTTCACGAAAATATCCCTGAGAACTCCGCCCCCAACGCCTGTTATAACTCCCGAAAACACAAGCAAAAAAGTGTTGTCTGACACGCCGCTCCTCATTGCCGCTGTTATACCTGTAACAGTGAAAATGCCAAGCCCTATAGTATCGAGCATGAGCATTGCAGTATCATAAAGCTTCAACGCCTTGCCCCCCAGGTCGCCTTTTACAGCCAAGGCAGCAAACACAAGCACCGATATCAAAGCCGCCGCACTCATTGCAAGGGGGTCACGAAACGCCGCCACAGGGTGACTTCCGATGACGATATCACGCATTATCCCACCGCCCACAGCCGTTGTCACTCCTATTATTATAACGCCGAAAAGGTCAAAACGCCTTTTTATCGCTGTCAGCGCACCGCTTGCCGCAAACGCTGCAGTTCCGATAAGTTCAAGTATCGTAACGATAACATCAAAACGCTCATTCATTCAACGTCCCTGCCTGCATATTTGTGTATCTTCCGCACCGCCGTCGCCTGACTTATGCCAAGCTTCTGTGCCACAGCCACAGATGTTCTGTATTTTTCATAGGCTCTCATCACAAGTCCGCTTTCGTAAAATTCAAGCATATCCTTTAGGGAAGCATTCTGTGCAAATACCTCAGACGAACCGCCTGTTATCCTGTCAGGCAAGTCGAAAACGTCCACCTTTTTCTTCTCGGTAGTAAGGACGATACGCTCGATAGTCCTATGCACCTCGTCGATATTTTCTTTCCAATCATATCCCAACAAACAGCCCATGGCACGAGGCGTGAACTCAACGCTCCGTGAGTATTTCTTGTTTGCCGAGCCGAGATAATAGTCGATAAAGCTTTTAAGATCCTCCGCACGCTCGCCAAGAGAATACATCTGTACCTGATAAGGCTCGAACTCGCTTATAAACTCCTCCGACAGCTTGTCAGCACCCTTAAGCTCCTCCACTGAATGTTCAGAAAGTCCCACAGGCACAATGCCTGCTTTTGCGCATTTTTCAAGGACTGCCCTTTGAAGCCTAGGCGACAGCCTGTCTATATGCTTTATTATCACAGCGTAAATGCCCGAAAGCGGCGATATCATCGACCCCTCTCCAAGAAGCTCCTTTTCTATGACTTCTTCCCCGACAGGTGCGCAGTCATAGGTGTAAAGCGTTCCTTTTTTGCCGTATATAGTGGAAGCAAGATAACTTTTGCCGCTTCCTGTGGGACCATAGATGTAACACGGACAGCCTGCGTCACAGAAAACTCCTGCAAGCCGCCTTGCGTCTCTTGAACGGCTGCTTTGGGCGATATAACGCTGTCCGCCGTCACGTCCCGTCATAAGCTCTATTTCATCAAGAAGCTTTTTGTTCTGATACTGCAAAACATTGTAACGCTCCCGCAGGTCGTCAAATCCCGTTATCTCCCAAGAGGAATAGCTTATTATCATTTCAAGCTCTCCGTCCTTGAATACCGGTATTCCCGTGACAAAAGTTTCGTCATTGTCAACGCCTTTTTGCACTGTTGTGACACGCTTGTGGCTTTCAAAAACCATTTGCGTCACGCAAGGGGAAAACATCTTCATCATTTCCTTCGAGCCTGCGAATTTACCTATTATGTCAGAGCCTTTTACGCTTCTGCCGCTGAGATAGGAGTCTGAAACAAATCTGAACACTCCACTACTGTCGGCAATAGTCACTCCCGGGTGGATACTTTCGAGAATGTGCCCTAGCTGCTCATAATCCATTCGTCTGCACTCCTTTCTGCGGCTTTATAGTTTACACATTAAGTATCTTTGAGAAGAACTGCTTTGCACGGTCGCTCTTAGGGTGCTTGAACACTTCCTCAGGGGTGCCGTCCTCGATAACATAGCCGCCGTCCATAAAGCAGACTCTGTTTGCTACCTCTGCCGCAAAGCCCATTTCGTGTGTGACAACTATCATTGTCATTCCTGCCTGAGCCAGGTCTTTCATAACGTTCAGAACTTCGCCAACGAACTCAGGGTCAAGGGCGGAAGTCGGCTCGTCAAAGAGTATGACCTCAGGCTCCATTGCAAGGGTCCTCGCAATAGCCACACGCTGCTGCTGACCGCCTGAAAGCTGAGTGGGATAAGCGTCCGCCTTGCCGTCCATTCCAACTCTCGCAAGAAGCTCCATGGCTTTCTTCTTCGTTTCTTCCTTGTTAGCCTTTTTAACCTGGACAGGACACTCCATGACGTTTTCAAGCACTGTTTTGTGCGGCCAAAGGTTGAACTGCTGGAACACCATTCCAACGTTCTTTCTTATGACCTTTGCAGCCTTTTCGTTGAGCTTTTTGTTGTGCTTGTCCTCGTCGATGCCCTTTAGGGAAACTCCGCCTATATCTATCTCGCCGGATGTCAGCTCCTCGAGATAGTTCAGGCATCTGAGAAAAGTGCTTTTTCCCGAGCCGCTAGGGCCGATAACGCTTACCACCTCGCCCTTGTAAATATCCATATCTATTTTTCTGAGGACCTTAAGCTCCCCATAATTCTTTGCCAGATCGTGAACCGATATAACAGGCTTTCTGCTTTCAGCCATTGTATTTTACACTCCTTTTTCGTCAGATAGCAACACGGTTGTTGTGCTTTTCTATACATCTTGATGCGAACTCGATAACAAGGTTCAGCGCCCAGTAAAGAACGCCTGCACAGATATAAACTATCAGAGGGCTGAAAGTTATACCGATAGCCTCTTTTGTCATCATTGTCATTTCTGCAACTGTGATGATAGAAAGGATAGATGAGTCCTTAACAGTCTGAACAAACTGTCCTGTCAGTGACGGAACGATTATTTTCAAAGTCTGCGGGAAAATTATTCTCACCATTGTTTTAAATCTTGACATTCCCATTGCATATGAAGCTTCAAACTGTCCCTTTGGGATAGCGCTGACGCCGCTTTCAAGGATAACTGCGGTATAAGCCGCTGTGTACATTCCAAGAATTATAACGCCTGTTGAGAACGCTGAAACGTTCAGACCAAGAGCAGGGAGTCCGTAATATGCGAGATATACCTGCACCATAAAAGGGGTGCATCTGAATATCTTTATAAACGCCCTTGCGATAAGCTCAACAGCCTTGTTTTTTGAAAGGCACATATAGCCTACCGCCGAGCCTAACACCATTGCAATAAGGATAGACAGCACCGATATTGCCGCCGTTGTTCCAAGACCCTGCAAAAGCAGCGGAAGCGCTATTTCCGCAACGTGCATAAATTCGTCCATATATCTGCGCCTCCTTATCTTCTTTCAAGTCTTTTCTTCTGAAGCTTTACAAGCTCTTCAAGTCCTGCGCAGATAACAAAATACATAACTGCGATAGCAATATAGAAAGGCAGGTTTATGTATGTCTGCGTTACAAGACGCTGAGCCGTTCTTGTAAGCTCTACGATTGCCAACACAGAAAGCATCGGCGACACCTTTATAACGTTTATGAACTCGCTTGTTAGCTGCGGCAAAGCTACCTTGAATACCTGTGGGAAAACTATCCTCATTAGTATCTTTGGCTCGCTCATGCCCAAGGCTCTGGCCGCCTCCGTCTGACCCTTTGGCACAGCCGTAAGCCCGCCACGGATTATTTCTGCAATAAATCCGCCGCTGTTAAGGCTAAGAGCGATTATGCCTGACGCCAGGTTTGAAAGGTTTAGACCCATTACTGCAAGCGCCTGATATATAATGTATATCTGCACCAGCACAGGCGTGCCACGGACAAAGCTTATATAAACTGCGACTATCTTTTTCAGTATCCTTGAAGGAAGCGAGTCGCCGCCCATTCTCATCACCGAAAGCAGCATACCAACGCAAAGCGCTATAAGTATCGCTGCAACGGATACGAATACTGTATAGCCAAGACCTTTCAGCAGCAGGTCTTTATAATGCCATACTATGTTGAAATTCTCCATTGATATATAATGCTCCGCCGTTTGCGACGGAGCATTTCCTCCTTTCAAAGGTGCTTTTTACTCGGCAGGGATATAATTGCTCTCAGGCAGGTCAACGGCTTCACCAAACCATTTCTTCTGGAGCTCTGCAAGAGTTCCGTCCTCTTTGAACTTGTGTATCTCAGAGTTGATATAGTCAGAAAGCTCTGTGTCTTCCTTACGAACAGCCCATGATACCCAAGTGTCTGTGCCGACCATTTCAGCCTTGCCTGAATCGTCAGCCACTATCTCATAATCGTCAGGGTTCTTCATTACAACTGCGGCGCAGCTTGCATAGTTCTGAGCAACAAGGTCTATCTTGCCGTTCTTAAGCTCTGCAAAAGCCTCAGGGAATGAGTCGTATTTGAGCAATTCAGCATAGCCGTCCTTGCCCTCTGACTTTAGCTTCTCGTTGAATTTCTTTGTGTCGTCCTCATTGTAGCAAGAAGTCTGTGTGCCGACCTTTTTGCCCGACATATCTTCGATAGACTTGATGCTGTCATCGCCCTTTCTCTTTACGAAAACTGTAGTTCCGTTCTGGATAGGATAAGTCATCGTGTACTTGTCTGCACGTTCAGCAGTTACGCCAAGTGTTGCTCCAACAACGTCATATTTCTTTGCTTCAAGTCCTGCAAGTATTCCTTGGAACGGCAGGTCGATATAATCAAGCTCTACCCCCAGATCGTCGCAAATTTTTGCGAACAGATCTGCGTTGTAGCCTATGATCTTATCGCCGTCCATGTATTCAAAAGGCTCATAAGCGGCTTCTGTCGCAACTGTGAGCTTACCGTTTTTCTTGATCTGATCCAGTGTGAGCGGACCTGTGTTCTTGCTGCTTCCGCAGGCTGTAAGACATCCTGCCGCAAGTACTGAAGCCACTGCCACTGCACAAACTTTTCTTAACATTCCAAATCTTCTTCCGCTTTTCATAACTGATTCCAACCTTTCACTTACTTTTCTAAATAATTCGGAGCGCTGACAAGCCAGACACCCTAGTGCCGCCGTCAACGCTCCGTTGCGTTTGATATTATATTTATTGGAGAGTGAATTATTTTTCTATCTTTATTTTCTCTTGCCGATCTTCTTCTGATAAGCAAGGATAGACATGAACTCAAAAATGATATTTGCGCCCATATAAGCTGTTATCTCTGAGTGGTCATATGGAGGAGCAACTTCTACTACATCAAAGCCTGTGAAGTTCAGATCTTTCAGCGCTCTTATATATTGAAGTGTTTCAAAGGAAGTAAATCCGCCCACCTCAGGAGTACCTGTACCTGGTGCATAAGCCGGGTCAACAAAGTCGATATCGAACGTAAGGAACACCTTGTTGTCGCCAACCTTTTCCTTTATGACCTTGAGAAGATCTTCAGGAGAATATGTGTGGAGCTTGTCGCCTGGGATAACCGTGAAGCCAAGGTCTGCGGCGATCTTGAAATCGTCAGGATCGTAAAGAGAACCTCTCATGCCTATCTGAACCGACTTCTCAGGATCAATAAGCCCTTCCTCCATTGCTCTTCTGAATGGTGTGCCGTGATTGTATTTCTGACCGAAAACCGTATCGCACAGGTCAAGGTGTGAATCGAAATGCACAAGGCTTACCTTTCCATGCTTCTTTGCGATAGCTCTAAGTTCGCCAAGGGTGATAGCGTGGTCGCCGCCAATGCTTATTGGAACTGCACCGCATTCAAGAACACCGTCCAAGGTCTGCTCGATAGCTGCATATGTTTCGTGGATATAGTCAGGGATCACAGGAACGTCGCCAAGGTCTGCACCCTTGAGTGAATCCATAATATTGACGCCCATTGCAACATTGTTAGGCTTTATCATTGCCGAAATGTTTCTTACACCGTTAGGACCAAATCTTGCGCCTGCTCTGAAAGAAGCGGCGGTATCGAACGGGATACCAACGATAGCGAAATCCAATCCCTCTGCTGAGGTCGCGTGAGGAAGCCTCATGAAATTACCCATATTACAAAAACGAGGAGAGCCTGAGGCGCTCGGTGGCTGACAATTGTTGTTGATCATTTGAGGTCACTTTCCTTTCAAAATCACTGAGAAACATATCCGCATGACCGTTCAAGTCATTTCTGAATTGCTCTATGTGCAGAATTATATCACCATTCCTGCAAGTTGTCAAGAGCTAATTTTCAATTTTTCTGAAAATTATTCACTTTGGAATAAGCTTTGCCATCACTTATACAGCGTATTTACGTCATTTCGTCCATGTCAAAGTCGAAACTATTCATTTTTGAATAGTTTCTTTGTGCAAATCTACAAATGACAATAATGCAACATTCAGATATAAGACTTTCATTTTGTTCACATCTATTTTTTATTCAAAGCTGAATAAAATAAGAATTTTTCATTAACACTATTGCCAAATAAAAAGCTCTGTGCTATACTGATAATCAAAGCAATGACGCTCTTATAACCGATACGGCAATGCCTGTCGGTTTATAAGGGCGTTGTTTTTTTATTATCACTATGTTAAACTCAGAAAACAATTTTGAAAGGAAGTTTTATTATGGCTTGTTTTTTAGTACCAGCAACAGAAGCGATCGTTACAACTATTGTGGCAAAGGCAGTAAAGTCTCACGAGTCAAAGGCAGAGGATCAGACAAAGGTCAAAGCTCTTTCGGAGGACAAGCTTCCTCTTTCTAAAAAGATAACAAGGCTCTCAGGCTTTCTGTGGGGCGGCTCAGGTCTTTTGGCGTTTGAGCATCTGTGGCATGGTGAGATATCTCCGTTCTTCCCATTCCTGACAGCGGCTAACGACCCTTCGGAAATGGCAGTAGCATTCCACGAAATGGCGACTGTCGGAACATCAATGGCTGTTCTTGTGACAGCGGTATGGGCTGTGCTGACTGTGGTGTCTGACAAGATACTGAAACGTAAGCCAAAAGAGACTGCAAAGCTGGGCGGTGACGCCGTATGACACTTCTTATCACTCTCATAGCAGCCGTTATCGTTACTATAGTATGGTACACATCACCAAAAGCCAGAAAGCTTAAAGTGGGACTGATGTGCTATATGTACTGGGGCGCATCTATAATGTGGCTCGTGGACGCACTTTTTGAATACAAAGAGCAGGGCTCAGGATATTTCACCCCTGGCGCCGCAGACATGATAAATGACAGCTTTTTAGGGATCTGCGTTGTTGCACTCGGCACTGTCGTATGGCTCGGCACTATGCTCATAAGCGACCCTGAGGGAGTAGTAAGAAAAGCCCTTACAGAGAAAAAGCAGTAGATACACTATACTATATAAATAGGAGGAATAATAATGCGACTTGTTCCAAGAGAGCAGGATAAGCTTATGCTCCATTATGCGGGCATGCTTGCCCGTGACCGAAAGGCACAGGGATTAAAGCTCAACTACCCTGAAGCTGTGGCATACATAAGCATGGAAGTAATGGAAAAAGCAAGAGCAGGAGCGTCAGCCGCTGAGCTTATGCAATACGGCACAAAGCTTCTTACTGCTGATGACGTCATGGACGGCGTTCCTGAAATGATACACGAAATACAAATAGAATCCACAATGCCCGACGGCACAAAGCTTGTGACAGTACACAACCCTATCAATGGTGCAAGCAAGCTTCACCCAGGGGAATTTATCGTTGAGGAAGGCACTGTCAAGCTCAACGAGGGAACAGAAAGCATTGAGCTTACAGTTTCAAACACAGGGGACAGACCTATCCAGACAGGCTCCCACTTCCACTTTTTTGAGGTAAACAAGGCTTTGGAGTTTGACCGCAAGGCGGCTTATGGTATGCGGCTTGATATCCCCGCAGGCACAGCGGTAAGATTTGAGCCGGGAGAGAAAAAGATCGTCCGTCTTATACCTATCGGCGGTAACCGCATAGGCTATGGTCTGAATGGTCTTGTAAACGGAAAAATGGATGATGAAAACATCAGGCAGGCAGCCTTTGAAAAGGCTAAAAAGCTCGGCTTCAAGGGGGTGTAGGAAATGATCGAGATATCGAGAAAAGCTTACTGCGATATGTATGGTCCGACAGTTGGCGACAGAGTGCGCTTTGGCGACACTTCTCTTATTGCAGAAGTGGAAAAAGATTTGACAGTTCATGGTGATGAAGCAAAGTTCGGCGGAGGAAAATCTCTCCGTGACGGCATGGGGCAATCCTGCAAAGCCACAGACAAGGAGTGCCTTGACACTGTTATCACAAACGCTCTTATCATCGACAGCACAGGCATCATAAAGGCTGACGTTGGCATAAAGGACGGCAGGATAGCAGGAATAGGCAAAGCAGGCAACCCCGACATCATGAATGGCGTTGACAAAAACATGATAATAGGCGCTTCCACGGAAGCTATCGCAGGCGAGGGACTTATCCTCACCGCCGGCGGACTTGACACGCACATTCATTTTATCTCTCCAACTCAGGTGAAAACAGCCCTTTACAGCGGAATCACCACCATGATAGGCGGTGGTACAGGTCCTGCCGACGGCACCAATGCCACCACCTGTACACCCGGCGAGTTCAATATCCACAGAATGTTGGAAGCCTCCGAAGACCTGCCAATGAATTTCGGCTATCTCTGCAAGGGAAATTCAAGCGACATCACCACACTTGAAGAGCAGATAAAGGCAGGCTGTATAGGCTTGAAGATACACGAGGACTGGGGCTCTACCCCTGACGTTATCGACCACGCACTTACTGTTGCGGATATGTATGACGTTCAGGCGGCTATCCACACCGACACTCTTAACGAGGGCGGATTTGTTGAAGATACCGTCAATGCTTTCAAGGGCAGGACTATCCACACTTATCACACAGAGGGTGCAGGCGGCGGACACGCTCCTGACATTATCAGAGCAGCAGCGTTCCCGAATGTTCTCCCTTCCTCAACGAACCCTACAATGCCTTACACCGCAAACACTCTTGACGAACATCTGGATATGCTCATGGTGTGTCATCACCTTGACAAGAACGTCCCTGAGGACATTGCTTTTGCGGATTCAAGGATACGTCCTGAAACTATCGCCGCAGAGGACGTTTTGCACGATATGGGAATATTCTCAATGATGAGTTCCGACTCTCAGGCAATGGGACGTGTAGGCGAAGTTATCACACGAACATGGCAGACCGCTGACAAAATGAAGAAACAACGTGGCGCACTCCCTGAGGACAGCCAGCGAAACGACAATTTCAGAATAAAACGCTACATTTCAAAATACACTATCAACCCTGCTATAACCCACGGTGTATCAGAATATGTAGGCTCAGTGGAAGTTGGCAAGGTGGCAGACCTTGTTCTTTGGAATCCTGCATTTTTCGGTGCAAAGCCTGACATGATAATAAAGGGCGGATTTATTTTTGCATCAAAAATGGGCGACGCAAACGCTTCTATCCCTACCCCTCAGCCTGTGTGTTACACAGAAATGTTCGGTGGTCACGGACTTGCCCTTTCAAGCACCTGTATCACGTTCGTATCAAAATACGCCTACGAGGACGGCATAAAAGAGAAGCTTGGTCTTAAAAGACAGGTGCTTCCTGTGAAGAACTGCCGAAACATCTCAAAGGCTGATATGGTATACAACAACGTCTGCGGTGATATAAGAGTAGACCCTGAGACCTACACTGTCACAGTTGACGGCGAAGTTATTACCTGCGAGCCTTTTGACGAGCTTGCATTGGCACAGCGTTACTTTATGTTCTAAAGCGAGGAAACAAAAATGATAGCAGAAAAAATATTAGGCAATCTCTCTGAAAGCACCCCCTCTGTAGAAGTAGACACAGTTGAGCTTGATTGGTTTGAAGCCGAGAAAAAGCGCATAAGAAAAACCACCGCAGAAGGACGTGACATAGGCATTGCCATTGACGAAAACCTAAAGGACGGGGATATCATCTATCTTGACGATAAGCTTTGCGTAGCAGTGAAGCTCACAAGCTGTCCCCTTATCAAGATAAACGTTCACACTATGCAGGAAATGGGCAGGCTTTGCTTTGAGATAGGCAACAGGCATTTGTCACTTAAAATATCTGACGACAACGTGCTTATCCCACATGACGAGCCTACAGAAAAGCACCTGAAAAACCTCGGCTTTGAGTGCGAGAACATCATAGGCAGATTTGACGATTTTATCGTCTGCAAAGCTCACGGGCACTCACACATCCACTCCCACGAGCATGGGGAACATCATCACCACGAACATTCACACTAAACGGAGCTGATAAAAAATGACCGATACCGCAGGACTTATGCACATTCTGCAAATATGCGACAGCCTTTTCCCAGTGGGTGCGTTCACGCTTTCAAACGGGCTTGAAACCTACGTTCAGCATGATATCATCACTTCGCCAAAAGGGCTTGAAGAATATCTCCATTCTTACATCTCAGTGCTGCCCTACAATGAGCTTGGTGCGGCGGCAGCGGCATACAATGCTGACGAAAAGGAGCTTTGCCGTCTTGATGAGATATACTCTGCGGTGAAAACACCATTTGAGATACGAAGCGGCTCAGAAAAGGTCACAAGGCGTTTTTTCAAAATATGCAACAATGGTCGGGAAAGCTTCACAGGGCTTTATAAAAGCCTGACGGAGCAGGGCATATGCAAGGGTCATCAGTGCATCGCCTATGGACTTTATATGCGTGACAATGGCATCGAGCTTTCAGAGGGGCTTGCGGTATACGGCTATTCCATATGCTCCGCCATAGTCACAAACTGCGTGAAGCTTGTACCTCTTAGTCAGCTTGCAGGGCAGAAAATTCTCGGAGAGAGTTTTGAGCTTATATCCTCCGCTTCAGAAAAAGCCCTTTTCACTGATATAAACGATATCGGCATAAGCGGTGCAGGCTTTGACCTGCGTGCAATGCAGCACGAACGGCTGTATTCAAGACAGTATATGTCATAAGCTATGATTTATATAATATAATAAGGAGTACCAAAAATGAGCTATGTAAAAATAGGCGTAGGCGGACCTGTGGGATCGGGAAAAACCGCACTTATCGAACGCCTTACAAGAGAAATGTCAAAAGAATATTCCATATGCGTTGTAACAAACGATATCTACACCAAAGAGGACGCAGAATTTCTTACAAAAAACTCATGCCTGCCTGCTGACAGGATAGTTGGTGTTGAAACAGGCGGCTGTCCTCACACTGCCATAAGAGAAGACTGCTCAATGAACCTGGAAGCCGTTGACGAAATGGTGAAAAAGCACCCTGACACGCAGATCGTTTTCATTGAAAGCGGCGGCGACAATCTTTCCGCCACATTCTCCCCTGACCTTGCAGACGCTTCTATCTATGTTATCGACGTTGCACAGGGTGAAAAGATACCGAGAAAAGGCGGCCCCGGCGTGACACGTTCCGATCTGCTTGTTATCAACAAGACAGACCTTGCGCCACTTGTTGGAGCTTCCCTTGAAGTAATGGCTTCCGACTCAAAGCGCATGAGGGGCGACAGACCGTTTCTTTTCACAAATCTCATGAGCCGTGAGGGCGTTTCTCAGGTCATAGACTGGATAAAAAAATCAGTGCTTTTTGAGGATCTGAAATGAACGGCAGACTAAGCCTGTCAACAGCCTTTGACGGACAAAAAACCGTTACTGAGGACTTATATTTCGCTCCCCCTTTCAAGGTGTATTCACCATTTTATGACCATAAAGGCTGGGCGAAATATATCTCAATGTGCGGCTCAGCAGGAGTATTGGCAGGTGACGAAAACGAGATACGGCTTTTTGTGGGCGAAAACTGCAAAGTCATTTTCACAGATCAGGGCTATCAAAAGCTTTTCAACACAAACGGCAGCGTATCAAAACAGAGCATAAAGCTTGTTGTGCGTAAAAATGCAAGGCTTTGCTATATGCCGCACCCTATTATGACTTTCACAGGCTGTGAGCATATCTCTATGGGCAAGGTGAACATCACAGAAAGCTCTGAGCTTATTTTTTCTGAGATATACTGCTGTGGCAGAACTGCAATGGGAGAGGCGTTCGGCTTGAAGCGCTTTCGCTCACGCAACGAGATAGCAATTGACGGCAGGGCGGATTTTATCGACAACACTCTTATCGACCCCGCCGCACTGCCCATACGGCAAAAAGGCTTTTTCGAGGGCTTCACCCACACGGGATTTATGTATATCTACACCCCTGACAAGACAATGCTGGAAAGCATTTACCAAACCGACTACACAGGCGACCCTGACGGCACACAGCTTTGCGCCACCCACACGGAACGTGGCATAGCCATAAGAGCCTTGGGACGTTCGGGAGAAGAGATTTTTGACGCTTTTCAGCTCATTGCAGAAAAAATTCGCACATAAAAAGCAGCGTATAAAATATTGTTAAACTTTTTATAAATGATAAAAAAACCAGTGAAAGCCTGCTGTGGGCTTACACTGGTTTTGTTATTTCTCACGACAATATTCTTCGTATGCTTCGTCTATAAGAGGTCTCAGGGCGTTGTAGTCATCGTCACCTGATATAAAGCTATAGCACGGCACACACAGATCTTTAGCAGGACAAGTTTTACCATAATCATTAAAATACTGCTTATCGTAATAATTTACCGCAAAGTCACGGACATTGGGTTTTATATCATTTTCACAAAATGCACCGTCCAATATGTGCATAAGATATTCCGCACCGCTCATTTTGCCCTCACGGACCTGCACACAGGATTCCTCGTCACTTTCATCAATAAGCTCGTTAAAACCCCTGTCAATAAGCCACCTTAAAAATAATCCTATATGATTTGAAGCCAACAGCCATATTTCTTCCTGCTGTTCTTCGGTAAGCTTGCCCTCCACATTATTTGTTTTCCTATACAGCTTTTCAGCGTCGTCCCAGTGCCAATCTGCCTTATCTATAGACATATGCGCTCCCCCTTTTGTTATATACCTTTATTGTATCACAAACTATCTTCCATGTCAACATTTTCTGAATGCCTCACAAGCACACCCTCTCCCCCTTGTCAACCAAAACAAAATATGCTATAATATAAGGGATTGTAACCTACAACCATATTAAAATACAGATATATACAGATAATGAAAGGATTAGCTATGGATACTTCCGCACTTCTTTGGTATAAGACCCCTGCAGACGATTGGAACAAAGCACTGCCCCTTGGAAACGGCAGGATAGGCGCAATGGTGTTCTCTCAGCCACTTGAAGAGAGGATTCAGCTCAATGAGGACTCCGTCTGGTCAGGCGGCTTCCGTGAAAGAAATAATAAGTCCGCACTGCCTAATCTCGAAAAAGTGAGAAAACTGCTTTTTGAGGAGAAAATAAACGAGGCTGAAAAAATAATCAATGACGCTTTCTGCGGCACGCCTGTAAATCAAAGGCACTATATGCCACTGGGCGACATGAACGTTATACATTATAAAGAGAGCGAATGTGACTTCAAGAGCAGAAGCCTTGACCTTAACACCGCTGTCTGCACCACAGAATATGCCATAAACGGCGTTGACTACACAAGAGAAATGTTTATCTCACAGCCCGATCAAGTGCTTGTTATGCACATAACAGCTTCCGAGAAAAAGGCGATAAGCGTCCGTGTACGCATTGACGGCAGAGATGATTATTTTGATGATAACTCGCCCGTTCATGCCAACGATATCCTCTTTTACGGTGGCTGCGGTTCTGAGGACGGCATAAACTTTGCCGCTTATATAAAGGTACTCCACAAGGGCGGAAAGGTCTATCCGTACGGAAGCTTCATAACCTGTGAGGACTGCGACGAGGTGACTATCCTTCTTGGCGCACAGACAAGCTACCGCTGTGAGGATTACAAGGGACAGGCTGTCTTTGACGTTGAAAGAGCCGAAGAGAAAAGTTACGCACAGCTTAAAGCTGACCATATCGCAGACTACAAGTCATACTATGACCGTGCGAATATCGCCCTTTGCGACAACAGCTCAGGTAATTCCACACTGCCTACAGACGAAAGACTTGCACTTGTGAAAGAGGGCGATCCCGACAACAAGCTTATTGAAATGTATCACAATTTCGGCAGGTATCTTCTTATTGCAGGCAGCCGAGAAAAGACCCTGCCTACAAATCTCCAAGGCATTTGGAACAAGGATATGTGGCCTGCTTGGGGCTGTAAATTCACTATCAATATCAATACCGAAATGAACTATTGGTGTGCAGAGAACTGTAATCTCTCAGAGCTTCATATGCCTCTTATCGACCATATCGAGAAGCTCCGTCCAAACGGCAGAAAGACCGCAAGAAATATGTATGGCTGCCGTGGCTTTGTCTGTCACCATAACACCGACATATGGGGCGACACCGCACCGCAGGACTTGTGGATACCCGGAACACAATGGCCAATGGGTGCGGCATGGCTCTGCCTGCACATATGGGAGCATTATCTCTATGTTCAGGACAGAGAGTTTCTCAGCGAGAAATATGACACCCTGAAAGAAGCGGCAGAATTTTTCCTTGACTTCCTTATCGAAGACAAAAAGGGCAGACTTGTTACCTGCCCGTCAGTTTCCCCTGAGAATACCTATCTCACAGCTTCAGGCTCAAAAGGCTCTGTCTGCATAGGTCCGTCTATGGACAGCCAGATAATCTATGAGCTTTTCACTGCCGTTGCGGAAGCTTCAAAAATACTTGAAACTGACGGAGGTTTCAGAAAGAAAGTCCTTGAAGCCAGAGACAGACTTCCTGCGCCTGAGATAGGCAAATACGGTCAGATAATGGAATGGGCAGAGGACTATGACGAGGTAGAGCCTGGTCACAGGCACATCTCACAGCTTTTCGCACTCTATCCTGCTGACATCATAACAATGCGAAAGACCCCTGAGCTTGCCAAAGCCGCAAGGGCTACCCTTGAAAGACGTCTTTCACACGGTGGCGGACACACAGGCTGGTCAAGGGCATGGATAATAAACCACTGGGCAAGACTTTTTGACGGTGAAAAAGTGTACGAAAATGTTATAGCACTTCTTTCAAACTCCACAAGCGAGAATATGTTCGATATGCACCCTCCTTTCCAGATAGACGGAAACTTCGGTGGCACAGCTGGTATCACGGAGGCACTTTTGCAAAGCGAGAACGGCGAGATAATTCTCCTGCCTGCACTGCCTAAAGAATGGTCGGAGGGCAGCTTCAAAGGACTTTGTGCAAGAGGCGGCTTTGTTATCGACCTTGAGTGGAAAGACTCAAAGATAACAGCCTGCCACATTCACTCAAGGTGCGGAAATAAATGCAGGATAGTGTGTGACAGTGTAAAGGTACACACTGCAAGCAGCGAGGTACAGACCTTGTACACAGACGGCGCAGCAGAGTTTGACACGGAAACAGGTAAAACATACACGCTCACATTCTGAGCAAAAGACAAAATTTGAGAGGATATTGAAATGAGACATTATCGGATAATGGCAGCGGCTGTTGCAGCAATTTGCACGCTGTCAGGCTGCGGAGTGCAGATAGGCAGAAACGAGAGCATGACCGCCCCCGAAAAAACATCTGTTGTAACCACAACAAAGAAACAGACAAACGATGACAGCAAGGCTGACGAGCAGGCATTAAAAAGCTACGAAGAAACAAAGATAGTGGCAAACGCCATACCTTATGTAAAGTTTTCAAAAAGCGTTGAAGCCGAAACAGGCTCAGTTTCAGGCAAGGCGAAAGTAAAAAGCGACCGCAAGGGCTACAAGGGCAAGGGTTATGTGACGAACATTTCCACTGAGGAAGATTGGTCAAGAGAGATCGAGCTTACCGACTCACAGTATTATAACCTTACCATAACAGTGGCTTCCGACGTTCCATGCGTGAACGGCATAGCTGTGAACGGCAAAAAGCTTCAGCATTTCTCAGCCAGCGGCTCGGGCAAGTTTGAAAAGGTGACTTTCAAGAACATCTACATAGAAAAAGGCAAGACGGCAATATCCATTATCCCTGTGGACGGCGGACTTGACGTTGACTGCCTGACCCTCACCGCAAGCGAGGATATATCAAAGCTTGACCTTACTATATCAAAGCCTGCTCTTTCAAACAAAGACTCCGACTACAACGCAAAAGCGCTTTATCAGTATCTTTGTGAAAGCTACGGCAAGCAGGTGCTTTTGGGTCAGCATGACACCATCGGCACATCTGCTGAAACAGACATGATATACAAAACCACAGGAAAATACCCTGCAATACGTTTTGGCGACCTTATGCTTGCCACTGAAAAGGACAGCATTACCACCGACACCGAGATGAACATCGCCATGGATTGGGCTTCAAAGGACGGCATAGTGGGCTATATGTGGCACTGGGCTGCCCCTGACGACAAGCGTGAATATTATGCCGACCAGACGGATTTTGACATCAAAAAGGCAGTTACAAAGGAAAATATTGCACAACTCAGCCTTGAGGATATCAAAAAGCTTCAAAAGGACGGCAAGGTAAGCAAAGAATGTGTTGCTGTCGTTGAGGATATCGACACCATATCTGAGAAACTCTCCACCCTCCGTGATGAAGGAATAGCAGTGCTTTGGCGACCGCTCCACGAAGCCAGCAACGGCGATTTCTGGTGGGGCAATGACAAGGAAGCCTACAAATGGCTTTGGAAGCTTATGTACGAGCGTCAGACGAAATACCACAAGCTGAACAATCTCATATGGGTATGGTCAGCACAGAATGCCGATTGGTATGTGGGCGACGAATACTGCGACGTGCTTTCCTGCGATGTTTATGACGACGGCAATAAGGACGCACAGGTGAACATAATGCTTTTCCTGCAAAGCATATCAAAGAATAAGCCTATCGCAATGAGCGAATGTGGAAGCTTCCCTGACATACAGAGCATTGCAGACGAAAAAGCCATGTGGGCATTCATAGGTCAATGGGGCGGAAATTATCTTATGACCGATGACGGCAAGCTTGCTGAAGAAAACAACACCGCCGCCGAGCTTATCAAGATGTATAACAACAATCTCACTCTAACAAGGGATAAGCTCCCCGACTTCACCCACCTTGCAAGCTCCATAAAGGACACGGAAGAAAAATCCGCTGACAGCAAAAAGAATGATAGTTCAAAGGCTGACAGCAAGACGGAGAAAGAAAATACTTCTAAAGCAGAATAGAAAAAGACCGCTGAGAACTCTCTCAGCGGAATTTTTATACCCTATTTACCTTTCAGCGCCTCAGAAAGCGTCCGCCAGCCAAGCATTGCACACTTTACTCTCGCAGGCATATGGGAAATATCCATGTGCGCAGAAGCTTCTTCAAGGCTGTCTAGGAATTTTCAACAAACAATTACTCTAAACTAACTCGCATAAAGTGATGATAACAAAAAAATTGATTTTACCCCTTGACAAATAATATTATATGACGTATAATATATTCAACGATATAGTATTATAGATCTATATAATAACTGAGCTGACTAAAGAGAGGAGAGAGTAAATGGGCTTTCCAATAAGTGCAGGACTGCTTGATTCCATGGTACTGTCAGTGGTAGACAGAGAGGATACCTATGGATATGAGATAACGCAGTTCATACGCAGTGCGGTGGACGTTTCAGAATCCACATTGTATCCTGTACTGAAACGGCTTCAAAAAAACGAGCTGCTTGAAACCTACGATAAGGAATATATGGGCAGGAACAGACGTTATTATCACGTTACCCCAAAGGGAGAAAAAGCTCTTGAAGAATACCGCAGAGAGTGGAAGAAGCATAAGAATATGGTAGACCGTATATTATTAGAAAAAGGTGGAGAAAACACATGAACAGACTTGAGTATCTTACCCAACTGCGCAGATCGCTTGAAGACGGCGGACTTGCCGAAGATGAAATAAATGACGCAATGGGTTTTTATGAGGAGATATTTCTTGATGCAGGTGCAGCCCATGAAGCTGAAACTGCCGCAAACCTCGGCTCGCCCGAAGAGCTTGCCAACAAAATTTTACAGGACAGTGGCATACACCCACAGGGCGACTCGGTATTTCAAATGGAAGCCGCCGCTGACCCCTCACAGGCTCGTGATACTGACAATAATGTGCCACAGAACGGCAATTCTCTCTCAAAGCTTCTTGTTATCATCATCACAAGCCCAATATGGTTCAGCCTTATGTGTGCCTTTGCCGCAATAGCCTTGGCGATACTTTGCGCACTTTTAAGCATAATAATTGCAGTTTTCGCAACAGGCTTCTCCCTTACAATAGGCGGTATAGTAACACTTTTCACGGTCTATCCCGCAGGCATTGCCCTTATCGGTGCAGGACTTATTTGTATCGGACTTGGAGGCATGATCGTAATGCCTGTTATAAGGTGCATATGGCGTGGCTGTGTAAGCCTTTTCAACAAATTCACAAACTTTGTCCATAGGTTTGTAAGCTCAAAGGCGGTGGCGTAATGGCAAAATATGATAACACTGGCGACGTAAAACGCAGACGTTTCCCATTTTTTTTGACGATATTTATTATCGGGATAGTGCTTTTCATTGTGGGCGTGGTGCTTATCAAGGTCACAAACACCAAAAGCCTTGGCAAGCGTTATTCCTACAACGAAACTTTTGAGGTTGCCACTATAGATAATATGGAGATCGACTTCTCCGCAGGGGATCTCAACATCAAAAAGAGCAGTGACGAAAACATCCACGTCACAGGAGAAAATCTCCCAGAGAAGATAAATTTTTCGTCATCAAACAGCAAGCTTCAGGTCAAGACCGCCGACAGCCTTTTGCACCTTAAAGGCGGATATATCTCCTTTGACGGAAGTCAGCCTACGCTGACTATAGAGCTTCCTGAAAAAGCGTTTGACACTGTAAAGATAGACGCAGGCGCAGGACAAATGAAGCTTTCAGACCTGATATGTGAAAACCTCGACATAGATTTCGGTGCAGGAAGCTCAGAGGTCATTAACGTCACCTGCAAAAATGAAGCCGACTTTGACCTTGGAGTAGGAAAAACAGTTTTCAAAGACTGCACTTTTAACGATTCCGACTTTGACTGTGGGGTAGGCGAAACAGACTTTTCAGGAAAGCTTCTCGGCGACGCTGATATAGACGGCGGCATAGGAAGTATAAATTTTGATATTGACGGCTGCAAAAACGACTACAAGATAAAATCAGACAGCAAAGTGAATATAAATAGCACAACAGAAGAGAACGAGCTTCTCTACAAAATAAAACTTGACATTGACAACGGTATCGGCGAAATTTCGCTTAATTTCAGATAAGGAGTGATAGAAATGGCAAAGCCACTTTACAAATTAAGAGAAGGCAGGATAATTTCAGGCGTTTGCGCAGGACTAGCGGAGTATTTCAACATCGACGTGAACATAGTCCGTATCTGTGCAGTGCTTATAGGCTGTGCAGGCGGTGCAGGAGTTATCGCATATATTGCGGCTGCAATGCTTCTGCCTGAGAGATAAGACCATACTAAAAACAAAAACCACGGCTGAATGTAAACTCAGCCGTGGTTTTTTTACGTCTTAACAAATATCTTTTCTGTTCATGAAAGTATGTGACCAATGCACAAAAGTGCCGCACCAAAACTGTGCAAACAAATGATTTATATTTTAATTTGGCAACAATTCTGCAATTGTTGCATTTTTTATGCAACAAAACACCTCTTTTTCGGGATAAGTAGGAGGTGATAAACATGGAAGCAGTAATAGCGGCGTTCATAGCGGCGGCCGCCAGCATAGCCTGCCAGCTTATAATAGCTCGTTCGGGAGCTAAAGAAAACAAAAAGTCACAGGAAGCCACCGAACGGCTTATTATATATAGAATAGATAGGCTGGAACAAACAGTTTCCGAGCATAACGCACTCATATCCAGAATGGCGGCAGCGGAACAAAAGATAACAGACATGGAAAGGGAGAGATATTCATGAAAGAAAAATTCGCAAAGCTCATTGACGTAAAATCGCTTGTCACACTGCTTATGACAAGCGTGTTCTGTTTCCTCACGCTGAAAGGGATAGTCAGCGGAGAGCAGTTCATCACAGTTTTCACCGTGGTGATATCATTTTACTTTGGAGTACAGACAGCAAAAAAATCTGGAGGTGACGGCAATGGAAAAAGCTAAGGGCATAGACGTTTCCCATTGGCAGGGGAGAATAGATTTTGACAAGGTGAAGTCACAGGGTTACAGCTTTGTGATGATAAACGCAGGCTACGGCAAGTACATCGGTCAAAAAGACGAAAATTTCGAGAAGAACTATGCCGCCGCCAGAAAAGCTGGTCTTAATATCGGCACATACTGGTATTCCTACGCCCTCACAGAAGCCGATGCACTTGCGGAAGCGAAAACTTTTCTTGAAGCGGTCAAAGGCAAGAAGTTTGAATATCCCCTCGCCTTTGATATCGAGGACGCTTCCCAAAGTGAACTTCCAAACGCTGCCATAAACAAAATTATAGAAGCCTTCTGCGACTATCTCGAAAGCAACGGCTACTATGCGGCTGTCTACAGCTACGCAAACTTTTTCAAGCGCAAAGTATCAGACTCCGTAAAAAACCGCTACGACATTTGGGTGGCACACTTTGACGTTGCAAAGCCTGCCATATCAAACTATGGAATGTGGCAGTATACAAGCAAAGGAACTGTAAACGGTGTTTCCGACCGCTGTGATTGCAACTACGCCTACAAAGACTACCCTGCCATAATGAAGAAAAAGTGCCTTAACCTTTACCCTTCCAACGCAAAAAATCTCGATACCACAGGCTACAAAAAAGGCGATAAAGGCAATGGTGTCCTTGCACTGAAATATCTTCTTATGCTTGCAAAGAAAAAGGGTATGCACAATATCAACCTTGATAAAAACGATATTTTCGGTGCAGGTACTCAGAAAGCCGTGAACAATATACTCAAAAACCACGGCTATTCACAAAACGGCACAGCAGGCAAGAAATTCATTGACCTTTTAGGTAACGAGCTTCTAAAATAAGCACAAGCAACCGCAACAAACATAGGGGCGAACAGCGTTTGCCCGTCTATACCCAAATACAAAGCCCCATATTAGCACATAAAAAAGGCTGTACCCTTACGGATACAGCCTTGAATGCTATGCAAAATTTATTAAACCAACTGAATGATAGCCATTTCAGCAGCGTCGCCACGACGTGGTCCGATCTTGATGATCTTTGTATAACCGCCGTTTCTGCCCTCATATGAAGGTGCAATGTTGTCAAACAGCTTCTTAGCTACGTCTTCCTTAGTTACATAAGAAAGTACCTGACGCTTTGAGTGAAGGTCGCCTGCCTTGCCGAGAGTAATCATTTTCTCAGTCATAGCAGCAACTTCCTTAGCTCTTGTTACAGTGGTTTCAATCTTACCGTTTTCGAGAAGATAAGTAACCATAGCTCTGAGCATTGCTTTTCTCTGGTCGCTAGTTCTTCCCAGCTTTCTTGTGCCTGGCATAGATTTTCACTCCTTACTTTAATTATCGTCCTCTGAATTAAGGTCGTAACCCAATGAATGAAGCTTTTCCTTGACCTCGTCAAATGACTTCTTACCAAGGTTTCTTACCTTCATCATTTCTTCAGCAGACTTTTCAATCAAATCGTTAACCGTGTTAATTCCTGCACGCTTCAGACAGTTAAATGAACGCACAGATAAGTCAAGTTCCTCAATGGTCATCTCAAGGATCTTTTCCTTGCCCTTTTCATCCTTTTCAACCATCATCTCTACAACGTTAGTCTCTTCTGAGAGATCAACAAAGAGATTCAGATGCTCGTTGAGGAGTTTGGCTGCCATTGATACAGCTTCCTTAGCGGAGATAGTACCGTCGGTCCAAACCTCCAATGTCAGCTTATCAAAATCGGTGATCTGTCCAACACGGGTGTTGTCAACCGTGAAGTTCACCTTTAATACAGGCGTATAAATACTGTCTACTGCAATAACACCAATAGGGGCGTTAGGCATAAGCGCCTTGTTCTTTTCCGCAGAAACATATCCACGACCTCTGTCGATGACAATTTCCATATAAAGCTTTGCGCCCGGTCCCAAAGTTGCAATGTGCATATCAGGAACAAGAATGTCCACCTCAGAATCTGTCTTGATGTCGCCGGCAGTGACAACGCACTCGCCCTCGGCCTCAATGTAGATAGTCTTAGGACCCTCGCCGTAAAGCTTTGCAGTTAAACCCTTGAGGTTAAGAATGATCTCAGTAACATCTTCCTTAACTCCGGGAATTGTTGATAGTTCGTGGTGTACACCGTCGATCTTTACCGATGTAACGGCGACGCCTGGCAAAGAGGAGAGCAGTACACGTCTCAGACTATTTCCGAGCGTAATACCATAGCCACGCTCCAGAGGCTCGAGAATAAACTTGCCGTATGTTCCGTTGCTCTTTAGCTCGGCTGTTTCGATTTCAGGCTTTTCTATTTTTTCAAGCATTTAAGACCCTCCTGTTTTCAAACTCGATTGTTTTATATGATCAATAACACATACACTTCCAAAAACATATCAAGTATTTCTCCGATACGCACTCTTGAAGAGTGCATACCGTAAGAACCACTATCAATACATTATTTAGAATACAACTCGACGATGAGGTGCTCCTCGATGTCATAGTCAAGGTCTTCCTTAACAGGCATACGAAGAACCTTAGCTGTCTGGTTGTCCTTGTTTACATCAAGCCATGTAGGAGCTGCCTTTGAAGCGTTAGCCTCAATGATCTGCTTGAACTTCTCGCTCTTCTTGCTGTTTTCCTTAAGTGAGATAACATCGCCTTCCTTGATTCTGTAAGAAGGAATGTCAACTCTCTTGCCGTTAACAAGATAATGACCGTGAACAACGAGCTGACGAGCCTCTCTTCTTGTCATTGAAAGACCCATTCTGTATACAACATTGTCAAGTCTTGACTCGAGAAGAGTAATGAGGTTAGCACCGGCCTGACCCTCCATTTTCTCAGCAAGCTCGAACAGATGACGGAACTGCTTCTCAAGAACGCCGTAGATGAACTTGAGCTTCTGCTTTTCCTTAAGCTGCATACCGTATTCTGAAACTTTCTTTCTCTTGTTAGCGTTAGGATCACGCTTTGTTTCCTTAGCGATACCCATAACTGCTGGGCTGATTCCGAGAGATTTACATCTCTTGAGTATTGGTTCTCTATTTACTGCCATGGTAAATACCTCCGTTTTCTAAATGTTATCGGGTCTTAGCCGAATTGCTTACCCGACTTTGAGTAAACTACAAACTCAAATTGTCTTATAAACTATACACGTCTTCTCTTTGGAGGACGGCATCCATTGTGAGGGATCGGAGTTACATCCTTGATAAGTCTAACTTCAAGATCCTCAGACTGCAAAGCTCTGATTGCAGCCTCACGGCCAGCACCAGGTCCCTTTACAAAAACTTCAACTGTCTTAAGGCCATGCTCCTTAGCAGCTCTTGCAGCAGTTTCAGCAGCTGTCTGAGCAGCGAATGGAGTAGACTTCTTAGAACCTCTGAAGCCGAGTCCGCCGGCAGATGCCCAAGAAATAGCATTGCCCTGCATATCTGTAATAGTTACGATAGTGTTGTTAAAAGTAGACTGGATATGAACCTGTCCCTGTTCAATGTTCTTTCTTTCACGACGACGACGAATAGTAGTCTTCTTCTTAGCCTGAGCCATTGTTCACACCCTCCTTACTTCTTCTTATTAGCGATTGTCTTTACAGGACCCTTACGAGTTCTTGCGTTGGTCTTTGTTCTCTGACCTCTAACTGGGAGACCTCTTCTGTGACGAAGACCACGATAACAACCGATTTCTGTCAATCTCTTGATATTGAGCGCAACATTTCTTCTGAGGTCACCCTCAACAGTGATGTTATGGTCAATATATTCACGCAATTTAGCTACATCGTCCTCAGACATATCCTTAACTCTTGTGTCAGGATTTACGCCTGTTTCATTAAGAATCTTAGTAGCAGTTTTCTGACCTATACCATAGATATAAGTAAGAGCAATTTCAATTCTCTTATCCTTTGGCAGGTCGATACCAGCAATACGAGCCATTATTTAGCTGCACCTCCATTATTGGTTTGTTAGCCCTGACGTTGTTTGTGCTTAGGATTCTGGCAGATTACCATAACCTTGCCTTTTCTCTTGATTACCTTGCACTTCTCGCAGATAGGCTTAACTGAAGGTCTTACTTTCATTGAAATACCTCCTTTGAATTTAGCGACAAGAATTAAAAATTCTTAAACTTACGGGAAAGCTTACTTAGCTCTCCATGTGATTCTTCCCTTTGTCAAGTCATACGGTGACATTTCGACCGTTACCTTATCTCCGGGCACGATACGAATATAATTCATACGCAGCTTACCCGAAATATGAGCAAGGATTTTATGACCGTTTGAAAGTTCTACCAGAAACGTTGCATTTGGCTTAGCCTCAATTACCGTTCCCTCAAGTTCGATAACGTCTTCCTTTGACATTAAAAAACCTCCCCATCTAAAAGGTTTTGGTCTGCTGTAACACGGTTTGGGTCAAAACCTTGTATCAGCCGTCTTAATTTCCTGTTTGTCAGCTCATCAGTGCTGATGTTGACGCCCGCAGGTGAAATGTGTTTTATGTTTTTACGCTTTGGCTTTTCAAGCTTACGCTCCTTGCCGTCTGCGATATACACAAAACCGCCGCTGGCAGCTACCGCAACAAAATATCTGCCCTTATCACGGCCTGCGTTCGCAAGCACCACTGAACCGATCGGTATATCTACAACGCTTTTCTCCGTCATACTTTGGTCAGGATAACTGCCCCGTCAGGAGTAACTGCGATTGTATGCTCAAAATGAGCCGCCCACTTTCCGTCTTTTGTCTTGACAGTCCAACCGTCAGGCATTGTCTTGATATCAGCCGTACCCATGTTTATCATAGGCTCTATGGCTATTACCATACCTGCCACAAGTCTGATGCCGTGACCAGCCTTGCCATAGTTTGGAACTTCCGGATCTTCGTGCAGGTTTTTGCCCACACCGTGACCTACGAACTGTCTTACAACGGAGTAGCCGTTGTCCTCATTGTATTTCTGAATGGCCGCACCCAAGTCGCCAAGTCTAACGCCCGGCTTTACCATATCTATTGCAAGATACAGACTTTCTTCGGTGGACTTCATCAGAGCCTCTGCTTCAGGGGAAATCTTGCCTACAGCAAAGGTCTTGCAGGAATCTCCGTGATAGCCGTCAATGTAAGCACCAACGTCTACTGAAACTATGTCGCCCTCGCAAAGCTTGCGTGGACCGGGGATACCATGGATTATCTCATCGTTGACGGAAATGCAGGCTGAGCCTGGAAATCCGCCGTAGCCAAGGAAGCTTGGCTTTGCACCATGAGAAGTGATATATCTGTGAACGACTTTATCAAGCTCGTAGGTAGTCATACCCGGTCTGATAGCCTCGCCCGCAGCGATCAATGCTCCGGCGGTTATTGCGCCCGCCTTCTGCATTTTCTCGATCTCTTTATTGGATTTAACGCATATCATTAAAAACGCCTCGGATCTATGCCTTAACAGCTTCGAGAACAAGCTTTGAAGTGTCCTCTACCTTATCCTGTCCCTCAACAGTAACGAGCTTACCCTGCTTGCCGTAGTAATCTTTAAGAGGAGCGGTTGATTTGTGATATGTCTGAAGTCTGCTGATAACTGTTGCAGGCTCGTCGTCCTTACGGATAACGATCGGCTTTCCGCAAACATCGCACACGCCCTCTACCTTTGAAGGCTTGAAAGCTGTGTGGTAAGTAGCGCCACAGTCGAGGCAAACTCTTCTGCCTGAAAGTCTCTGCTGAATAGTCTCGTCAGGAACATATATCTCTATGACCTTGTCTATCTTAACGCCCATAGCGTCAAGAGCCTCAGCCTGAGGAACTGTTCTTGGGAAACCGTCCAGAATGAAACCGTTCTGAGCGTCAGGCTCAGCGATCCTGTCCTTAAGGATACCAATTACGATATCGTCTGATACAAGGTCGCCTGCGTCCATAGCAGCCTTAGCCTTGAGACCGTACTCAGTGCCAGCCTTAACAGCAGCTCTGAGCATATTGCCTGTAGAAATAGTAGGAATGTTCAGAGCCTTGCAGATAACCTCAGCCTGAGTTCCTTTTCCCGCACCGGGAGCGCCTAAAAGAATAATATTCATTTTTAACTCCTTTTTATCTCAAACGTAAAGCCTATGGTTTATTCAAGGAAGCCCTTATGATGACGCATCATCATTTGAGATTCCATAGTTCTTGCAGTTTCAAGAGCAACTGATACAACGATGAGTATCGAAGTACCGCCCATTGCAATATTCATCTTTGTGATCGAAGTGAAGATAATAGGGAAGATAGCGATTATTCCGAGGAACACAGCTCCTACCAATGTTATCTTTGACAAAACCTTCTTCAGATAATCGGAAGTTGGTCTACCTGGTCTGATACCAGGGATACCGCCGTTGTTCTGTCTGAGGTTGTTTGCGATCTCAAGTGGGTTATACTGCATCGAAACATAGAAATAGTTGAAGCCGATTATCAGCACAAAGTACAGACAAGCGTAGAACGGATGAGTGTACTCGAACCAGTGAAGGAAGTGATCGTAGAAGCTTCCGCTCTTTGGTTCAATGAACATTTTGAGTGTTGAAGGCAGTGACATGAAAGCCATTGCAAAGATGATAGGCATAACGCCGCTCATTGCGATCTTGATCGGAATAAAAGTATTCTGACCGCCGTACTGTTTTCTGCCGACTACTCTCTTAGCGTACTGTATCGGTATTCTTCTTTCAGCCTCGTTCATAAAGATGATAAAGCCTATCATCAGAATGAATACAACAAGGATAGCAATTACGAGAATGATGTTCTTAGCCTCGCCTGTCTTCATGTAATCGAACAGACCGATAACTGCTGAAGGACCTCTTGCAATGATACCTGCGAACAGGAGCATTGAGATACCGTTTCCGATACCCTTCTCGTTGATCTCATCACCAAGCCAGATTGTCAGTGACGCACCTGCTGTAAAGCAAGCGATAATAACTATCTCTGCGAATATCTTGCTAAATCCATCTGTGTAAACACAAGCACCCGCTTTCTTCATGGTGAGGTAATATGCCCACGCCTGGAAGATAGCAATAGCAAGTGACGCATATTTTGTTATCTTGTTAAGTTTCTTTCTACCCTCAGGACCTTCCTTCTGGAGTCTTTCCAGCGGTGGGAGAGCGTAGGTCAGAAGCTGAATGATAATTTGTGCATTGATATAAGGTGAAACGGAGAGCGCCAAGAGAGTAGCTTTTGAAAAGTTACCTCCTGACAGAACGTTCAGATAGCTGAAAAAGTCACCTGACGAAGCACTCTGTTCAAACCATGCTGACAATGCGACTGAGTCAAGGTAAGGCACAGGAACTGTACCGCCGACTCTGTAGATGATGATGATGAAAAAAGTAAATAGAAGTTTTTTTCTTAATTCCGGAACTCTCCAGGCATTACGAAATGTCTCTATCACAATTACATCACCTCAACCTTCCCGCCTGCCTTTTCAATCTTTTCCTTAGCAGCTGCTGAGAACTTAGCAGCCTTAACGGTAAGGTTTTTAGTTAATTCGCCGTTTCCGAGGATCTTGACGCCGTCAAGTTCCTTCTTGATGATGCCTGAAGCTTTAAGAAGCTCAGTATCAACAACTGTGCCGTCAACAAATCTATCAAGATCAGATACATTTACGATAGCATACTTTGTTGCGAAAATATTGTTGAATCCACGCTTAGGGATTCTTCTTGCGAGCATTGTCTGTCCGCCTTCAAAGCCCGGTCTTATTCCGCCGCCGGAACGAGCCTTCTGACCCTTATGTCCCTTGCCTGCGGTCTTTCCGTTACCAGAACCGTGACCTCTGCCCTTGCGCTTGCTCTCCTTTACGGAGCCTGCAACAGGTGATAATTCGTGCAGTTTCATTCAGATTGCACCTCCTTATGCTTCAGTTACTTTAATAAGATGGGAGATAACCTTTACCTTTCCCTTTGTCTGAGGATTGTCAGGCTGACAAGTCTTATCCCCGATTTTTCTGAGACCCAGTGAATTAGCGGTAGCGACCTGCTTATCGCTTCTTCCGTTAAGGCTCTTTATCAGTTCGATGTTAATTGCCATAACTGTTATCCTCCTTAGCCTGTAATTTCTTTAACTGTCTTGCCTCTGAGAGCTGCTACTGTTTCAGCGCTTCTGATGTTAGCAAGACCGCTTATTGTAGCTCTTACTGCGTTGTAAGGATTGTTTGAACGGAGCTGCTTAGCTCTGATATCCTTAATTCCAGCAGCTTCTACAACGGCTCTTACTGTGCCGCCTGCGATAACTCCAGTACCTGGTGCTGCAGGCTTGAGAAGAACCTCGCCTGCACCGAACTTACCGATAATTTCGTGTGGGATCGTTGTTCCCTTAAGTGAAATTCTGATAAGGTTCTTCTTGGCGTCCTGGATTGCCTTTCTGATTGCGTCAGGAACTTCTCCTGATTTACCGATTCCGAAACCTACTACTCCGTTTCCGTCGCCTACTACTACGAGGACTGAGAACTTCATTATACGGCCGCCCTTAACAGTCTTTGATACTCTGTTAATTGCAACGACCTTTTCAGTAAGTTCCATGTTTGAAGCATCTATTAAAGCCAATGTTTACCCTCCTCTTTAGAACTTAAGTCCGCCTTCACGGGCTCCGTCTGCCAACTCCTGAACACGTCCGTGGTAAAGGTAGCCGCCTCTGTCGAATACGACATTCTCGATGCCCTTTGCCTTAGCCGCCTGAGCGATCATTTCGCCGACCTTACGAGCGCCTTCCTTGTTGCCGCCGTTGCCTTCAAAGTCCTTGGACATTGAGGAAGCGCTGCAAAGTGTTACGCCGTTTACGTCGTCGATAACCTGTGCATAAATATGCTTAGAGGAGCGGAATACGTTGAGGCGAGGACAATCAGCTGTTCCGTTGATCTTGTTGCGGACTCTCTGATGTCTTTTTGCTCTTGCCTTAGCCTTGTCAAGCTTTTTAACCATAGTAATTCTCTCCTTTTATTACTTCTTGCTGCCCTTACCAGCCTTACCTTCCTTACGGATAACATACTCGCCTTCGTAACGAATACCCTTACCCTTATAAGGCTCTGGTGGACGCTTCTCACGGATCTCACAAGCAAACTGACCTACTTCCTGCTTGTCGCAACCTGAAATTACGATGTGGTTTGCGTCAGGTACGTCGATCTTGATAGTATCTGTTTCAGGTACGATTACCTGATGAGAAAAACCAAGGTTGAGAACAAGGTCTTTGCCCTGCTTCTGTGCTCTGTAACCTACACCAACGATCTCAAGCTTCTTTGCGAAACCCTCTGTAACACCCTCTACCATGTTGTGTACGAGTGTTCTTGTCAGACCGTGCAGTGACTTGTGGAGCTTATCCTCTGAAGGACGCTCTACTGTGATCACGCCGTCTGCACACTTTATTATCATATCCTTGTGGAACTCTTTTGTGAGTGAACCCTTAGGACCCTTTACTGTAACTACGTTTCCGTCTGCAACAGTAACCTCTACACCTGCAGGAACACTAATTGGCTTAATACCTATTCTTGACATAACTTAGTCCTCCTTACCAGATGAATGCGAGAACTTCTCCGCCGACATTCAGCTCTCTAGCCTTCTTGTCTGTGATAACGCCCTTTGAAGTAGATACGATAGCAATGCCAAGACCCTTTATAACCTTTGGCATATCCTCGCAGCTTGCGTAAATTCTCAGACCAGGCTTTGATACTCTTCTGAGTCCTGTGATGACTGGATTTCTGTTCTCGTCATATTTAAGAGTAATTCTAATGATACCCTGCTTACCGTCTTCAATGATCTTGAAGTCCTTAACGTATCCTTCGTCTACGAGGATCTGTGTAATAGACTTCTTCATATTAGATGCAGGAACGTCAACTGTTGCGTGCTTCGCAGTACTAGCGTTACGGATTCTTGTAAGAAGATCCGCTATTGTATCAGTAATTTGCATGCGTGTTAACCTCCTTTTACCAACTAGCCTTCTTAACTCCCGGAATCTTACCCTCGTGAGCCAACTCTCTGAAACAGATACGGCAAACGCCGAACTTTCTCAGATAAGCGTGAGGTCTTCCGCAGATCTTACATCTGTTGTAAGCACGAGTGGAATATTTAGGCGTAGCCTGCTGTTTGTTGATCATAGCCTTCTTAGCCATTTTTTATCCTCCTCTTACTTATCAGCAAATGGAGCACCCATAAGTGAAAGCAGCTCCTTTGCCTCTTCATCAGTTTTTGCAGTTGTGATAAAGTTGATATCCATACCACGAACCTTATCTATCTTGTCGTATTCGATCTCAGGGAAGATCAGCTGCTCCTTAAGACCAGTAGAGTAGTTGCCTCTGCCGTCGAAAGAGTTAGGGTTGATACCTCTGAAATCTCTTACACGAGGAAATGCTACGTTGAAAAGTCTGTCAACGAATTCATACATTTTCTCAGCTCTCAGTGTTACCTTAACACCGATGATCTGTCCGTCTCTGAGCTTGAAGTTAGCAACGGACTTCTTTGCCTTACAAACGATCGGCTTCTGTCCTGTGATAGCAGCCAGATCAGTCATGATAGCATCGATAACCTTCTTGTTATCCTTATCTGCGCCGCAGCCCACGTTGATAACTACCTTATCAAGCTTTGGGATCTGCATAACGTTAGCGTATTCGAATTTCTTCATCATAGCAGGAGCTACGTCGCTAACATAATATTCTTTAAGTCTAGCCATCGTAATATCCTCCTAATTAAAATTCTTCGCCGCAGTCTGCGTTCTTGCAGACTCTAACTTTAGTACCGTCCTCAAGGAACTTATGAGCGACTCTTGTTGGCTTGCCGCACTTAGGGCAAACTGCCTGTACCTTTGAAGCGTACATTGCAGCCTCAGCCTCAACTATGCCGCCCTGCTCGCCCTGACGTCTTGGCTTAACGTGCTTTGTAGCAATGTTAAGACCCTCAACGATTACCTTTCCCTCCTTAGGGGAAACTTCCAGGACCTTGCCCTTCTTACCCTTGTCCTTACCGGAGAGGATAACGACGGTGTCGCCTGTTTTTACGTGTACCTTATTCATTGTTACGACACCTCCAATTAAAGAACTTCTGGAGCAAGTGAAAGGATCTTCATATAATCCTTCTCTCTGAGCTCCTTAGCTACTGGTCCAAATATACGAGTACCTCTTGGGTTCTTGTCTTCTTTGATAATAACAGCTGCGTTTTCGTCAAAACGGATATATGTGCCGTCTGCACGACGAAGACCCTTAGCTGAACGAACGATTACTGCTTTAACAACGTCGCCCTTTTTAACAACTCCGCCTGGTGTTGCCTTTTTAACAGAACAAACTACAACGTCACCGATGTTTGCATACTTTCTGCGTGTTCCGCCGAGTACCCTGATGCACATAAGCTCCTTTGCTCCGGAGTTATCTGCTACCTTCAGGTAAGTCTGCATTTGTATCACAGTGCGTTCCTCCTTTCAGAATTTAACGTGCGGTCGGCAGAAGTTATCTGCCACCTGCACTATTGCGTTTTAATTACTTAGCCTTCTCAAGAACGTTAACAAGACGCCATCTCTTGTCCTTTGACAGAGGTCTTGTTTCCATAACTTCAACCTTGTCGCCTATATTGCAGACATTGTTTTCGTCATGTGCCTTAAGCTTAACTGTTCTCTTGATGATCTTCTTGTAAAGTGGGTGCTGTACGTTATCCTTGATAGCAACTACGATAGTCTTATCCATCTTGTTGGAAACTACAACGCCAACTCTGGTTTTTCTCAAATTTCTCTCTTCGCTCACAGTTAATCCTCCCTTCGAAAATTACTGAACATTGGACTCTTGCTTACGAATGAATGTCTTTACACAAGCAATATCCTTCTTCACAGCCTGAAGTCTCTTAGGATTCTCCAACTGATTTACAGCGTGCTGGAAACGAAGGTTAAAAAGCTCCTGCTTGAGCTCAGCGAGTTTGCTGTTGAGCTCGTCGACTGTCATATCCTTGATTTCATTAGCCTTCATTATTGCTCACCACCCGTTTCTTGAGTATCTCTTTTAACGAACTTACACTTGATAGGCAGCTTGTGCATTGCAAGACGCATTGCTTCTCTAGCTGTCTCTTCAGGTACTCCTGCGATCTCGAACATTACTCTGCCTGGCTTAACAACGGCTACCCAATACTCAGGTGCGCCCTTACCTTTACCCATTCGAGTTCCAAGAGGCTTTCTTGTTGCAGGCTTATCTGGGAAGATCTTGATCCAAACCTGACCGCCACGCTTGATGTATCTTGTCATTGCGATACGGGCAGCTTCGATCTGATTTGATGTGATCCAAGCAGGCTGAAGAGCCTGAAGACCATACTCACCGTGAGAAACTGTGTTACCTCTCATAGCCTTTCCTGTCATACGGCCACGGTGCTGTTTTCTGAACTTAACTCTCTTTGGAAGCAGCATTACTTGTTACCTCCCTCTTTTTTAGCCTTATTGAAGTCACGCTTACCATTTCTGTTCTGGCGTCTTCTGTCGTTTGACTCTCTCTTGTCTGAAGCAGCAACTTCGCCCTTAAGAACCTCGCCTCTGTATATCCATACCTTAACGCCGATCCTACCGTAAGTTGTGTGTGCCTCAGCTGTACCATAGTCGATGTCAGCTCTGATCGTCTGAAGTGGAATTGTACCCTCGTGGTATGTTTCTGCTCTAGCGATCTCTGCACCGCCAAGACGGCCGCCGCATCTAACCTTGATACCCTTAGCGCCGAGCTTCATTGCTCTGCCGATAGACTGCTTCATTGCTCTTCTGAATGAGATTCTATCTTCAAGATCATGTGCGATCTTTTCTGCAACGAGCTGTGCATTGATGTCAGGCTGCTTTACCTCAACGATGTTGATAGCAACGCTCTTGCCGATCATCTTTTCAACGTTTGCACGGAGCTTTTCGATCTCTGCGCCGCCTCTGCCTATTACGATACCAGGCTTTGCACAGTGGATGTGGATTCTTACCTTCTGACCGCCGTCCTTATCGGCAAATCTTTCGATCTCTACTTTTGGAACGCCGGCGTATACGCACTTATCTGCTGGATTCTTTGATCTTGTATTCAGCTCTTTAAGAATGAAGTTACGAACGTTGTAATCCTCAACCAGTGTATCGCCAAAAGTACCCTTTTCTGCAAACCAGCGGGAGTCCCAATTCTTAATCACACCGACACGAAGTCCGTGTGGATTTACTTTCTGTCCCATAGTTTACCTCCTCTTTCAGCTTATTCCTTTTCCTTAAGAACGATCGTAACGTGTGATGTTCTCTTAAGGATTCTATATGCTCTGCCTTGTGCTCTTGGCATGATTCTCTTCATTATCGGTCCTGGACAAACATAGCACTCTGCAACGTAAAGGTTGTTCTTATCCATGTTATGGTTGTTCTCAGCGTTGTGAGCGGCGGACTTCAGAAGCTTCTCAAGATATTCACTTGCAGCCTTTGGTGTATGCTTTACTGTTGCCATTGCAACATCATAGTCTTTTCCTCTGATCAGATCGAGAACGATCTGTACCTTACGAGGAGCAATACGAGCATTTCTCAGAATTGCTTTTGCTTCCATTTGTATTCCTCCTTCCGCACTACTTACCGTTGTTTGAGGTCTTTGAACCTGCATGACCCTTGAATGTTCTTGTTGGAGCGAACTCTCCCAGCTTGTGACCAACCATGTCCTCTGTTACATATACAGGAACGTGCTTACGTCCGTCGTGAACTGCGAATGTGTGACCAACGAATTCAGGGAATATTGTAGAAGCTCTGCTCCATGTCTTGAGCACCTTCTTCTCGCCTGCATCGTTCATTGCCTTAACTCTCTTGTAAAGGACCTCCTGTACGTATGGTCCCTTCTTGACACTTCTACCCATTGATCATCTGCCTCCTTTCAGCATTACTTACCGTTTCTGCGTTTTACGATAAACTTATCGGAGCGATGATGCTTAGCACGGGTCTTGTATCCCATTGTAGGCTTACCCCAAGGTGTAACTGGAGTTGGTCTACCAACTGGAGCACGACCCTCACCACCACCGTGTGGGTGATCGCATGGGTTCATTACAGAACCTCTAACGGTAGGTCTCCAGCCCATATGACGCTTTCTACCTGCCTTACCGATATTTACGTTCTCATGGTCGATGTTTCCTACCTGACCGATTGTAGCCATGCAGTTTACAGGGACCTTTCTCATCTCGCCTGAAGGAAGTCTTACAAGTGCGTAGTTGTCTTCCTTACCCATGAGCTGAGCCATGTTTCCTGCTGAACGAACGAGCTGTGCGCCCTTACCAGGATAAAGCTCGATGTTGTGAATGAAAGTACCAACAGGAATGTTTATCATTGCAAGTGCATTACCAGGCTTGATGTCTGCGTCTGCGCCTGCTCTGATAACGTCACCGACCTTAAGACCATAAGGTGCGATGATGTATCTCTTCTCGCCGTCCTCATACTCTACAAGAGCAATGAATGCTGAACGGTTTGGATCGTACTCGATAGTAAGAACTGTTGCGTTCATATCGAGTTTGTTTCTCTTAAAATCAATTACACGGTATTTTCTTCTTACTCCGCCGCCTCTGTGACGAACAGTGATTCTACCGTAGCTGTTTCTACCTGAGTTCTTCTTGAGTGGCTCAAGCAGAGACTTACATGGAGCAACCTTTGAAAGCTCGGAATAATCGGTAACTGTCATACCTCTTCTGCCGGCTGTTGTAGGCTTGTAGCTCTTTATTGCCATTTGAAATTCACTCCTTATCTGAGTTTTGCGAAAAGGTCAAAGCGTTTTCACGCCAAGCGCCCTTCCATACTTACGTCCTGCGGTGAAATGATGAGCGGTCCTCGCCGCCTCGCAAGACCTTTCCGAAGGCTTCTCGGTATTCATGAAGTTCTTCGGAGCAATGCAGCCTTACGCTGCACCTCTTTTAGAGGATTTAGAACAAGCCCTCGAAGAATTCGATTGTCTTGTCACCCTCAAGAGTAACGATCGCTTTTTTCCAGTCTGGTCTGTAGCCTACGCTTCTTCCCATTCTCTTCTGCTTACCCTTAACGCTGATCGTGTTTACCTTAGCTACCTTTACGTTGAAAAGCTCTTCAACTGCCTTAGCGATCTCGATCTTGTTAGCGTCCTTAGCGACCTTGAAAGTGTATCTGTTAGCCTGAAGTCTGTCCATAGAGTCTTCAGTGATAACTGGCTTTAAAATAATATCTTGAGCAGTTCTCATTATGCGTAAACCTCCTCAATCTTCTTTACAGCCTCTGAAGAAACGATAAACTTATCATAGTTCAGAATGTCGTAAACACTGAGAGTATTTACAGTAGCTGTCTTAACGCCAGGAATGTTGGCTGCACTCTTGACAACAGTCTTGTCAGACTCTGCTGTAACGATGAGAGCCTTACCCTCAGCACCAAGTGCCTTGAGCATCTCAACAACTGCCTTTGTCTTGTAGCTCTCGAGCTTGATTGAATCAACAACTACGAGATTCTCGTCAACGACCTTTGTTGAAAGTGCAGACTTCATACCGAGTCTTCTTTCCTTTTTATTAAGTGAATAGCTGTAATCTCTTGGCTTAGGACCGAGAGCAACACCACCGTGTACCCACTGTGGAGCTCTGATAGAACCCTGTCTTGCGTGACCTGTTCCCTTCTGTCTCCATGGCTTTCTACCACCGCCTCTTACTTCTGTTCTTGTAAGAGTTGACTGTGTGCCCTGTCTCTGGTTTGCAAGATAATTTACAACCATAGCGTGCATGATAGCCTTGTTTGGCTCGATACCGAAAATAGCATCGTTAAGCTCAGTGTCGGCAACCTTTTTGCCTGTCATATCAAATACTGAAATCTGTGACATTATGATTCCTCCTTCCACTAAGCCTTCTTAACGCAGTCGCAAATTGTAACTGTACCGTTCTTTGGTCCAGGAATTGCGCCCTTGATTGCGATAAGATTGTTTTCTGCGTCTACCTTGACGATCTCAAGATTCTGTACAGTTACCTTTACGTTACCGTACTGACCAGGCATACCCTTGCCCTTGAAGATTCTTGAAGGTGATGAACAAGCACCCATAGAACCTGCGTGTCTGTGTACAGGACCTGTACCGTGAGTTTCCTTAAGTCTTGAGTTGTTGTGACGCTTGATCGTACCGGAGAATCCGTGACCCTTGCTTGTACCGCTGACATCAACGATGTCGCCTGCAGCAAATGTGTCAGCCTTTACGATATCTCCAACATTAAGAGCTGATGTGTCAGCAAGTCTGAACTCCTTAAGAGTTCTCTTCATTGCAACGTCAGCCTTCTTGAAGTGACCCTGAAGAGGCTTGTTTACTCTCTTCGCTCTGATGTCGCCATAGCCAAGCTGAACAGCCTCATAGCCGTCATTCTCAACTGTCTTCTTCTGAACGACAACGCAAGGACCAGCTTCAACAACTGTTACAGGAATTACTTTTCCTGCTTCATCGAAAATCTGTGTCATACCGATTTTCTTACCGATGATTCCCTTTTGCATTATGTTTTCCTCCTATGTGGTTATTGGTCGGACTTGTCCGACGTGACCTGCGTGTTAAATGTTTTTTGAGATCGCACGCGATCTCATTTGGAGATTACTTGATCTCCATAACAATGTTAACGCCTGCAGGAAGTTCAAGATTTTCAAGAGCTGCTGTTGTTTCCTTTGTAGGTCTCAGAACGTCGATAAGTCTCTTGTGAGTTCTCATCTCGAACTGCTCACGGCTATCCTTGTACTTGTGTACAGCTCTGAGGATCGTGATTACCTCTTTGTCTGTAGGAAGTGGGATAGGACCTGAAACCTGTGCGCCTGAACGCTTAACAGCCTCAACGATCTTTGCTGCAGCTGCGTCTACAACCGCATGCTCGTAACCCTTGATCTTGATTCTGATCTTTTCATTGACTGCCACTTAAATCGCCTCCTTGTGCAAATTAAAAAAGTTTAGGGGGCAGCTTTCTTTCACTCAAGCCTCAGTCAATTGCGTAAATGATCGAGGCGTGCCGATCGCTTACGCAATTGACAGGTTCGAGCTTTAAAAGCTTTCTGTTGATACCCGTTTACACTCTGCCGTGTGTTCCCTGCCGTTCTCATAAAAAATTCCGAAACCCACAAGGCTTTCGGACTCAGAAAACAGCGCACACAGCATCACACATACTCACGCTAAAGCAGACCTTGTCCGCCATCGCAAGAAGCATAAGCACATACTGTGTTCGGTATTAACAGTCGCCCGGTTTAAAATCGGACATACTCCACGGAAATTACCTGACCAACTGTCAGCAACCTTCCGCTTCATCGCATATCATCATCGTGTACATTAAATACACTGTGCAGTCACGCAAGTATTATTATACACTACTTTCAAGCCATTTGCAAGCGGTTACAGACAAATTACAATATAGAATTTTTATCTATTTTCATTTATCATTTTATACACATTGCACAATTTTCATTTGACGTATCATTTGCCGCTACATTTTATTCATATCCTCTGCAAACGCAGTTTTATTCAGCCAAATGCACCTAAAGAGCAGCATTATGAACTGACCCGCTGTCATTCAGCTTTTCAAAATAATCTTTAGCCTTATTAGTATTTTCCGCCATTAGCTCTTTTATGTGGATCTGTGTATCGACCGCCTCGTCTGAGATCTCCTTGGGAACAGTTTGCTTTATTGATGCCGTATAACCTGCACCGTCCCTCGGCTGCCAACTGTCTGTCATTGCCCACTCGCCATTCTCTTTTTGGAAATCTATCATTCTGCACATTGACGAGCCGCTGACATTCTCGGTGTATGAATATCTGTATCGTTCGCACAGACTCATTACATACACCTTGCAATGGGTATCGTCCACATTCTGCACGCCTAGGAGATAGTGGCTTTCCGCTAAGCAGTCATATTTATCGAAGTCATTTTTCTCTTTACCATACTCAACATTTATCACAGCATCTGATATTGCCTCATCTGTTAGCCCTTCGGGTAGGGCGTGAACGACCTTGGCATCACAGCCCTTATAAATATAGTGTCCTCCAATTCCATGGGTTCTGTAATAAAACAGCACGAACTTTGCCCCTAAAACTATGAACAGCGCCGTTATCAACGCAAGAAATATTATAAGCTTTACATACACCTTCTTTTTCGGTTCTTCATAAGCTGCGTTTGTTTCTTTATTTGCATCGTTCATATTAAGCACCCCTTTCTGTTGTCTGTATCTTCTGATCTCTTCTTACAGTAATATAATAACAAAAATCTGCACCAAATGCAAGCATTTGTAATTTTGCTAAGATGATTTTAAGATTTATCATAACAATGCACAAATTTGCACTTCCGATTTTATTCACTTATGCAAGATGTGGAAACGCCTGACATTCGGGCAAAGACAAAAACAGAGCGGTACTATCTGCACCGCTCTGTTCGCTATATTATAATGTATTACTGCTTAACGTTTCCCATAATGATACCACGTCCGTCAGTGCCTACATAAACTCTGCCGTATACCTTAGGGTCGCCGCTGATTATCTTTCTAACGTTGCCCCACTTCTGTGTGTCATCATTGATACGCTTCCATGTTACTCCCTTGTCGGCTGACATATAAATGCCGTAGCCGTCGCCGTTTGCCTCGCCCATCATGTAGAGTGCCATGTAGTCGCCGTCCTTTACAGCCTTACCAAGACCGATAGCGTCACACTGTGTAACGTCCTGAGATGTAGATGCAAGCGTGCCTGTTGCAGTATCCAGATAATAAACGCCACCTGCGCCAACTGATATCCAAAGGTCGCCCTCTGTATCAGGACAAGCTTTTATTGATGTTGCTGAAACCAGCATATTTGCGATAGGACTGAAAGTCTTGCCGCCGTCTGTACTCATATAGAACGTTCCGTCATATGAGCCGTAGAACTTATCAGGATTTACCTTATCTGTTTCAATAACTGCACCGGCAGGAAGTCCCTCGCAGGTTGTCCATGTTTTGCCAAAGTCGCTTGTTACTGCCGCAGCAACGCCTGTTGTGCCGCTCTGATAGAAAATGGTCTTGCCGTCAGCGGAAAGCTTAGCTGTGCCGCCTGCTTTCTTCTCAACACCCTCAGGAAGAGTTTCCACTGCCTGCCAGGTTTCGGCTGCGTCTGTTGAATAGTAAACTGAGCCGTCGCCGTCGTTAGTTGCTCTTACCACTATCTTATAATCCTGCGCCGCACAGTCGATAGATGTCGCCTTGAAGTCGCCATAATGCTCCTGCGGAGCTTTTGTTACATCATCATGGCGGAAGCCGTAAAGGTCGCCCATTGTGGAATAAAGCTCAGGAGTACCCTCGCCATTATCGAGAGGTGAAACGAAGTCAAAGATAGCCGTCATTTCAACGCCCATTGCCTTTACGCTTATGTCAACAGGCTCGTCCTTTATCTTTGAAAGATTTGATGTGCCGAAGATAGTTGCACCTGTTGTGTAAAGAACCTCATCTGGGTTGAACGGGTTGATAGCAACGCCTGTCATCCACCAGCCCGGCTTGAGCTGTCCCTGCCAATCCAGCCAAGGAGCATTGCTTATATCAAGATCAAAGTTGTTTACCGTCTTGCCATTCTCGTCACAGCTCCAAATGCCGTTCCAAGTTTCGCCTCCGTCATAGGAAACGAAAAGGTTGTCGAAATATGCCCAAAGGTCAAGAGTTGTGCATACTATCATGTTAGGGTCGTTAGGGTTTACTGAGATACCATTGTAACCGCAAGTATAAGATCTCTCAGGAGTTATCTCTGTCCACTCGCCTGTTTTAAGGTTATACTTCTGAACTGCTCCGTCAGAAGCACCGTTTGGTCCTACCTTATAAGACCATGTTGAATAGAGATATCCGTCAGAAGATATCTCTCCCTGACAAGGCTTGAGCTTCTCGGTCTTGTCGCCTGTAGCTTCAGACTTTGGATTAGGGATAGCTGTCCAGGTTTCGCCTGCGTCATCGGAACGATAGAGGTAATCCCCTTGTGTTCCTGCTGAGCCAACGATTATTGTCTTTGTTGCCTGACCCTTTTCAGAGCTTGACTTATCGAACGCCACGAATGTAAGTCCGATAGAATATCCGTCCTCAGTATATCCGCCCTTTGTAGGGAATGAAGTGACCTCGTTCCATGTTGCACCGTAGTCTGTAGACTTCCAAAGTCCGTCAGCTCTTGAGCCGAAGTAAAGTATAGAGTTATCGTTAGGGTCTACCTGAAGTCTTTCACCGCAGCCTCTTCCGACCTCGTTACCGCCCATGCCGAAAGGCATTTCGCAGATAGTCCAGTTCTTGCCGTAATCGTCAGAAGCAAATATTGCACCATTACTTGTGGAGTATGTACCAGCTGCCAGATAAACTCTGTTTGGCTCAACAGGGTCAGTTGCAAGGCTCTCTGTTCCGTTATAGTTCCAATCGTCGCCGCCAAAGCAATCTGTTATACACTCCCAGCGCTGAGTATCCTTATTATACTTATAAGCGCCGCCCATATCTGTTCTGGCGTAGATAAGCCCCTCCTCAGTAGGGTTATAGATGACGTCAGGGATAAAACCACCGTCAACTATCTCGACATTTCCCCACTCCCAGCCAGTGTCAACAGGCTGAGCGTTGTAATACTCCTTCTTAGCGTCGCCCTTGCTGTCAGAGCCGCTGGAGGAATCGTTCTTTTTTGAGCAGCCTGCGAAAGCTGTCACTGTAAGGGCGGCGGCGCAAGCCACTGCCATTAGCTTTTTTAACCTCATAAAAATTCTCCTTATAAGTTGTATTCGTTTACATCTCTGTGTTATTTAAAGGCGGAAGATCTCCGCCTTTAAAATTTGAACTTATTTCACAATTATTGTACTACAATATCTTCAAATTGTCAATAGTCTTTTGTGTATTTATCTAACCTTACCACAACTTTGATAAACGCTTTGCTCTTACACCTTTATAAAATGAAGTATCTTTGAGCAGAAGTCGCCGTAAAGTCCGTCGCCGTTCCACATCTTTGCGATATTGATGCCTGCATTCATAAGTGCCGCACCTGAAATCTTCTTGTCAGGCTCGTTCTCCTCATAATAGTAAGCGTCAGCTTCAAGACCTTTGAGCTTGATACGTCTTGATCTTTCGTTTGGTCTGCCAAGCACCTGAACGAATTCAAAGAGAGCTTCGCTCTTGTCCTTTGCAACGAACTCCCAAGCGTCCCAGGTGTTGTCCTCAAACATATTGCCTATTCTGTAGTGGTCGCCTGTTCTTACAAGCTTGTTGAACTTGTTGAACTCCTCTATCTGTGCAGGGATAGCGTCCCTGTCCTCCTGAGGTATCCTTGTTACGTCAAGCTCATAGCCGAACGTACCCACCATAGCAACGTGACCTCTTGTCTTAAAAGGAGTGTTTCTGCCAACAGTATGGTTAGGGCAATCGGAAACGTGCGCACCCATTGCCGAACATGGATAGCACATTGAAGTGCCATGCTGTATCTTCAGTCTTTCGATAGCGTCTGTATCGTCAGAACACCATATCTGTGGGCTGTAGTAAAGCATACCGGGGTCAAATCTTGCTCCACCGCCTGAGCAGTTCTCCAGCAGGATATGAGGATAATCTGTTGTAAGTCTGTCCATAAGGTCATAAACACCGAGAACATATCTGTGCCAAAGCTCTCTCTGTCTTTCAGCAGGCAGGGTAGCCGAGCCGACCTCTGTAAGCTGTCTGTTCATATCCCACTTGATGTACTCGATATTCGCACTGTCGAGAATCTTCTTCATCATGCCGTAAACATGATCTCTGACTTCTTTTCTTGAATAGTCAAGAACATACTGCTCTCTGCAAAGTGTCAGAGGTCTGCCCTTTATCTGGATAGCCCAGTCTGGGTGAGCCTTATAAAGTTCAGAGTCAGGGGATATCATTTCAGGCTCGAACCAAATGCCGAACTTCATGCCAAGCTTATTTACCTCGTCAACGAGATATTTAAGACCGCCCTTGAGCTTCTTCTCATAAACGAACCAATCGCCCAGTGATGAGTTATCAGAATCTCTATGACCGAACCAGCCGTCGTCCATAACAAGCATTTCTATGCCAAGCTTTGAAGCTTCCTTAGCGATATCTATAAGCTTGTCAGTATCGAAATTAAAGTAAGTAGCTTCCCAGTTGTTGATGAGTATCGGACGTCTTTTATCCTTATACTCGCCTCTGATAAGGTTGTTTCTATAGAGGTCATGGAAAGTTCTTGACATTTTGCCTATACCCTCGTCAGAGTGCACCATTACTACCTCAGGGCAGGTAAAGCTTTCGCCCTTTTCCAAAAGCCACTCGAAATCCAAAGGATTTATACCCATAATGAAACGAGTTTTCTTATGCTGAGTAACTTCAGCCTGAGCATAGAAGTTTCCAGAGTAAACAAAGTTGAAGCCGAACACCTCGCCCTTATCCTCGTCAGCGTTATTGTCGCAGAGGGCAACGAACGGATTGTTCTGATGTGATGATTCGCCCTTGCAGGAATCAACAAGCTGTTTAGCGTGGTGAAGTCTGCATCTTTCAACCGCTCTTTCTCTAGCCCAAGAGCCGTTGAGTGTAATCATATCCATTTTGTCTGTATCAAAATCAACGCAAGCTGAAAGGGCTCTTGTTATCTTAAAAGGCTTCTCGCCCTTGTTTGTGATGACCGCAGAACGTGTGATAACGTCAAGCTTATCGAAAGCTGTGTATATAAGAACGACTTCGATATCGGCATACTTATCATACATTGTTATCTCGAGAGTTGAACAACCGCTTTCCTCAGTAGCGAAAGTAGCAGGCAGACCCTCAAGCTTTGGTTTGCCCTCATACATTTTATGAGAAACATATCTCAGGTCACAGGTCGACATACCGTTTGCGTCCATTATCTTGAATGCAGACTCTCTGTAGTCGCCAAGACCGAAGCATGGATATTCAAAAGGCAGTGTATCCATAAAGCTTGCTCTGTCACGGTCATTAGTAGCAGGGGTAAAAGGGCTTTCGTCAAGACGTAGAAGATAAGTCAGATCCTCGTCAGGGACTTTATTTCCATAGTAAACGTGAGCGAGGTAGCCCTCCTCGCAGACCTTCATCATATAGTCTGTATTATTGGCTCTCAGCTTGAAAGCCTTATCTTTTTCGTTATAAAAGATATTGATAATTATCACTCCTTGCAAAAATCTGAACCTTACGGCTCAATTGATATTATAACACATAAAAAAAATAATGCAACAGGGTAAAACGATTACTTTGAAAATTATTTTGTTAATTTTTCTTGATAATGCAAATATTTGAACACAGGTGGTTCAAATTGTGGGAATATATAAAAAAGGGACTTATGCATTTAGCACAAGTCCCTCAAAAATTCAATATTTATCTGTTATCAGATTAGTTGCCGTATTTAGCAGTGCTGATCTTGATACCAGGGCCCATTGTAGAAGCTACAACTACGCTCTTAAGGTACTGACCCTTAGCAGCGGCTGGCTTAGCCTTTACAACAGCGTTGATAAGTGTGTTGAAGTTCTGCTCGAGCTTCTCAACACCGAATGAAGCCTTACCGATAGGGCAGTGAATGATGTTTGTCTTATCAAGACGATACTCGATCTTACCAGCCTTAGCCTCTGTAACAGCCTTAGCTACGTCAGGAGTAACAGTTCCTGCCTTTGGGTTTGGCATAAGTCCTCTAGGTCCGAGGATCTTACCAAGACGTCCTACAACACCCATCATGTCAGGTGAAGCAACTACAACGTCGAAATCCATCCAGTTTTCCTTTGTGATCTTCTCAACGAGATCCATGCCGCCAACATAGTCAGCGCCTGCTGCCTTAGCAGCCTCGTACTTGTCTTCCTTACAGAATACGCAAACTCTTACAGTCTTACCAGTTCCGTTTGGAAGTACAACAGCACCTCTTACCTGCTGATCAGCGTGTCTTGAGTCAACGCCCAGACGAATGTGAAGCTCGATAGTTTCATCGAACTTTGCCTTAGCACCCTTAGCTGCAAGTTCCAGAGCCTCAGGAGCGTCATATTGCTTAGCCTTGTCGATAGCCTTGAAGCTGTCAACATACTTCTTGCCATGTTTCATTAATATTTCCTCCTCATTAAGTGGTAATACCGACAGTGGATATCTAGTCGGTTAGCGGAAAATTCCTCCCACCATTGCCGTGCATGAATGCACAGTACGATTGATTAGTCCTCAACTACAACGCCCATTGAACGGCATGTACCAGCGATCATGCTCATAGCACTCTCGAGGTTTGCTGCGTTCAGGTCAGGCATCTTCTGCTCAGCGATCTTCTGAAGCTGCTCTTTTGTGATAGTTGCGACCTTAGTCTTGTTAGGAACACCGGAACCTGACTCGATCTTGCAAGCCTTCTTGATGAGAACTGCTGCCGGAGGAGTCTTGGTGATGAATGTGAATGATCTGTCTGCGTAAACTGTGATAACAACAGGGATGATAAGACCGATATCGTTCTTAGTTCTCTCGTTAAAATCCTTTGTGAACGCCATGATGTTTACACCGTGCTGACCAAGAGCTGGACCAACCGGTGGTGCAGGAGTTGCCTTTCCTGCTGGAATCTGAAGCTTAATATAGCCTACTACCTTCTGTGCCATTTGTTCGCACCTCCATAATTAAGTGGTAAGGCGAGCGTCATACGCTCTCCCACGTTTCCGGAAGCCGTATATCCGAACCGTCATTGACGGCTTTGCTTCCATTTTCACGAATGTTTGCGGAGTTTTACCGCCTTTTTCCTTATTCCTCAGACTTTATCTGTGTCAGCGGCATAGTAACAGTTGTTTCTCTGCCCAGCATAGATACTCTGACGTCTGCCGTCTGTGCTTCCATATCGAATTTCTCCACAACTCCTGTGAAGCCCTCGAATGAACCTGCTGTTACAACGACGTTGTCGCCTTCCTTGAAGCCGACCTGAACGTTAGCGCTTCTCTGTGTGTCAACACCCAGTGCTGCGACCTCTTTATCGGTCAGCGGAACAGGCTTTGACGCAGGACCAACGAAGCCCGTAACGCCTCTGGTATTTCTAACGATATACCATGAATCGTCTGTAAGCACCATTTTTACAAGCACATAGCTTGGAAAAAGCTTTCTGTCGCCCTTGTCGATCTTATTGCCCTTTACTTCGGTAACTTCCTCCATTGGGATCATTACCTCAGGGATGAGATCCTGAAGGTTTCGGTTTTCAACAACCTTTTCAATATTGCTTTTTACCTTATTCTCATAACCTGAATAAGTGTGAACAACATACCACTTTGCTTCTTCTGACATGTTTCTTACCTCCATATTGATGTTGTCAAAACCGTTGTGACGGCTTAGCCGCCGATTTTAAGGATAGCCTTGATAGCTGCACCCAGACCTGAATCAACGCCGAAAAGGAACAGAGCCATAACGACCATTACCGTGAGAACAACTCCCGTATTCTTAGTCACCTGCTGTCTTGTTGGCCAAACGACCTTTTTCATTTCAGCTTTAAGCTCTCTGAAATATTTTCTTATTCCGCCCTTCTTCTTCTGATCCTTGCCGGTATCCTTTTTTGAAGACTTAGTAACATCTGTTTTTTTAGCCATTAGAAATAGCTCCTTTCAATATTACTTAGTCTCTTTGTGAAGAGTGTGTTTCTTACAGAACTTGCAATACTTGTTCATTTCAAGTCTGTCAGGGTCATTCTTCTTGTTCTTCTTAGTGTTGTAGTTTCTCTGCTTACACTCAGTACAAGCAAGTGTAATTTTTACTCTCATTTCGGCACCTCCTGACGAAATTTATACCCCGCAAGAACATTCAGGGTACGTCTGCCTCCCTCATACGTTTTCACGCAAGCTGTCAAATCAGCCCTGAGGTAACTTATGCTTTTTCACGCTCAAAAAAAAGAGCGCAAAAAAATAGACCTCATAAAGAGGTACTACAATTATAACATCTGTGTTCTTCTTTGTCAATCATTTGTCAAAGAATTTTATTAATTTTTTGTAAACTTTTTCGTTTGTCGAGTGAGGAATGAGAAATGAGGAATGAGGAGTGAGGAGTGAGGAATTATGGTATCGCCTGTCGGCGATGATTTTTTTTGTAGGAGCGACCTTTGGTCGCCCACATGGTTTGTATAAATTCAAACCTTGCCGCTCCCAGAAACGGGCTGTCGAGGGCGCCAGCCCCTACAGCTTCTTCGGGCAAAATCGCTCTGCTCGGTGCTGGGGCACAACTATGGTCAGCGATGCCCATTCCTCATTCCTAATTCCTCATTCCTCATTAAAATACTTGTGCACAACTATGGTCAGCTATGCCAATTCCTCACTCCTCACTCCTCACTTAACAGGAAACTCCCCATTTTCAACGGTCGCATCAGCGATCTCTCTCATCTCGTCCCAGTCATGCGAGTAATGGTCATTCAAGCAAGCCACAGCAAAGAACCCTCCTGCTTTCGCTCCCTTTATGCCCTCGACTATATCCTCATAAACCACGCAAGCCTTCGATTCAAGCCCCAGTTTTTCAGCCGCCAGTTCATAAACGTCAGGAAAGCCCTTTCCCCTCTCCACCTGCTCTGTAGACACGAAGCAATCAAATTGATCCAAAATGCCGTTTCTCTTTAGCACCGGCTTATAAAGCTCCTCAGTTGAAGCGGTCGCCAATGCTATCTTCCTGCCCTGTTCCTTAAGCTTTCGCACATACTCCCCTGCGTTTCCGCAAAGCTCGATAACGTTCGTATACTCATACACCGCCATATCGAACCATTCTTTCATTATATCCTGAATGTTCTCACCCAGAGAAAATCTATCGTTTGTATAAACAGCCGCCTGCTCGAAATTCATTGCAGACACCTGCTTGAAATAGTCCTCAGGCACTTTTATCCCACGCTTGCCGAGAAATTCCTCATCTATCTTTGACCAAACGTGATTTGATCTTGTCAGAGTGCCGTCCAAGTCGAAAATGTGTCCCTTAAAATCTTTTATGTCCATTGTAATGTCCTTTCAGAAGTATTCATCAGAGAGCCTGAAGCCCTCGCCTATTATCTCGCTCACGTCACCCACAAGCACGAAAGCCTTTTCGTCAGTTTCCGCTGCTATCCTGCGGACGTCCGTTATCCTGCGTTTTCTCACTGCGCAAAGTATAAGATCTCTGTCCTCGCCCGTGTATCCCGTTCGGGCTTTTATGACCGTACACCCCAAGTTGCCCTCATTAAGAAGCCTATGGAGTATTTTATCTGCGGCTGGGCTTATTATCAGCGCAAGCTTTCCTCTGTCGCCGCCGTAGAGTATCATATCCAGTGTTTTTGAGAACACCCACAGTGTAAAGAACGAATACAGTGCGTTGTCGATACTGCCGAAAACAAAACCGCTGAGCACACATATCACACCGTCTGCAAGCATAAAGATCTGCCCTGCCGCCATGTAGGGCTTTTTCCTTTTGATAAGCTTTGCGGCGATATCAGTTCCGCCTGTTGTTCCCCCTGAACGAAAAACTATCCCACAGCCTGCGCCCAACAGAATACCGCCTGCTATTGCGCTGAGAAAAATATCATTTGTGAGTGGTGTAAAAAGCGTACACATATCCGCAGTCAGACCCGAAACTGCAATAGCTACAACAGTTCCCAAAAGGAAACGCCAGCCGAACACATAAAGGCTAACCGCCAACAAAGGAAGATTTATCGCCATTGTAAGCGAGCCGACACCAAGAGGCAGAAATCTTGACAACATGACAGCAAGCCCCGAAGCACCTCCGGGTGCTATCTCATTAGGGCTTAAAACCAGTCCCACGCTCACGCCATATATGACCGCACCGAGAAGCAAGAGAGGATAGTCAACTCTGCCCTTTGCGGACTTTTTTGTCGAAAACAATTTATTCAGAAGTATCATAAAAGCCCTCCAAGCTATGCAAAAGCAAAGATAGGCTTATTTTTCCCCTGATACCTCGTAAAATACATCAGAGCAATGGTGCAATAGTTCTGAGAATGACCGACATGAACCTTGACCAGAAGCTGCGGTTATTTATATCGTCATGTGTTATCCTATGACAGCGGTTTTCAAACATATCGTCAAAGTCCGCTTTTATATCCTTTATACAACTTGTTTTGTACATATAAGTTGCACACTCAAAATGGAGATACAAGCTTCTGTAATCGAGATTTATCGTGCCCACCACGGCCGACTTATCGTCTGACAGGAACATTTTGGCGTGGTTGAAACCGCCTTTATACTCATACACTTTTACGCCAAGCGTTTCAAGATCTCTGTAGAAAGACCTTGTTATAACGCTCACATACCATTTATCAGGTATCTCAGGAGTGATTATCCTAACATCAACACCGCTTTTTGCCGCATAGCCCAGGACGGTGAGCATTTCGTTGTCAGGAATAAGATACGGGGTAGAGATATAGATATAATCCTTGGCATTATTTATCATATCCATATAGACAAGCTCGCCCACATTCTCGTCATCGAGAGGGGAGTCGCCGTAGGGGATAACATAGCCGTTGTTCACAACGTTTTTTACAGTTGGGCGGTACATATTATACTCAGTTTTATCCCCTGAAATCACCTCCCACATTTGCAGAAACATCATAGTGAAGTTCCAAACGCCGTCGCCCTTTAGCATAACGGCGGTATCTTTCCAATGACCGAAACGCTCCTTGAGGTTTATATACTCGTCGGCGATATTAACACCGCCGTTGAAAGCCACGTTGCCGTCTACAACAAGAATTTTTCTATGGTCACGATTATTCTGTATAGTAGAAAGCATAGGACGGAAAGGATTGAAAACAAGGCATTTTACCCCTTGGTCGGTAAGCTTTTTCTTATATCTGAAAGGCAAAGTGAACTGAGAGCCCATGCCGTCATAAAGAAGTCTTACCTCCACGCCAGCCTTAGCTTTTTCAAGAAGTATCTTAACTATCTCACGCCACATTTCTCCGTCGTCGATAATAAAATACTCCATAAAGATAAACTCCTGAGCTTTCTGAAGCTCCTCAAGCATAGCCTTATACTTATCTTCGCCAAGGGGAAAATAAGTGACCTCCGTATTACCGCAGACAGGGTAGCCCCCCGACTTATCCACATAGTTTGCAAGCTTATAAAAATCAGGCTCACTTTCATGGAGATAGCTCATTATCTGTTTATTTGTTTTAAGAAAAGGTCTTGTATTGGCGGATTTCTTAGCATAAAGGTTTCTGACCTTTCTTGTTGAAAACTGATTTTTGAGTAATATATAAAGCACCACCGTAAAGATAGGCACGATAACAAGGGGTACTATCCACGCCAATTTATAGGCAGGGTTCTCGCTGCTGTTAAGGATATAGATAGCAAGCACGATAGCCACAGTAGAAAAAACGATATGCAGATAGGCATAATGCACAGCGAAGCTTTGGAAGATGATAAAAATGAAAATAAGCTGCAATGCAAGAAGCAGGATAATAGTGGTTTTCTGTGAGAATATCATATTTATAAGTTTTTTCGGTTTTTTCTTTTGTATTTTTTCGCTTATCTTTTCTGCCACATTATCCGCCTGCCTTTCTGAAAATAGTGATACATAATTAATTATAACATTTATTTTTGATTTTTGCAATACGCAAAAATGCAGTTAATCCGCCCTGATTTCACGAATTTCTGTGACAATGACACAACTTTTGTTATCTTATTGTTGACAACAATTTGCAAAACAACGCACGAACAATGTAGGGGCGAACAGCGTTCGCCCGTTTAGTTCACCCACATGGTTTATGGAAACTCAAACCTCGCAACTCCCCGAAGCGGGACGTCGAGGGCGCCGTCCCCTACAATTGCGCTATGGGATAGAAACAAAGCGGTGCAGAGTTTTTGCTCCGACACCGCTTTGTTTTGTTCTTTACTTTTATATGCTTTTTAACTTTTTTCTGCACCGCTTGTAGGCTTACGCCTATTGAGGCTCTGCCTCAAGCTCTGACAGGGCTTTGCCCTGTACCCACAAGGGGTTTCACCCCTTGACCCTGACCAGGGGCGTGCCCCTGGACCTTTTGCTCGCTACGCTCAGTTCTGAATTTTACTTCATGCTTGGTCTTTACTCTGGTCAGCTATGCCCATTCCTCATTCCTCACTCCTCACTTAATGCGTTCTACAATATACTCCTCTCCGCTCACTGCTCTATGCAAAGCGTCAGGAAGCCCTTCTTCCTGCCAGGTGAGATCAGCCCTATCAAACACTCCGCCGTCGTCCCACAAGAACGCCGGTATCCCAATGTCATGTGTGAGCTTCGTAAAGTACTCGTCAAAGAACACTCTGTCCACCTCGTCATTGCCCTTACAATTTCCATACTCTCCCACAATAACCGGTATGCCATTATCCACAAACGTGGTTTTAAGCTTATTCACGTTATTGACCATTGTTTTTATCTCAGGCTCAGTTCCCCAGTTATACTGATTTGTGCAAACACAGAACTCCCAAGGCGTATAATAATGCACCGAAACTATGCACCTATTTTCAGGGTCGTCAGGCATTTTGAAAAGCTTTGAGCAAGTCTTTTCCACGTCCGTCCAATAGCCTGCTATCAAAAGATGTCTTTTCGGATTGTTTCCTCCCTGTTTCCTTATAAGGTCAACAAAGTCCTGATTTATCTTGTTGAGCAGTTCGTAAGCCTGATTTGTTCCCATATCGTCAAAGCCCACCTCATTCATGGACTCGAAAATAAGCTTATCAGAATAGTTCTCAAACCTCTTTGCTATCTGCGTCCAGATCTTGTTATACTTTTTTGAAAAGTTTTCGTAATCAGACTCGGCTTCCGTTCTTATCCATGCACCGAAGTCAGGGTCACCGCCACCGTCATGATGAACGTTTATGATAACATAGAAATCTCTGTCATAAGCATAATCAACGACTTCTTCAACTCTGTTCATCCAGTCCTCGCCTATGGTGCAATCGTCAGACAGGTGGTCACGCCATGTGATAGGTATTCTCACTGCGTTGAAGCCGTCCTTTTTGAGCTGGTCGAAAATTTCGGGAGTAGTTTTCACATTTCCCCACAGGGTTTCGTCAACTTTCTCTGAATTTTCGTCCACCTGACCGTCACCGTCACGGTCGGCATTACACACGTCAAGGGAGTTTCCCAAATTCCAGCACAAATTCATTTCTTTCACAAGGTCCATAGAAGAAATATCACGCATCTCGCCTTTTTCCGTAACGAGGGAGCTTCCGACATTTTCAGCCTTTGAAGAGCTGTCTGTATTTCCGCAGGAAGCAAACACTCCCGCCGCCATTACAACGGCAGAAGCCGCCGCAAATATTCTTTTCATTTTTATCATAGATATCACCTTTCCGCTATCTGCCATACAAGTTTATATTTTCATATAATATCAAGTATACAAAGACATCTTCCACTTATGTATCTTTACACAAGTCATTATAGCACCAAAATATAAATAAATTAAAAATGAACAGGGGATAATTTCTTTATTTGTGTATTAATTCAAATTCTTGTATACACTCACAAATCAAAGACTTCTTATTTGTACATAACGCCACATAAATACACAAAAAACAGGCAGACGGCTTTCCAGAGCAAGCCGTTCCCACAGCCGCTAAAAAACCATCTGCCTTATTATTTTTGCTAAAATTTCAAACAGCTATTCAGTATAGCCAAAGGCAAGCACTTCTCCATGCTTGTCCTCATCACCTGCCGCCATTGATATCTCAACGGTATAGTTAGTTGCTTCAGGCATCATGGCGATATTCTGTATCTGAGCATTTCCCCAGCCTGACGGACTTATGGTATCGTAATCGCTTTCGTCATACACCTCTCCGTCTGCTGTTACCTTAACATGAAGCTTGCCGAACTCGCCCTGCTTCACCTCTTTGTATATCATGTACAAGAATTTTTTGTCCTTGAACTCGAATACGATAGGGCTGTTATCTCCGGTGTTGTCGTAAGTCCAGCCATTTGTGAAGCTTGCGATAGTAGAGCCTTCCTTCCAACTTCCAAGGCTTGTTGGCGTAAGGCTGTCGCCCTCATACATATGAGCGTCCACCTCTCGCGGAGAGAAAACAGTGTCTGTCGGCATGACATAATCACCCTCTGGCGCAACGTCCATAACAGTGTCAAAATAGTAGTCTACCATTGAAGCCACAAGCTTGTGACCCTCAGTGTTAGGGTGCGACTGGTCATCGGAAAAGTCCTGCCACGTCATTCTATTGTTTGCGAAAAGATATCTTAGTGCGTCACAGTATGATATCATCGGCAGGTGATAAAACTCGCCTATCTGCTTCATATAATCCTGAGCAGAATGGTCGTTTTCTGTCACCGAGAACAGCAGAACAGGAGTGATATTCTTCTGCAAAAGCGTTCTGACTATTGACTCGTAAGCGTTCTGATAGTCAGCCTCCATGCCGTCATTTACTGCAAATTCGATAAAGCATATGTCAGGCTCATAAGCCAGCACATCTCTGTCGAGCCTGAGTATTCCAAGCTTAGACGGCGTACCGCTAAGGCCTGCATTTACATACTGGACGTTATCCCCCGTACCGAATTTCTGTGCAAAATAATCATAAGTGAGCTTGGCATAACAGCCGTCTGCACCGGCAGAAATACCCTCAGTGATAGAGCCGCCAAGATACGCCACAGTGACCTTTTCCCCTGACTGTGCTTTCTTTATAACATTCTGCATCATAGAAGTGTTGCCATATGACACCATAGCCTTGTCATACATAGCCTGCGTCCACTCCTCGTCAGTTTCAGGCATTTTTTCGACCTGTGAGCTTGAAGACTCCGCTTTGCTTTCAGCCTTTGAGCTGTCCGCATTATTTCCGCAGCCTGCAAAAGCCGCTCCGCACATAGCAACACTCACAAGCACTGCCAACAATTTTTTTGTATTCATTATTTGTACCTTTCTAATCTATGATAACGAAATCGGTTTCATACCGCATATAACACAAAAAGTACGGACAAAGCCGTACTTTTTGGTTATATCAATATGATAAAAATTCTTATTAGTTAAGAACTGCCTTCTCAGTTTCCTTATCGAAGATATGGATTCTGTTAGGATCGATAGCGACCTTAAGCTCATCCTGTGGACGAACGTCAGAACGAGGTGAAACTCTAGCTGTGAGCTGGATACCCTCGCAGTTGAGATACAGATATGTTTCAGCACCCATCATTTCAGTTACTTCAACAGTTGTGTTGATAACGCCTGTTGTAGCCTGAGCGAGGAATGCAGGCTCATCGTGGATACACTCCGGACGAACACCAAGAACAACTTCCTGATCAACCAGTGGCTCGAGAACTTCAGGGTCTACCTTAGACTCCGGAACTGCTACCTGATACTTAACGCCTCTTGTTGTCTTTGTATCCTCAGAACCGAACTCAACAACATACTTGCCGTCTACCTTGAGAAGCTTAGCGTCGATGAAGTTCATCTGTGGTGAACCAATGAATCCTGCAACGAACTGGTTTACTGGATCGTTGTAAAGATTTGTTGGTGTGTCGATCTGCTGGATGTAACCATCCTTCATAACTACGATACGATCACCCATTGTCATAGCCTCTGTCTGGTCATGAGTTACATAGATGAATGTAGTACCGAGCTTCTTATGGAGCTTAGAGATCTCAGTTCTCATCTGTGCTCTCAGTTTAGCATCGAGGTTTGAAAGAGGCTCGTCAAGAAGGAATACCTGTGGCTCACGAACGATAGCTCTACCGAGGGCTACACGCTGTCTCTGACCACCGGAGAGAGCCTTTGGCTTTCTGTCAAGAAGGTGAGCGATGTCAAGTATTCTTGCTGCTTCCTCTACCTTTCTTGCGATCTCATCCTTTGGTACCTTTCTGAGCTTCAGACCGAATGCCATGTTCTCAAATACTGTCATGTGAGGATACAGAGCGTAGTTCTGGAATACCATTGCGATATCTCTATCCTTAGGAGCGATGTCGTTTACAAGTCTGTCGCCGATGTAAAGCTCACCTTCACTGATCTCTTCAAGACCTGCGATCATTCTAAGTGTTGTAGACTTACCACAACCAGAAGGACCTACGAGGATGATAAACTCCTTATCCTTGATCTCAATGTTGAAGTCTGAAACAGCGATAACGCCGCCTGCATACTTCTTATAAATTTCCCTTAATGATACACTTGCCATTAAAAAAGGACCTCCCTATTTGAATTTTACTAATATCCTAATTAGCTATGCTTTTATCATAACAAATTTTTAACATACCCGCAAGAGTTTTTTTTACTAAACTTTATTATATCTCATTATGAATATTGACGAAAATTCACATAGAATAGGTAATTACTTACATTTAAACGATTTCGCTGTCAATAATCTTTCAACATCTTTGTGCATTATTTCTAAACAGCTTCCAAGGGGCAGCTCCGGATCTAAAGGCAGTTCTCCGATCTTTATCCGCTTAAGAAAAACAACTTTATTTCCCAGCTTTTCAAACATTCTCTTGACCTGATGATACTTACCCTCATGAAGCACAACAGTACATTCATCGGGACAGTTCACACTTGCGGAAAATTCTGCAGGCAAACATTTCTCTCCGCCGTCGATAGTCATGCCCTCAGCGAATGCCTGAGCATAATTTTCCTGCCAAGGGTCACGAAGTCTGACGAAATAGGTTTTCGGAACATGGGTCTTAGGGGACAACATTCTGTGGGCGAGAGCTCCGTCATCAGTGAGAAGCACAAAGCCCTCAGTATCCTTATCGAGCCTGCCCGCAGGAAAAAGCCCCTCCCTGAACATCTCAGGAGGTACTAGCTCAAGGACAGTTTTCGACTCTCCGTCACGAGTGGAGCAAACCACACCCTGCGGCTTGTTCATCATTACGTAGACAAACTTTTTATAGCATATCTCCACGCCCTTTACAGCAACAATATCGTTTTCGCTGACCTTAGCATCAGCCGCCTTGGCGACCTTTCCGTTTACAGTCACCTGACCTTTTCTGCAAAGCTCTCTCACCATGCTTCGGGAAATATCATTACGCTGTGAAGAAACAAATTTATCAAGTCTCATAGCAAAAGCCTTTCTGACAATTTTCTTATAAAGATTATAGCATACGATACCGCCAAAAGTCAAATATGCGAAAAAACTTGACCAAAAGCAAACGCCTGCAGATATGCTCCACAGGCGTTTTATTACTATTTGTATCGGTTTTTTCGACCTATGAAGCATTGGTTTACCCTTATTCATAATGCCGACGTTCCACGCTCAGACGCCTACTTTTTCCTCAGCCCCTGCATAAATCCGTCCAGCTCCGCTGAGCATACATCTCCTCCCACAAGCTGTTCCTCACAGACGATAAGATTAGCCCTGACCTCCTGCTTCTTATTCCCATAATTCTTCACAGCATATGTATACACCTCAGCGGTTTTCCCTTTATAGTCCTCCAAGTCAAAGCCCTGCTGCTTCTGAAGCTTATTATACTTTTCATACACCTCATTGAATTCTTTCGGTATGGTCACCGCCTTGCATTCATCGTATTCGTCAGACACCTCCCAGCCCATTTCTTTCAAAAACGCCTGTCTTTGCGCTTCGCTTTTCATCTCGTACACCGCAGGCGACGATATCCTCACCACTGTCACTATTATCACAGCCAACAGTGCCAACGCCGCCAGAACCGCCCCGATCACCGCAAATGTTGGCTTTTTTACTTTTATTGTCTTGATAAACATACCCTTTTCCTCGCTTTCTGTTTTCAAAGTTTGTACATTTATATGTGTTGTCCCAAAAATTATAACTACCTGTCCGATTTTTTTATTTTGTTATATAATTTTCAAAAATAATTTTTATAGCATTAATAATATTATCGTATAATAAACTTATCGATTTGCTATGATTTATTATTACAAACTCTGCAGCACTTATATGGCATTGTGCAAAATTGACAAAAATAAAAGTGAAAATTAATGTGAATTAACGATTTTGTATTTTTTTGTACAAATGTCTTTGACAATTTCAAAATATGTGGTACAATATTATTAGGTAACGCTATGCTTCTCCGCATTGCCTGCGGAGGGTACTGAAACGTTTTCTTAAATCTGCCTTTTCACGGCTGTGAAGGGGCAAGCTATTATTGCTGATGCGTTCTGCGGTCAGCCGCAGGATTGATATATGAAAGGAGCAATGAGTTTTATGTCAAAAATTATTGCAGTTACTTCCGGTAAAGGCGGAACAGGCAAATCTTCTATAAGCGCCTGTCTGGGTTATGCCCTTGCCAAGCAGGGAAACCGTACACTTATAATTGAGCTTGACTTTGGTCTGAGATGTATGGATATCATGCTTGGTATGCAGGGTAATATTACATACGATCTAGGTGACGTTCTTGAGGGTACTTGCGACGTATACAAGGCAACAACAACTGTTAAGCTTGCTTCAAACCTGAGCGTTCTCTGTGCTCCGTCTGACCCGTTCGTTCAGCTCAAGGCTGAGGATATCGAAAAGATCACACAGGAAATGAGAAAGTATTTTGAATACATAATCATTGACACCTCTGCAGGTATCAACGGTTCTGTATTTGATATAGTTACTAATTCCGACCTTATTCTTATAGTTACAACTCCTGACCCTGTATGCGTAAGAGATGCGAGAATGATGTCAGATGAGTTCTATAAGAGAGGAAATCAGAAGCAAAGACTTGTTATCAACAAGGCAAACAAGAGAATATTCGAGTTTGACGAAATGGACGACCTTGACGCTATCATCGACACAGTCGGCGTTCAGCTTCTGGGTGTTATCCCTGAGGACAGTGCTATCCCTCTTGCAACAGGAAAGGGAGCGCCGCTTTCATCAAGCTCTATGGGCTTCCTTGCATTCTCTGCTATTTCAAGAAGAATAAAGGGCGAGCATATACCCCTCTCCATCAAGGTCTGAGTATATTATCAGCTGTATGCGTGAGGATATCTGCGCATAGTGCGGCTGTTTTATATAACGAAACTTATTTGTTCATTAATATACCAATATATAAACGGGGGATTTCCATTGAATATTGCACTTATTGCTCATGACACAAAAAAGGAACTCATGGTACAGTTCTGTATCGCCTATTGCGGTGTACTCAGCAAGCACAATCTTTGTGCCACAGGTACTACGGGAAAAATGGTAGCCGAAGCAACAGGCCTTAACGTTCAGCGTTATCTCAGCGGCTCACAGGGCGGCGACCAGCAGATCGCAGCGAGAATATCCTGCAACGAGATAGACCTGCTTCTGTTTTTCAGAGATCCTATCTCAGTGAAGCCACACGAACCTAATGATATGAATCTCCTCAGACTTTGCGATGTACACAACATTCCGGTAGCCACAAACATTGCCACTGCCGAAGCGCTTATCCATGCACTTGAGCGAGGCGATCTTGACTGGAGAGATATTGTTAATCCTACAAAGATATAATTGAAATTTCATATACAAAAGCGATGAAAGGGAGAGTATTCCGTTCTTATGTTTCAGCGAGAGCCGTTGGTGAGAGGGCTCACACAAAGGGCAGGAAGAAGGACACCTTGGAGCTTCCGTTTGTTCAAGAACGGACGTATAGCTGCGTTAAAGCGTTAGAGTGATCCGGCACGAAGATGTTCGGATAATTAGGGTGGTATCACGGTAAAAGTCGTCCCTTACTAGGGGACGGCTTTATTTTTTATCCACCCCCGTAGGGGAGCGGCTCAATTTCTGCTTCACAGAAATGCGACGTCCCGCTTTTTCGCTCCTCACTTACTCTCGAATACCTTATCTCAGCACACCAAAAAAAGCAAAGGCGGTATAACAATGAAAGCCAGCCAGCTAACAAAAGAAAACATCACCCCCGAAATAGTAGACAAGCTTCTTTTCGAGGGTCTTGACTATAAAGGCGAAACTGCCGACGTTATAATAGTTCTGGGAAGCCGCAAAGCCTGCGACTATCGTGTTCCCCTTGCGGCAAAGCTTTTTCAGGAAAGAAAAGCCCCGCATCTCATATTCTGCGGAGGAAAGGTGCAAAAGACTTCCCTTGGTGACATGGCAGAATATAAAGCCATGCTCATCGCCGCCGAAAAATGCGGCATACCGACCTCCGCCATAACTGTGGAAACACACTCTCTTGATACCGTTGAAAATCTGCAAAACGCAGCCGAGCTTGTAAAAAAGCATTTTCCAAACTGCAAAAGCATTATTATAGTCACTACCGCATATCATATGCGGCGTGCCGCCATGCTTGCACAGCACTTTTTCACACAGAAAATTATTCCCTGCCCCGCCAGCCGTGGCAGTACACAGCGAAATAATTGGTCAATGACCGAAAAAGGCAGCAAAACAGCACTTGACGAATGTCTTAAATTCGGTTATTATATAAAAAAAGGTTTTATTGACGATTTTGAAATTTGAAACGTTGTAATTACAGCACCAAGGCTCTTTAATGTAGCGGTGAACAGTGTTCGCCCGTTTATTAACAACGTCCCGATATCACAGCTATTTAAACGATATCGGTATTCAAAAGTTCAAGACAAAATACAGAAAGGATCGTTATTATATGGCATTGATAGTTAAAAAGCCAAAAGGCACAGAGGACATCGTTCCCTCAAAGGTCTATAAGTGGCACACTGTAGAGAAGATAGTTTCCGAAGCTGCCGAAATATACGGCTTCAAAGAAATAAGAGTACCAACTTTTGAGGAAACAGGTCTGTTCGTGCGTTCTGTTGGCGAAACAACAGACGTTGTTCAGAAAGAGATGTATTCCGTTTCCGCAGCAGGCGACTCAAAGTTTGCACTCCGTCCGGAGGGAACATCCGGCACAATGAGAGCTGTCCTTGAAAACGGCATTATGAACGAGGGTCTGCCACAGAAGGTCTATTATATCCTCTCATGTTTCAGACACGAAAACACACAAAAGGGCAGACTCAGAGAGTTCCACCAGTTCGGCTGTGAAATGGTCGGCTCAGAAAGCCCAAGAGCAGACGCAGAAGTCATTTCTCTTGCAAAAAGCGTTCTTGACAGAGCAGGACTCAGAAACATCAAGCTCAACATCAACTCTATAGGCTGTCCAACCTGCCGTGCAGAGTATCGCAAGGCTCTGAAAGAGTATTTTGCCGCAAGAAAAGACCAGCTTTGCGAGACTTGTCGGGACAGACTTGACAAAAATCCAATGAGAATACTTGATTGTAAAGTCAAACACTGTCAGGAGCTTGGCAAGGACGCCCCTGTTATCCTCGATTATCTCTGTGATGATTGCAAAGAACACTTCGAGAAGCTTCAGGAGTACCTCTCCGTAATGGGCATCGACTTTGACATCAACCCTAAGATAGTAAGAGGTCTTGACTACTATACAAGAACAGTTTTCGAGTTCATCACCGATGAAATAGGCGCACAGGGTACAGTCTGCGGCGGCGGACGTTATGACGGACTTATCCAGCAGCTTGGCGGCAAGCCGACCCCTGCCCTCGGCTTTGGTCTGGGACTTGAAAGACTTCTCATGGTAATGGACGCTCAGGGCTGCGACTATATGGAACCAAAGACCTGCGACCTTTATATCGTACCAATGGGCGAGGACGCCCTTAAAAAGGCAATGGGCATAGCCTCCGAGCTTAGAGAAGAGGGCTGTTTCGTAGAATATGACCTTATAGGCAAAGGACTTAACGCTCAGATGAAGTATGCAAACAAAATAGGTGCAAAGTTCGTTATGGTGCTTGGCGACAACGAGATAGAATCAGGCGTTGCAAAGCTCAAAAACATGGCAACAGGCGAACAGACAGATATCAGGCTTGACAACACCATTGCCGAGAACTTTTCAAACGCCCTCATGGCGGATATGTTCAAGGATATCGACGCTGATATAGAGAAATTTATCGGAAAGGAGAACTAAGCAATGAGATGTGAACAGTGCGAGAAAATACCTTTGGTAGAAATACACACTCCGCAGGAATATATGCTCTGCATAGGTTCTCTTGCAAGAATGCTGCTGGCTGGGGAAGTTGAAATGACCTATCAGACCTGCCCACTTGATAAGATAATGGATAACGACAACAAGTGGTATGCTGAAAAGCTTTTCCACCAGTTCAGGTGTACAAAATGCGGCACTATCTATGGTATGCTCTGCAACACCCACACAGGCGGACAGATAAAGATAAATGACAAGGTCTTTGACCCTGCTGATTATCCCGATAAAAAGGAAGATAAATAATGCTTGCAATAAGACCCATGACCTATGAGGTAGAGACCTCACTTTCGCCCAAAAGAGTTCTGAGAAAGCTTGACGGTGACCTTATCGAGCATAGACCCACCATAAACATTCTCTCCCAAAGCAAGTTCATGAAAAACCACCGTGACGATACCATTTTTTATGGCTACCGCACAGACGCCGAAAGCTTTCAGATCTTCCACCATACCGCTAAAAAGCGTGACGGAGGCTCAACTGGCTTTTATGGCAAGGTAGAAAAGACCCCCAACGGCTCTAGGATATACGGCAAGTTCAGAAAGCCTGTCTATGCCTATGTTGTGGGCGTCATATGGACGGTGCTTGTGCTTTTCCTCACCCTTATGCTTGTGGCACTGGAAGAGAAAACAGGCGCAGTATGCTTTGCCGCAATATGGCTTGTGGGATTGTTCCTCATGTTCTGGGACAACAAGAAGAAGTTCGTCAGAGCCTATCTTGACAGCTTCCCGCCTGCCGTCAGCAAAACAGACGAAAGCGACGAATAATTTTTATCAATATAAACCCAAAGAAAAGGAAGTAATGTAAAATGAAACTTGATACAATGAAGGGCTTACGCAGGACCCATTACTGCGGCGAAGTGCCTGAAACAGAGCAGGAAGTAGTTGTATGCGGCTTTGCCGACAGAGTAAGAGATATGGGCAACCTTATCTTCATCAATCTCCGTGACAGAACTGGACTTGTACAGCTTGCATTCAATGACGAAACAGACAGAGCAGTTTTTGAAAAGGCTCAGCTTGTAAAAGGCGAGTATGTCCTCATGGCAAAGGGTATGGTACGTCCTCGTGAGAGCGTGAACGAAAAGCTAAAAACAGGCAAGATAGAAGTTGCCGTAACAGACCTGAGAATACTCTCAAAGGCTGAAACAACACCGTTTGAGGTAACAAACTCAGATAAGGTAAACGATGAGCTGAAGCTCAAATACCGCTACCTTGACCTTAGAAATCCAAAGCTGCAGAAGAATATCATCACCCGTCATAAGATAGCTCAGATAACAAGAGAGTATTTCTATGACAATGGCTTCCTTGAAATAGAAACTCCTATGATGATGAAGTCCACCCCAGAGGGTGCAAGAGATTACCTCGTTCCGTCAAGAGTTCACGCAGGCAAGTTCTATGCACTGCCGCAGTCACCGCAGATATACAAGCAGCTCCTTATGATATCAGGTTATGACAGATATATCCAGCTTGCAAGATGTTTCCGTGACGAGGATCTCAGAGCCGACAGACAGCCTGAGTTCACACAGATAGACCTTGAGATGTCCTTTGTCGATCAGGAGGATATCCAGGCTTGTATTGAGGGCTATCTCGAAAAGCTTTTCAAAGAGATACTCGGCGTAGAGGTAACGCTCCCACTGCCAAGACTTACATTTGCAGACGCTATGAGCCGTTATGGCTCTGACAAGCCTGACACACGTTTCGGCATGGAGATACAGGATATCACAGATACTGTTAAGGATATTGACTTTGTGGTATTCAAGTCAGCTATCGAAGCTGGCGGCTCAGTTCGTGCAATAAACGTCAAGGGCGGTGCGGCAACATACACAAGAAAAGAGATCGACAAGCTTGTTGAGCACGCAAAGGGCATAGGTGCAAAGGGTCTTGCATATATCCGCTGGGCAGACGAGCCGAATTGCTCATTCAAGAAGTTTCTTGGCGAGGGCGACCTTGAGAAGATAAACGCAGCCGTTGGAGCAGAAAAGGGCGACCTTATCCTAATCTGTGCAGACAAGAACAAGGTAGTTCTTCCAACTTTGGGCGCACTCAGACTTATCTGCGGAAAGCGTCTTGGCGTTATCCCGGAGGGCAAGTTCAATTTTGTATGGATAACAGAAATGCCATTCTTTGAGTATGATGACGAGAACGACGCATGGGTAGCAGCACACCACCCATTCACAATGCCAATGGAAGAGTGTCTTGACTATCTTGACACCGACCCTGCAAACGTCCGTGCAAAGGCGTGGGATCTTGTCCTCAACGGCACAGAGCTTTCATCAGGCTCAATGAGAATAACAGACTTTGAGCTTCAGCAGAAAATGTTTGAAGCACTGGGCATGACAGACGAAGAGATAGAAGCAAAGTTCGGCTTCCTCGTAGACGCCTATCGTTATGCCGCACCACCGCATGGCGGCATGGGCATAGGACTTGACAGACTTTCCATGATAATCTGCAATGCCGACAGCCTCAGAGATGTAATAGCGTTCCCAAAGGTACAGAACGCCAGCGAGCTTATGAGTGCTTGTCCGTCCACAGTAGACGAGAAGCAGCTTGAAGAGCTTCACATCAAGACCACAGAAATAGAAGAATAATTCGCATTAACGCAAACAGGATAGCTCATGAGGGCTGTCCTGTTTTTGTTTTATTGCACAAATTCTAATGACCGCACAATGTATATGTAGGGGCGAACACCACGATGACAACATTGTCCGATAACCGCAAAAACTCTCCCCTACATCTTATTCGTGTAAGTTCTTCCGCCGCAAAATCGCTCCGCTCGGTGCTGACTTTTACTTTGTGCTTGTTCTTTACTCTGGTCGGCTTTGCCCATTCCTCACTCCTCATTCCTCACTTATACTCCCCCTCATAAAAACTTGAAACCCGCAGCCGAATTACTCGACCACGGGTTCCAAGCTATAATTTATAAGTGGGATGGGGGCAATTTTATTGGGTAGTCACCCGTCATCTTTAAGGCTTAATCGTCCTGAAGTGCGTCATAACCCTCTTCATTCGTTCTGATCTTTACTACGTTCTCAATGTTGTATACAAAGATCTTTCCGTCTCCGATATGACCTGTATAAAGGGCTGCCTTTGCAGCGTCGATAACTGCTCTTGTTGGTACCTTGCAAATAACGACCTCGACCTTTACCTTTGGCAGCAGATTTGTTTCAACAACTGCACCACGGTAATACTCAGGCTGCCCTTTCTGCATTCCGCAGCCAAGAACGTTCGTTACTGTAACACCTGTTACGTCGATGTCCTCCAAAGCTGTGATAAGATCGTTGAGCTTCTGCTGCTTGCAGATGATAGCGACCTTTGTCATCTTAGGTGTGCCGTCAGCAGACGGTGCGTCTGTTGCATAAGATTCTACCTTGATGGCCTTCTCAACAGGAACTACAGGCTCTGTTGACTTGTCTACCTTTACAACGCTCTTTGCGTCGTCCTTTGTATAGCTGAGCATTGCCTGTGACATTGCCGGTGCGAAGTCAGCGTAAGAAGATACAAGACCATGCTCTGTAACGTCAAGACCAAGGATCTCTTCCTGCTCGGAAGCTCTAAGACCGATCGTGTGCTTGATGATCTGGAATACGATAGTCATTGTGATAGCTACCCAAGCGATAACTGATACCATACCGAGAAGCTGGATACCAAGAAGATGTGCTCCACCGCCTGTGAAGAGTCCCTTTTCACCGCAAGTACCGTCTGAGAAAAGACCCACTGCGATAGTACCCCACATACCGTTGAGCATATGAACTCCGCAAGCACCAACCGGGTCATCTATCTTGAGTACCTGATCTATAAACTCTACACCTACAACTACGAGGATACCTGCAACGATACCGATTATAGCTGCTGATACCGGTGAAACTGTGTCGCATGGAGCTGTGATAGCTACAAGACCTGCAAGTGAAGCGTTAAGTGTCATTGAAACATCAGGCTTCTTATACTTGATCCAAGTAAAAATCATTGTTGTGATAGTTGCAACTGCTGCTGCAAGGTTTGTTGTTACGAAAACTTTACCTGCAAGCGGGATAGCGTCGCCCTCCATTGAAGTTGTTGACGCACCGTTGAAACCAAACCAGCAGAACCAAAGGATAAAGCAGCCAAGTGCGCCAAGTGTAAGCGAGTGACCTGGGATAGCCTTTGCCTTGCCGTTCTTGTCATACTTACCGATACGAGGACCAAGGATAGCTGCGCCAACGAATGCTGCAACGCCGCCTGCCATATGAACGCAAGTTGAACCTGCGAAATCATGGAAGCCGAGGTCTGCGAGCCAGCCGCCGCCCCAGATCCAGTGAGCCTCAATAGGATAGACCAGAAGGCTTATAATTGCTGAATAGATACAATAAGAAATGAACTTTGTTCTTTCTGCCATAGCTCCGGAGACGATAGTTGCTGCTGTTGCACAGAAAACTGTCTGAAAGATAAGGAATGCAAAGAAAGGCACTCCGTCTGGAGCAGCTGAGGCATATGTTGAATCTGCGATTCCCTTGTAAGCTCCGATGAACTTTCCGTCGCCAAACATTATACCGAAACCAAAGAGCCAGAACAGCGGAGTTCCGATACAGAAGTCCATCAGGTTTTTCATGATTATGTTACCTGCGTTTTTCGCACGGGTGAAGCCCGTTTCAACCATTGCGAAGCCTGCCTGCATAAAGAATACAAGTGCAGCTCCCAACAGTACCCATATAGTATTGACGGCACTGAATCCTGTGCTTTCAGCCAATACTGTTACAGTGTTTGTCATATCTTTTTCCTCCTAAAATACAAAAAAGTGTATGACGACCAAAGCCATTCGGCTCGGTCTGTCATACACTTCATTGTGCATTCCGTATATTATTGTGTCTGTAGGGGAACAAAGTAGTAGATCTGTGGTTAGTTTGTTATAAAGTCTATGTTATATTGAAAATTTGAATTGTCCCTTACTTAACGTAGAACAGCAGGTCGCTGTATGTTGGATAAGGCCAGTACTCCTTGCCTACCAGTGTTTCGATCTTATCAGCCGGAACTCTGAGAGCGCCCATATCTGCAAAGATAGTATCGTGGAAGAAGTTTGCCATTTCCTGTGTGTCCTCGATAGCGTGTACTTTCTGTACATCAGCTTCCAGTGTGCCAAGTGCCTTGTACATCTCAGTTACGAGAGCTGAAATTTCCTTAACTGTTTCTTCCTCGAATACAGTTTCAGCACCGCAGCTCTTTGCAAGCTCAGCAGTCTTTGCGATATCCTTGATATACTTAGCGGCAGCAGGAAGGATCTCCTTCTTAGCCATGTCGATCATTGTAAGAGCCTCAATATTGAGCGTCTTGCAATACTCGTCGAGGAGAATCTCAACTCTTGACTGAAGCTCAGCTTCTGTATAAACACCGTACTTAGAGAACACGTCAACATTCTTTTGTGCAAGGAATGTAGGAACAGCCTCAGGAGTTGACTTAAGGTTAAGAAGTCCTCTCTTTTCTGCTTCAACAGGCCACTCGTCTGAATAACCATTGCCGTTGAAGATGATGTTCTGATTTTCCTTGATAGTTCTCTTGATAAGATCGTCAAGAGCGTCCTGGAAGTTGTCAGCCTTTTCAAGCTCGTCAGCAAACTGATCGAGAACGTCAGCAACGATAGTGTTAAGAACTGTGTTAGGACCTGCTACTGAAAGCTTTGAACCAGGCATTCTGAACTCAAACTTATTGCCTGTGAATGCAAATGGTGAAGTTCTGTTACGATCTGTTGTATCCTTAGGGAAGTGTGGCAGAACGTCAACACCGATCTCCATCTCAACTCTCTTGTCCTCATACTTAACGCCGTTTACGATAGCATCGAGAACGCCTGTAAGCTCGTCGCCAAGGAAGATAGAAATAATAGCCGGAGGAGCTTCGTTAGCGCCAAGTCTGTGGTCGTTACCGGCAGAAGCAACTGAAGCTCTCAGGATATCCTGATAATCATTTACAGCCTTGATAACTGCTGTAAGGAACAGGAGGAACTGAGCGTTCTCAGCAGGTGTTTTACCAGGATCGAGGAGGTTTACACCTGTGTTTGTTGAGATAGACCAGTTGTTATGCTTACCGGAACCGTTGATGCCAGCGAATGGCTTCTCATGAAGCAGGCACTTGAAGCCGTGCTTTCTGGCTGTTCTCTTCATGATCTCCATTGTGAGCTGGTTGTGGTCGGTGGCGATATTTGTTGTGCCATAGATAGGAGCAAGCTCGTGCTGAGCAGGCGCTACCTCGTTATGCTTTGTTTTAGCGTAGATACCAAGTCTCCAGAGCTGCTCGTCAAGATCTTTCATGTAAGCCTGAACTCTTGTCTTGATAGTACCGAAATAGTGATCTTCAAGTTCCTGACCCTTTGGAGCAGGTGCGCCGTAAAGTGATCTGCCTGCAAGGATAAGGTCCTCTCTCTTTGCATACATCTCTCTGTCTACAAGGAAGTATTCCTGCTCAGGACCAACGTTTGATGTAACTCTTGTTGCGTCTGAGCCGAACAACTTCAGAATTCTGAGAGCTGACTTATTGATAGCTTCCATTGAACGGAGAAGCGGAGTTTTCTTATCAAGCGCTTCGCCATTGTATGAACAGAAAGCAGTAGGAATACAGAGTGCTTTTTCCTTAATGAATGCGTATGAAGTTGGGTCCCAAGCTGTATAGCCTCTTGCCTCGAATGTTGCTCTCAATCCGCCTGAAGGGAAAGAAGAAGCGTCAGGTTCGCCCTTAACAAGCTCCTTGCCTGAGAACTCCATGATAACGTGACCGTCCTCAGTTGGTGAGATAAAGCTGTCGAGCTTTTCTGCTGTAAGACCTGTCATTGGCTGAAACCAGTGAGTGTAATGTGTGCAGCCCTTTTCAACTGCCCAGTCCTTCATTGCATTAGCAACGATGTTTGCAACCTCGATATCAAGTGGATCGCCGTTGTCGATAGTCTTCTTCAAAGCCTTGTATGTAGCCTTTGGAAGTCTTTCTTTCATCACTGATTCATTGAATACGTCTGAGCCGAAATATTCAGGAACGTTTGCCATATTGAATTCCTCCTATTATAAATTATAGTCTAAAGAAATAAAAAAAGACACTGCGAACCTAAGTGGTTCACAGCGCCTTTGCTGTTTACAGTTATGAGTATATACCTTTTGACCTCATTTGTCAAGGCTTTTTTTAATTTTTATAGACTTTTACAAATCGACGCAAAAATATTTGTTGAAACTTGTGAAATCACATCTCATTTCAATAAAATGCACATATTTTTGTAAAGAAATACTTCAAACTGCTAAAACAGTGAAAAAAAGTGGGCGACCCTAGGTCGCCCCTACGATAATATCCTAAATATCTATATAATGATCCTTATCAGGTCTGTCTTTGAGCTCTTTTTTCATAAGCTTCTTTACCTTTTTGAGCTTTGAGCCTGCGGTAAAACAGCCGAAGATATTCGTCACACCTGAAACGAGCAGAGCGATACCAAGGACTATCATTGCGGTTTCGCCTAAAATAAGAGGGTCAAAGAGGAGGAGTATACCAACGAGAGTGGTAACAGCAGCTGAGATACAGCTTACGTTCCAGCTTTCTACACCTGCACGTCTAAGGTTAAGGGAGTCCTGAATGTTCACGATGCCGCTTATGAGCATATAAAGTCCGCAGACAACGGCAATGACTTTCGGGATAAAATCAGGTCTTATGATAATGAAAATACCTATGGCGGCGAGGATGATCCCTCTCACAAGGCTTGAAGAATAGCTCTGGTCGTCTTTGCCCATGGCGAAGTATCTTATAAGCTCCACTGCACCGAATGCGGTGAAAAGTCCACCAATAACATAGCCTATGGCGTCGGTAAAGAAATTAGGGTCGATTATGAGTGCGATGCCCAGCACTACGCAGAATATGGACAATACCCAATAGCTTCTGAATACTTTTTTGATATATTCCATTTTTATCTTTCCTTTCATGTTTTTATAATGCTGCAAGCTAGCGACTGGACGTGCGACCTCAGGTCGCCCCTACAATTTATTTGTGCAGTACAAAGGTGTTGCATTAATAAATGCACAGCGTGAAATGCCCGTCACGGCGAGTGACCGCCCCTGCAATAAACAAAACAACGTTGAAAAGCGGGCTGTCGAGGGTGCCAGCCATTACAAATATTATTTTGCCGACTTTAGCTTTGCCGCCTTTATTACTTTCATTCGTGAGAACTCCTCTCTGTCCTTTTCTTCAAGAGAGTCAGTAATGAATTTCACTATGTGTTCATTTCTTGGAATGATTATGTTTTGCAGGGCGTTTGCTCTGCGCTGTGTCTTTTTTATGGCTACGGACAGTCTGTAGATACTGTTTTCCACTTCTGCGAGGACTGCTGTGGTCTGTTTTACCTTTTCAAAGGCAAGATAGGCTCTGTCAAGCTGAGAATCGGTCTGAGAAAAGCCGTATGTGACTTTCAGAGGGCGTTCTTTAAGCGTGACCTTTGGCAGCTCAACGCCCATGACGCTTCTTGTGCTTATCTCAACGCCTGTTTCAACAGGGATACAATTTGCATAAGGTGTAACAAGACCCATGGAGATATTTGCAAGCTGGAGTGCGCTGTAGGCTTCCTTGTAGGTGTCCTCAATGCTTCCTCTAAGCTCCCCTGCTTTGTCAACAAGGCTCATAAGCTCTCTTATAAGGATATTTCTTTTTCTGTCCAGAAGCTCATAGCCCAATGCGGCAAGCTTCAGAGCCTTTTTATAAAGTATAAGATTTCCCTTTGTGGCAAAGACCTGCTGTTCAGCCATTGGTCACACCCTCTTTCTATTATATCACTGTATCATTAAAAAATCTAGTATGGTCTGAAAATCAAGCAGGGGCGAACATCGTTCACCCGATTTTTTATCATAATTGTTTTGTGCGGTGCAAATATGTCGCATTAACAAAAATTGTAGCGTAAAATGCCCGTCACGGCGAGTGACCGCCCCTACATAATTATTTGTGTGGCACAGATGTGTCCCATTATAATTTTAGTCCTCTGCAAAAAGTGCCTTAGCTTTTTCGGCACTGTAATAATGCTCCAGATGTTCTTCGTCAACACGGTCAAGCTCTGATTTCGGTAGTGTGGAGAGCAAGCTCCAGCCCAGGTCGAGAGTTTCATCTATGGAACGGTTCACGTCAAAGCCTTGGTCGATAAAATGCTTCTCAAAGAGCGTACCGAATTTAAGATAGGCTTTATCGGTATCGGAAAGCTCCTCCTCACCGATAACGGAAGCAAGGCTTCTTGCGTCCTGCACCTTTGCATAGGCTGCAAAAAGCTGGTTCGACACCATTTGGTGGTCTTCCCTTGTATAGCCCTCGCCTATGCCGTCTTTCATAAGTCTTGAAAGGCTCGGCAGGATAGAAACAGCAGGATAAACACCTGTTTGGTCGAGGTTTCTGTCAAGAACAATCTGCCCCTCGGTTATATAGCCTGTAAGGTCAGGGACAGGGTGAGTGATATCGTCATTTGGCATGGTGAGTATCGGTATCTGCGTAACAGAGCCTTTTGCTCCCTTTACAATGCCTGCTCTTTCATAGATAGAGGCAAGGTCGGAATAGAGATAGCCCGGATAGCCTTTTCTTCCCGGTATCTCCCCCTTTGATGAGGAGAACTCTCGCAAGGCTTCGGCATAGGAAGTCATATCTGTGAGGATAACGAGAATGTGCATATCATGTTCAAAGGCAAGATATTCGGCACAAGTGAGGGCGCATCTTGGAGTGAGGATACGCTCTATGATAGGGTCGTTGGAGAGGTTTAAAAACATTGCAACTCTCTGCAAAACACCTGTTTCCTCGAAACAGCGTTTGAAATAATCTGCAACGTCGTTTTTTACGCCCATTGCTCCGAAAACTATTGCGAAATCCTGTCCGTTTTCGTCGGCGATTTTCGCTTGCCTTACTATCTGCACGGCAAGCTTGTTATGAGAAAGTCCCGAACCTGAGAAGATAGGGAGTTTCTGACCTCTTATAAGGGTAGTAAGGGCGTCTATGGAAGATATGCCTGTGTTTATATAGTTTCGAGGATATGTTCTTGAAACAGGGTTAAGGGGCGAACCGTTTATATCACGATACTTTTCGGGGAAGATCTCTCCCAGACCGTCGATAGGCTTGCCTGCACCGCTGAATATCCTGCCCAGCATTTCGGTAGACAAAGCAAGCTCCATAGGCTTGCCCTGAAAGCTTGTGGTGGTATTAACAAGGGAAAGTCCTTTTGTTCCCTCGAAGACCTGCAAAACGGCTCTGTCTTTTTCCACCTCTACAACTCTTGCAAGGCGTCGTGTGCCGTCGTCAAGCTTTATTTCTGCCATTTCGTCATAGGAAATACCGCTAACATGGTCAAGTGCAACGAGCGGTCCGTTTATTTCGCTAAGACCGATATATTTTACGTTCACGCTCCTGCACCTCCTGTCAAAGCCTCCATATCGGCTTTCATATTCTTTTCGTATTCGTCAAAAAGCTCTATTTTATCGTTCGGTATATCATACTTGACTTTGATAAGCTTTTCTATCCAGCCGCAGCCTATTATTTTATCAACGTTCACGCCCTGTGAAAGTGCTTTCTTTGCAAGGGCATAGAAATCTGTGATAAGTTTCATCATGCGGTACTGCTTATCAAGGGGGACGTAGGTATCATCCTTATGATAGGCGTTTTGCTGTAAAAAGCCTACTCTTACGGCTCTTGCGGTTTCGATAAGAAGCTTCTGATCGTCAGGGAGGACGTCAGTACCCATGAGCTTAACTATCTCCATGAGAGTATTTTCCTCAACGAGGATATTTGATATCTCCTGTCTGACTTTCATGAAGTTCTCATTGACGTTTTTATTATAATAATCTGCAAGGTCTTCTGCATACTCGGAATAGCTTGTGTTCCAGTTTATTGCAGGATAATGTCTTGCATAGGCGAGGGATTTATCCAGCGCCCAGAAGCAGCGTACAAAACGCTTTGTATTCTGTGTGACAGGCTCGGAAAAGTCAGAGCCTTGGGGCGAAACTGCTCCGATTATAGTAACAGAGCCTTCCTTGCCGCCCAGAGTTTCAACATAGCCTGCACGCTCATAGAACTCAGAAATTCGTGACGGCAGATAGGCAGGGAAACCTTCCTCGGCAGGCATTTCTTCAAGTCTGCCTGATATCTCACGGAGAGCTTCTGCCCAACGTGAAGTAGAGTCTGCCATAATTGCGATATGATAACCCATATCACGGTAATACTCAGCGAGGGTTATGCCCGTATAGATAGAGGCTTCACGGGCGGCGACAGGCATATTTGAGGTATTTGCGATAAGCACTGTTCTGTCGGTAAGCGGTCTTTGTGTTTTCGGGTCGATAAGCTCTGAGAACTCCTCAAGCACCTGCGTCATTTCGTTTCCACGTTCGCCGCAGCCTATATAGACGATTATATCTGCGTCACACCACTTTGCAAGCTGGTGCTGGGTCATGGTCTTGCCTGTGCCGAAACCCCCGGGGATAGCGGCTGTTCCGCCCTTTGCAACCGGCAGAATAGTATCAACGATACGCTGACCTGTTACCAACGGCTTTGTAATAGGCAGGCGGTTTTTGCATGGTCTTGATGTTCTGATAGGCCATTTCTGACAGAGGGTAAGCTCCTCTACTGCTCCGTTAGGGGCTTTTATTTTTGCCACAACGTCATTTATTGTATAGTCGCCGTTTTCGGCAGCCCATATGATCTCTCCGCCTTTTGACAGAGGGGAAAGCATACACTTATGTGTGATAAGTGGTGTTTCGGGGCAGGTGCAATAAATATCCCCTGCGGAAAGCTTATCCCCTGTTTTCACTGTCATTGTAACGGGATACTTTTTCTCTGTATCAAGCGAGCTTACGTCTGCACCGTCGGCGATAAAAGCACCTGAGACTTCTTCAAGCTTTTTAAGCGGTCTTTCTATGCCGTCGAAGATGTTATTTATTATACCGGGGCCGAGGGTTGCAGACATCGGTGCGCCTGTTGAGGTAACAGGCTCGCCAGGCATAAGTCCTGTTGTTCCCTCATAGACCTGAATGGTGGTAAAATCGGACTGCACTCTTATGACCTCGCCGATAAGACGCTTTTTGCCCACATAGACCATTTCCTGCATGGCAAAGCTTTTCGTATCTGCAACCTTTACTACAGGTCCGTTTACCGAATATATTTTATCCATAAAAAACTCCTTATTATCCAAGCACAAGCTCGGCTTTTTCAGTAAAGGCTGAACGCTGCCCCTCAAATGCTGAATCAAAGGTATAATCAAGGGCTATACCCATATCCTCATAGACCATGAGCATACCGCCAAGCTCTATGGAATCTCGGCTTTTTACTTCAAAGTCTGCAAGGTCAGAGGCGTATTTCATATCCTCAGGTGAGAGGTAGATAACGCCCTTATGCTCGGGATAGGTCTGTTTGCATTTTTCGGCTTTTTCTTTTAGCCAAGACTTATAATCTCTGCTTGCTTTGAAAGTCGCAAGTCTGCTTTTTACGTTGTCAAAAACGCTGTCTATAAGCTTTTCTCTATGGCAAAGCACGTTTCTTTTAGCTTCAAGCTGTTTTGAAGATATTTCCCTTATGGCTCTTGCCTCCTCGGTCTTATCTGCGGCGGCTTTTTTTGAATCTACAAGGCTTTGTGCTTCTATTTTCGCCTGAGCAAGCTCGTTTTCACGCTGTTTATCAGCGGATTCGGTTATGAGCTTTGCCTGTTTTTCAGCGTCCTCAAAGACAGCCTGCTTGAAGCGTTCAAGTTTTATCGTCTGATTTTCCATTACTAAACTCCTATCAAAATCACAGCTTTATTCCCACTGCTTCTGCGAGATAGTGGGAAATGGTATCAGATATCTTTGACGTGGCATGGCGGTCTGGTATTTCAACTATGAGGGGCGTTTCTCTTGTGAGCTTATAGTCATAGACCTTTTCTCTGCACTGCTTGACTGCAAGCTCTGTCATAAGCACAACGCCCACGTCTTTCATTTCCATAGCCTTATCAAGTGCGTTTGACACCTCCTCGGAGGTATGCACCACAACGCCCTCGATACCTGAAAGTCTCATGCCCATTTGGGTATCTATATTATCGCTGATAAGATAAAATCTCATGTTAAATGCCCAATGCAGTGCCTACGTTTGAGATTATAAGGATAGCGATAAGAAGTCCATAGAGGGCGATACCTTCGCCAAGAACAACGAAGATAAGAGCCTTTACAAAGTTCTTAGGGTCTTCTGAGGTTGCACCGATAGCGGCTGGAGCGCCTGCGGCAACGGCTATGCCTGAACCTACGCAGGAAAGTCCAACGGCAAGGGCTGCTGCAAGGTAGCCAAGGCCTGCGCCTGTTGAAAGGGCGGCTTTAACGCCCTCCTCGCTTGCGGCTGAAACAAAATTACCTACAGGGACGATAAGAGCGCAGAGCATTATGCCTGCAAATGTACAGAGATTACCGATAAAAGCACCCTTTGGCGATCTTCCGTTCTTTATTTTCTTTGCGGTGAAAATGAATGGTACACAAAGAAGTGCGACTGCTATAAGTGGGAGCAGGAAATAGATAAGCATAGTTGATTCCTCCAAAAAAAATTATTTTTACTTTAGATTTTACGAATTACATTGTACGGGTATGGATAATGGTCGGGGTAAAATGCCCGTCACGGCGAGTGACCGAACGATGTTCGCCCCTACAAAATAATACCACAAATTTGATATCATTCTGTTTGTGCAGTAAATTTTACACCAACAGGCTCGAATGGTTTTCCACCGCCCTCATAGAAGCGGGAGAATATCTCATAAAACTCAAGTCTGATTATCTGAATGGCAACTATCATGCCCTCCATTACCATTACAAACAGGTTGCCAAGCACAAGCACGAATGGCTGTGCGGCGGCGGAACACATTTCCATAAGGGTCATTACCACTAGCATCATGCCTGCGTGGGAGAGGACAAATCCGCCCACACGGAGAAATGACATAGTATTTGAAACATAGCTGAGCAGGAACTCAAACATCTCAAAGAAATTTTCAACTATAAAGTTGCCCACGGTCATTTTTTCCTCGTCCTCGTACAAGCGCCACTGTTTATACTTCACGGCGATAGAGAAAGGTGTTCGGCAGAATATGCACACAAGCGGTATGACGATAAGGAAGATGACGAACGGAGTGGACATAACTTTTACATCGAACATGAGCGTTCCCACAAGTCCTGCCGCAACGGAGCTGTAGAACACAAGTCCTGCAATGCCGTTACAGCCGAAAATGGCTTTTTCGTAATCCTTATTTTTAAAGCCGATATAGATATTGAGTATCATTGAGATAACAATAAGTGCCACACCTATGGCAACGGCAGTTATGAGGATAAAATTCGTTTGCTTGAAAACCTTTAGGGGCAGGAAGTCAAGTCCTATATTCTCAAACACGGGGTCTAAAAGCTCTTCATAACCGAAGAACGAGCCATAGAGAGTGCCGAATATCATACTTGATATGCCAAGACGTGTGACCAAGCCGCTTATTTTAGCACCCAGCTTTTTCTTTAAGGCAAGTCCGCCTAGGACGATAAGAAGTCCTTGTCCCAAGTCGCCAAACATTATGCCGAAAAGCAGAGTATAGGTTATTGCCACAAAAACTGTGGGGTTATAGCCTTTATACTCAGGCAGACCATACATTTCCACAAGCATTGTGAAAGGTCGGGTCAAAAAGTTGTTTTTAAGCACTGTAGGCGGCTCACATGAGGCGTCTGCGTCAGGAGGCAGATAGACCACTGACACTGACCGCATATCCTCGAAAAGCTTATCAAAGCGGTCTTTTTCCTTTTCGGGGATAAAGCCTTTAAGATAAAACTTATCGTTTAGTGCAGCGGCATTTCGCCGCAGGTCAAAGGTATCGTGGATAAACCGCAGTTTTGAGAAAGCTTTTTGCAGTTCAGGCTCAGCTTTTGCGGCAAGCTCGTTTATCTGCTCGTTTATCTTTGCGTTCTCAACTGTATCTGCGTCTATAGTTTGTTTTAGCTTTTCCAAGGCTTCGTCTGCGTCGCCTGATACATAGGACGGTATCCGTATCCTTTCAAAATACATTGAGTGGAAGATATCATCAACACGCTGTTTATCACGTTCAGGGACGAAATACATTCCCCAGCAGAAGCTTTTTCCTGTTTCAAAGGGGACAAAGAAGAAATTCTCGTTATAATAGTCAAGCTTCGGCAGGTTATCCACAGGCAGCTTTCCGATACGGACGGAAACATACTTCATTGAGAAAAGCTGCTGAAAGTCGCTGTGCATACCTTTCAGGTGGTCTATTTGTCTGACCGCCCCTCCAAGCTCTGAGATACGCTGAGTAAGCTCCAGCCGCTTTGTATTAAGCTCGCTGAAAGGGGTATTATACTTTTCAAACAGGGAATTAAAATCCTGCGGAGCTGACAGGTCACAGTCGGTAAAATCAGTTTCCTTTAGAGTTATACCAAGCTGTGCGGAAAGCTGGGCAAGCTCTTTCAGAGGTCGGTCATACTCGTTTTTCTCGCTGAGGGGCTTCATTGCGCTGTCGGGAGAATTGCCCGCAGGCTCGATATGAAAACAGCCGCTTTCACAGCACCTTTTCAAGGTGGCGTCAAGCTCGTCCATAAGACCTGCTATATTCACAAGGGACATTTTTTCTATAGCCAATCACATTATCTCCTTTCCTGAGAATTTACCGCTCAGGCGGTGATGATAAGATCCTTTTCAACTGCCGAAGGGTCGGCATTATATCTTATCGCTTCGATTATATGCACGATGTTCAAGGCTTCCGTACTGCACAGTTTCATAAAGGCATAGAGTGAAACCGGTGCGGCGGTGCTTTGGGCGAGAATATGAGAAAGATAGGCAAACTGTGAACTTCGGACTATGCTTTCGATATATTCAGAGGTCTGTTTGCAACCCTTTGAATACTTTGATCTTTTCACCCATTCGAGCATATCTTCGGGGCTTTCAAGCTCATAATACTTATCAAGTCTTTTAACTGAGCCTGTGCCTGTTTTTATTCTTATCTGCCGTTTTTTTATCTCCTCGGAGGAGTAGCCAAAAAAGGCTTTCATACGGTAGGCGTTTATTATGTTAAGGCAATCTATCTCTCGGCTTATCATTTCTGAGAGCTGTTTGCTTTGCATTTCGGAAAAATCATGCTTTGCGGTATTTAAAAGCTCAGTATAATAGGCTGTTCTCAGCCTTAGCTCACACTCGGTATAATCCGCTGAGCCGTCCTCCAAAGGCGGTATTTTCACCAGTATCTTATAATACGGTGTATTTCTTAGTATTTTAAGAAGCTGTTCATAGTTCTCGGCTCGGCTCATTTCAAGAAGGCTCACCTTTGAATGTTTTATGACATAGCCGGGAAGGTCGTTAAGGTAAGAATTATCAAGCCCTGAATTTATATTGTTTATCATGGACAGAATACATTCTATCTCCTTGCTTTTTATAAGGAAGTCATAAAAAGGCAGTTTATCAAGCTCCTGAAATCTGCACAGGCGCATATAGGTATTGAAATTCTCTCTTTGGAGAAGCGCCTCCACAAAACCTCTATGGACGGTATTAGGGTCAACGTCACGGAAAGCGTCTTTATATCTGGCTGAATGTGCAAGATAGTCTGCGGCTTCGGGGACTGTTCTTCGCATGAGCATTTCATGATAGTTCTCTTTAGTAAACATTCTGCCGTGGATATATTTTATTTTCGCCACTGTTCCGTTGGCAGACCAACTGTCAAGCATATTTTTTCAGCCCCTTTCACGGAGAATTTTTGCTCTACTTCGGAGAGATAATATTATCAAATATCTCCTTCTCCCACTGAGTATGTTTTTCTTCAAATATCTTATCGAGAACCGTTGTTTTCTCGTTCTGTGCGGAAGTTATCTTTTCGCTTTCGGTATTTATACGCTCTGTGACCTCTTTGGCTTTCTGCGTTTTATAGGCTTCGGCTTCTTTCAGGGCGTTTTCCTTCAGCTCCTGCGCTTCTTTCACTGTTCGCTCCAGCAGTTCGCCGCTTTCCATATCTGCTTTTTCAAGCTTGCCTGCAGCGGCTTTATCTGTTTGCAGTATTTCTGCTATCATATCCATATTATTCTCCCCTTTCAGGCAGGATAGTTTCATAACATTAATTGTACACCTTTTTGTCTTAAATAGCAAGTTTGAAGGGGTACAAAGCCATACTATTTATATACTTTGCACTATCTATATGACTTTTCTTTGGACAAATTGCTCTATGTGTAATGATTTTAGTCAGAATACACATTTTATTTTACCCTAAATTTGAAAAATTAGTTGAATATCTGCGGTCAAGTCACTTGACAAAAGGGGACAAAAGTGGTAAACTTGTATTTATCACGCACACATCTGTACTTTGGAGGTGGACTAAAATTGGAGAACGGGCAAAACAAACTTGTTATCGTAAGTTCTGAGGTGCTTCCTGACATTGTGCTAAAGGTGCTTGCCGCAAAGCGCATGAGGGCAAGGGGCGAAGTTTCCACTTCATCGGAAGCCTGCCGTAAGGTGGGGATATCGAGGAGCGCATACTACAAATACAAGGACTCCGTATTCAATTATGAAGAACAGCTCACAAACAACATCGTTTCGGTATACTGCATACTGAGAGATGAAAAGGGAGTGCTTTCCTCCATTATATCACGGCTTTACGAGCTGAACACGAATATTCTGACCATAAACCAGAATATCCCTATCGACTCGGTGGCGACGGTGACATTCTCGGTAAGATTTGAGCATGACGCACTTAGCACCAACGTGCTTACGGAGGAGCTTTCTAAAGTTCACGGCGTTGTGGAAGTCAAGATAATATCGGGAGAGTAAGGGTAAAATAAGATTTTAACAATATATAATTTATTAGGAATGAGGATTTTTTATGTGTAAAGTAGCAGTTATCGGTTATGGCGTTGTAGGCTCTGGTACGGTGGAGCTTTTTATGAAAAACCGCGAATCTATCTCAAAAAAGGTCGGCAAGGAATGTGACATCAAGTACATTCTTGATCTGAGGGATTTCCCTGATTCTCCATTTGCAGACAAAATGATAAAGGACTTCAACATCATTCTCAATGATGCCGAGGTAGAAGTAGTAGCCGAGGTAGTAGGCGGAACGACTTTCGCTTATGACTATACAAAGAAGCTTCTTGAACACGGCAAGAGCGTTGTAACATCAAACAAGGCGCTAGTTGCGGAAAAGGGTGCAGAGCTTCTTAAAATAGCAAGGGAACACAACTGCAACTATCTGTTCGAGGCAAGCGTTGGCGGCGGTATACCTATCATCAGACCGCTTAACAAGTGTCTGGCAGGAAACGAGATACTTCAGATATCAGGTATTCTCAACGGCACAACAAACTTCATTCTTACAAAGATGATAAAAGAGCAGATGTCATTTGACGATGCGCTGAAAATGGCTCAGAAGCTTGGTTATGCTGAGGCTGACCCTACGGCTGACGTTGAGGGCGAGGACGCTTGCAGAAAGATCTGCATACTTGGCTCACTTGCATATGGCAAGCACATTTATCCTGAAATGGTACACTGCTCAGGCATAACAAAGATAACGCTCGATGATGTTGAATATGCTGCAAACGCAGGATATGTTATAAAGCTTATAGGTTCTGTAAAGAAGCTTGATGACGGCAGAGTCAGCGCTATCGTTTGTCCTAGACTTGTGCCAAAGTCAAATCTTCTTGCGTCTGTTGACGATGTATACAATGCTATCAGCGTAACAGGCGACGGCGTTGGCGACGTTATGTTCTACGGACAGGGTGCAGGCAAGCTTCCTACAGCTTCTGCGGTAGTAGGCGACATTATCGATTGTCTGAAGCATCATCACAGAGTGCTTGCTCTTACATGGGAAGATTGTGATGACAAGAACTTTGTTGCGCCATACAAGGACATGGACGTTTCAATGTATGTTCGCATAAAGGCTGAAAATGCTGAGGCTCTCAAATCTTCTATTTCTGAGATGTTCGGAAAGCTTATGTATATAGAGCGTTCGGGCAGGACAGAGAACGAGCTTGCGTTTATCACGCCGAACATGAAAGAGGCTGACATTGACGCTAACCTGACTATCCTTTCACACTCCGCTGAGATCGCAAGCAAGATAAGGATATACTGATAAAAGGCAGGCGGACACTGTTTGCCATTACACAAAAGCAATATGGGGCGGACTTGATGTCCGCCTTTTTTATAAAGGAGTTTTCACCATGATAAAAATACAGATACCTGCCACGTCGGCTAACCTTGGCGCCGGTTTTGACGCACTGGGGCTTGCGCTCACTTACTACAACTACATTGAAATGGAGGAGTGCGACAAGATAGACATTACAGCAGCGGACGGGCTTGACATTCCTACGGACGAGAGAAACCTCATTTACATTTCTGCCAAAGACCTTTTTGCGGTATGCGGAAAAAAGCTGGAGGGACTTAGGCTTATACAGACAAGCAACATTCCTATGGCGAGGGGACTTGGCTCGTCTTCTGCCTGCATAATCGCAGGGCTTGTGGGGGCAAACAAAATGCTTGGAGATCCACTTACAAAGGACGATCTTGTTGACCTTGCGGCACAGATAGAGGGTCACCCTGACAACACTGCGCCTGCACTTCTTGGCGGAATCGTGACGGCGGTATTTGACGGAAGAAAGGTACACTGGGTAAAGCAGGAGGTTTTCACAAAGCTGAAATTCGTGGCGATAATACCTGATTTTGAGCTGAAAACTGAAGAAGCGAGGGCTTGTCTGCCTAAGGAAGTTTCACACAAGGACGCAGTTTACAACCTTTCCCGTGCGGCGCTTTTCTCGGCTTCGCTTCTTACGGGCAAGTTTGAAAATCTGAAAACGGCAGTTGACGACAGGCTTCACCAGCCTTACAGAATGGCGCTTATACCCCACTGCAAGGACGTTTTTGACATTGCGTACACTCATGGTGCATATGCGGCATACATTAGCGGTGCAGGTCCAACTATCATGGCTATTGTAGATGAGAGCAATCAATATTTCGCAGGCAAGATGAAATTTTCTCTTGACAATGCAGGGCTTAAGGGCTGGCAGGTAAAGGAATTTCACATTGACAACGAGGGTACGAAGCTTATATGAACAGGTGCAAATGGTGCGACCTGAAAAATCCAAAGTATGTGGAATATCATGACAAGGAATGGGGCGTTCTCAGGACTGATGACAGCTATTTGTTTGAGATGCTTGTGCTGGAGTCTTTTCAGGCTGGGCTTTCGTGGGAGTGCATACTGAACAAGCGTGAGAATTTCCGCAGGGCTTATGATGATTTTGACATTGATAAGGTCTGTGGATATGACGAAGAGAAGATAGCAGAGCTTTGCTCTGACAGTTCTATTGTGCGAAATAAGCTGAAAATTAGGGCGAGTATTTCTAATGCAAGAATATTTCGGGATATTGTGAAGGAGCATGGGAGCTTTTATGATTATCTTTGCAAGTTTACTGACGGAGAAATATTGTATGAGTGCGATAAAACTACCAACGAATGGTCCGATAGGATCTCTGCAGACTTGAAAAAGCGTGGAATGAAGTTCGTGGGAAGCGTGATAATATATTCGTTTTTGCAGGCGGTGGGAGTTATATATTCCCATGATAGGGAATGTGGACTTTATAGAGAAAAATAAAACAAAGATATAAGCAAAGCGGTGTCGGAGTGGAAACTCTGCACCGCTTTTTGTGTCCTCTTATACAAGGTAAAGTCCGCAAAGAGCGACAGCGATTTTGTGGCGGTAGAACTTTGGTGTAGGGGCTGGCGCCCTCGACAGCCCGATATCGAAGCGGTTAGGCTTGAATTTGTCACGAATGAAAAAAGCGGACAATTTCTTGCCAAACGTTGTGCGGATAACGTGGAATTTGTCGAGCAAACGCAAGCGGGACGTCGGATTTCTGCAAAGCAGAAATTGCGCTGCTCCCCTACATGGTTTGTGAAGTAAATAAACAAAGTGCGGATACCGCAGGTGTGAAATAAAAACCGCCCTGCACAATGTATACAGAGCGGCTGCATTTTTCAATTTTTTATCCCATAGGACAAATATTTTTGCGGTTTTCGGCTATCCTTTCGTCTATACCCTCTACCTGCGGCTTAACAAGGCTCGATGTTCCTGCAACAAACATTCTTGCACCTGCTTCGTAAAGCTTGCGGCAGTTCTCGTTTGACATATTGCCGTCAGTTTCTATGATGATGTCCTCGTGGCCGTTTTCGTCAAGCCACTTTCTAAGACGTCTTGCCTTATCCACCGTGTTAGGCACGAGCTTCTGTCCTGCAAAACCAGGGTTTACTGTCATGACAAGCACACCGTCTATGAAGTCTACGGCTTCCTCTACCACGCAGATAGGTGTGCCGGGATTGATAGCCAAGATAGGCTTTGCACCGATAGAACGGAGATATTGCAGGCACTTTGCGATATGCTTCGTGCTTTCATAATGCACTGCCGCATAATCGCCCTCTCTGATATCAAACCACTGGAGCCTTTCCTCAGGCTTTTCTATCATGAAATGAAAATCAAATGGGATATCCGTCAGATCACGGAGCTGTTTTACATAATCAGGATAAAGTGTGAAATTCGGCACAAATGAGCCGTCCATTACGTCTATATGGAGATATTCGATATTGTTGCGCTTAAAAGCGTCAAGATATTCCTTTATCTGTCCCAGATGGACGCACATCATTGAGACTGATATCATACCATTGTCCATACTGATCCTCCTGTTTCTATTCATCTTTTTTATCTTCTGCTGTTATCTTCAGGCTCTATGCCCATGATAAGCTGGTCTATTACTCTGTCGGTGGACTTGCCGTCTGTATATTTGAAGTTCTTCTTTATGAAGCCATCCATTTTTTCAAACTCGTAATCCTTATCTCTGAGAGCGGTCATAAGCTCATCAAAATCGTGGACGATTTTACCAGGAACAAGCTCCTCATACGGCTCATAGAAATCTCTTGTTGCTTCATAATACTTTTGGTCGAAAGCAAAGAAAAGCATCGGCTTTTTAAGCAGTGACATCTCATATATGATAGAGCTGTAGTCTGTGATAAGCACGTCAACTATAAAGAGGATATCATTTACCTCTCTGTAGTCGGAGGCATCAAGTATTCTGTGAGCATACTCGTCAGGTATTTCGATACGCCTTTTTACAAACGGGTGGAGCTTTACGATAAGAACGGAATCCGTTTCATCAAGGAATTTGCCCCATGCTGTAAGGTCAAGCTTATCAAATGGGAAATGAGCATTATTTGCATTATCTCCTCTGAAGGTCGGTGCATACATATACACCGTTTCTGCAGTTTTGCACTCAGGGAAAACTTCCAGCATCTGCTCTCTTGTTTTGGCTTTATATTCATCGTCAAAGAAGATATCCGTTCTTGGGATACCCACAGGATAGAACTTCTTTTCGTCGATAGCGAAGCCCTCTGCATGGTGGAGCGCAGAATGATAGGAGCTTACAGGAACATGGGTATAGCACTTATGCACCCTTGTATTGAACGGAGGTGCGCCCGGCTTGCCCAGTCTTTCAAAGCCCAATGACTTGAACGCTCCGCAGGCGTGCCAAACCTGAAGCACCTTGACGTTCTTAGGATAATCCACAAGGTAGATGTCAGGGTAATAATCATCTATAAGAATGATATCGGAGGTTGCAAGATAGTAGACGAACCTTATCATGGCAGGTATCGACCTATTGACAGTGATACTTGCTTTGAAGTCAAATCTGAACTTATACTTGCTGTCAAGTCCTCTTTCTATCATGCGGTCATAAATGACCTTTTCGTTTCCGCCTATCTCGGCTCTCGAACCGCTGGCAAAGAGAATAATATCCCCGTTTTTCTTAGCAAAATGCTTAAAGAACGAGAACGCCTTTTTAAAGCACCATATCTTTAAGCCGTAAACATCTCTTATGATAAGCTTCTTACGGTTTTGAAGCTTTTTCGCAATACGCTTTGGCAAGGTCTGTGAAGGCTTAGGCTCTTTATAGGTGACGGCAAGCTTATATTCGAGTGTATCCATATCGCTTGCAGACTCGGCATAGAAAAGGTTTTCTGCGCCTCGTCTGAGCTTGAAGTTCATAGGGTTCGCCTTTGTATCGTCCTCTATAGTTTCCACTTTATCAGATATGATACAAGGATACTCGTTCGTAAGCACCTGTTTTGACAGGCATCTGCCATCGTTATCATAGGTGAGCTTGAGAAGCGTACTGCCACTGAGGACATAATCCACTGTATCTGTTGATATCTGTGGTTTATTCATGCCCTTATACTTTGTGAATATTTTAAGGGCATATTCGCCTGTGGCGATAGGAGCCTCGTTATTGGCAGACATTATATTCACTGTCAGATGAAAATGAGTTCCGCTTACTTCAAAATGCTGGGCAGGGAACATACAAGTTCTATCATGTGTGACAAATCTTGCTGACAAGTTTTCAAGCTCGTCTTTTTCAAAGCCCACAAGCTCGCCCTCGATATGGAGGATAACTCTCTTGAACTCTACTCTTGTAAGCTCTGCGAATTTTTTGTTTCTCTCTTTTAATCTCTCAATAGTCTTTCTTCTGTTCCCGTATATCTCTTCAAATTCGGGAGTCATATTATCCATTTAAAACTATTCCTTACTTTCCGCCGCTTTTATCTATCACCCTCAACTTTCATTTCAGGTCTTGAAAAGCGACTACAAAATTTTTACTCAAATATACAAACAGCAGACTGTTTAATCATCAAATGTGAACATTACCTTTAATGTGAACTCGCCTGTGTTTCTTATAGCGGAGAATGCCTTTTCGTTCTCCTCTATTGTGAATGTATGTGTGATAAGATCGGCAAAGTTTACGTCGCTATGCTCGAAAACTTCAAGGGCTTTCTTCCAATCGTTCACTCTGCTGTTATAGCTGGAATTCCATGAGCCTTTGACTGTTATCTGCTTTCTCAGTATTGACCAATAGATATTCTTAGGCAGGATAAGGTCTGTTGATGGGTTGCCAACGAGAACGATACTGCCAAGAGCGCCTGTTGACTCGATAGCGGAAGCGATAGCTTCGTTTGAGCCGACAGCTTCAAATGTTACGTCTGCTCCGTCGATACCTATTATTTTCTTTACCTGTGCAGGGAGATCGTCAACGCCTGTATCAACAACGTCAAAGCCCAGCTTCTTTGCATACTCAAGCTTATTCTTTGAACGGCCTGCGATAACCACCTTACCGGTCTTTGTTCTCTCTTTTGCAAAGAGGGCTATCATAAAGCCTATTGTACCTGTGCCTATGATAACAACGTTCTGACCCTCTTTGATGTCGCCGATATTTACAGCGTGCATTGAAACTGCGGCAGGCTCGCAGAGCGCTGCAGTTTTATAATCGAGGGTATCGTCGAACGGAACTAAGTTCCATACCGGAACAACGAGGTACTCAGCCCATGCGCCGTCCTGTCTTGAACCGAAATAGCTATAGCCTGAGCATTGTGCATATTCCTCCATTTTGCAGGCTTTACAATGCTTGCAAGGGAGCATTGGGAACACGCAGGAACGTTTGCCGAGAAGGCTTTCGTCAACGTCATCGCCAACTGCAACTATCTGACCTGAAAACTCATGACCAGGTATGGTCGGGAAGTGGTAGGTTCCTGTTACAAAGCATCTTGGCATATCGCTTGAACAAATTCCGCACGCCTTTATTTTCAGCAATACGGTGCCTTTTTCAAGCTTTGGCACGTCTACCTCAGTTACTCTCAGGTCGCCCACGCCATAAAGCACAAGTGCTTTCATCTTTTCGGGTATGTTTATTAAGCTTTTCATAAAAAAAGTCCTTTCTATTTACCGCCAAGCAGCGTTCTGACAATAAGCAGGTCGCTGTCTGTTGTTATCTTGAAATTAATAGCGTCGCCCTCTATAAGGTGGATAGGCTGGTTATTCATTGTGCATATCTGCGAAGTGCCTGTGATGACTTTTTTCTGCTCCTCAGTGAGGTTATCCTGCATTTGGATAAAGTGGGCAAGGCGGAAGCTGTCGGGAGCTTGTCCGCTGTAAAGCTCGCTTCTGACAGGGATGTCTTCAACATACTCTCCTCCCTTTGAATGGAGGATAGTATCTGCACATGGAAGTCCGCAGACGCAAGCACCGTATTCTGCGGCACAATCTATGGAATCGTTGAGTATCTTCTCTGTAACGAAAGGTCTTACGGCATCGTGGATAACGATAACATCGTCATCATGAAGTCCATTATCTTTTGTGATAGCGGTGGTGACATTATTTATAGTATCCATTCTTTCCTTGCCGCCGAGAATTATCCTTACCTTTTCGCTTTCAGGAATATTCTTTTTCACCTGCTCGTTCATATAGTCCTCATAGTCCTTATGGACGGCGATATAGATATAATCAAATCTCTTTACCTTGAGCATATTTTCAAGGGTATAGATTATGATCGGCTTACCTCCGATCTCGATAAACTGCTTTGGTATTTTCGAGCTTTTAACTCTTGTACCTGATCCCCCTGCGAGCATTGCACCGTAAATCATAAACAAACTCCTTACTGATATTTATATTATAATAATGTATCTGACAAATAAATCATTGTGATACGCCGATAAAGTTCGGCAGTCAACGGGCGAACGCTGTTCACCCCTACATAAATTAGTTTTCGCTGTTTTGTGACATAATATAATCGACTATCCTTTCGGTAGAACGGCCATCGCAAGCGCCCATAAATCTTTCTCTGAAATCAGAAATGACAGTAGGGTCGGCTTTTCCCTGCTTTATGGCGTTTATAAGCTCCTCATTGGTCTTAACTATTGGTCCCGGGAGAAAGCTATAGTCATAGGGATAATAAAAGCCTCTATAGTCATAGAACTGGTCAAGGTCAAAAGCGTAGAATATCATAGGTCTTTCAAAGAGCGAATATTCAAAAATAAGCGAAGAATAATCGGTTATGCACATATCGGCAGTAAAAAGAAGATCCTCGATAGGCATATGTTCTGTTATGTCAAAGGCGAAGTCCTGACAATCCTCGGGGATATCCCACTCCTTTTTAACAAATCCGTGTCTTTTTACAAGAAGCACCCACTCGCTGCCGAAATTCTCTTTAAGGGCTTTTATATCCAGCTTTTCGGGGATATAAGCCTTATCAGCGTCCCCACGATAGGTCGGGGCATAGAGCAGGACTTTTTTATACTGTGCGTTCGGGCAATTTTTATAGAGATTTTCAAAGGCTTTCACACGATTTTCCTCTTTAAAGAAAAAGTCGGTACGAGATACGCCTATTGCCTGCACGCTATTATTATCAAGATCAAAGCCGAAAGCTTCCTTGAAAGCCCATATGCACTCTTTACTGCTGACGGTACAAAGTGTATAGCTTGTATGGGCAGGGAACTTTCTCAATTCTTCCAGCGACTCGCCGAAAGAGAGGTCGGTGATACTTTCTCCCCACTTTTTGAAAGCTCCGCAGGAATGCCATGTTTGAATGACCTTTGTGCCTTTTCTGAACTTAAAAGCGCCGAACAGATTACAGGTATCGTTAAGCAAAACGCAACCCACGTTTCCCATTAGCCAAGTAAGCTTCAGATATCTCAGCAGATAGCCAATTCCGCCCTTATTATTATGGACGTAATAGACCTGCGGATCAAGTCCTCTGGTCTTTATCTCCTCATAGATATAACGGAAGCTATCCGTCAGCGTACCACTTCTTATCTCGGCAAAGATGACCTTGTTTTTTCTCAAAGGTCTAAGGCTTGACACTTTATAGCAAAGGGGATATACTCCTTTGAACATTATGATTTTGGCAGTGTTTCTGACCGCCTGTTTTAAACCGCTCATTTCTCACCCTACATTATATCATATTATGTGCCGTTTGTCTACACTTTAACAATCCGCAAGACACTTTTGCGGCACATCTCACAAAAAAGCTTATTTTCTGGGCTTTATTATGCTCATTTTAACGTATGCACAACGCTAAAAAAGCTCTCTTGTGTAGTATTATAGTGCAGAATGGGGGAAGTGTCAAGGGGGTATTTGTAATTTTGTAAAATTATTTGAATAATGAAAGTGAGTGTGAAAAAGGCTGTGAACGAGGTGCGTTCACAGCCTTGGAGTATCGTATTATTCCCACTCCCCAGATTTCGCCCAATACTAAACAAATTTGTTTAGGCGATTTGCACCCAGGTATCTCAGTTATACATTTTGCTCTGTACTATACTGCCCACTGATGATAAGTTATCATTTTTTTAGCGCCATGATAACAAAAAACTATCTAAGTCCCCATATTCCTTTTCCTATTCCATCAACAGAATAAAAATAATCTTTTTGACCTTTATAGTTCTTAGAGTCAGAGGAGTGATCCTCTATTGTTTTTCTAATTCCAGCTTCTTGACCATCTGTAATTGGTTTTCCAAGAATCTTTTCATATTCACGATATATTTCTGAATATGATCCTTTTCCACCAAGATGTCTAAGTGCTTCAATAGTTCTTTTTAAAACAGTCATATTTGACCTCCTACTATTCCCACTCCACCGTTCCCGGTGGCTTTGAGGTTATATCGTAAACTACTCTGTTTACATGGTCTACTTCATTTGTTATCCTGTTGGATATTCTTGCGAGAACATCGTATGGTATCTTTGCCCAATCGGCTGTCATGAAGTCGTCTGTTGTTACGGCTCTGATAGCTATAAGGTGGTCATAGGTTCTGTGGTCGCCCATTACGCCTACTGTCTGGACGTTCGGGAGAACTGCAAAGAACTGGCTCAGGCTGCTTTCAATTCCGCTTTTCTTGATCTCGTCACGGAAAACGGCGTCTGCTTCCTGCAACACCTTTATCTTATCCTCTGTTATCTCACCGATTATTCTTACACCAAGTCCTGGGCCTGGGAACGGCTGACGCCATACAAGCTCCTTTGGTATGCCGAGCTTTTCGCCGACTTTTCTTACCTCGTCTTTGAAAAGATCGCCAAGCGGCTCTATAACGCCGTCAAAGTTGATGTCCTCAGGCATTTTCACCTGATTGTGGTGAGTTTTTATTGTGGCAGCGTCGCCCTTTCCGCTTTCGATTCGGTCAGGGTAGATAGTACCCTGTGCGAAAAATCCGCCGTCCGCCTCTTCTCTGATCTTATCCCAGAATACCTTATAGAACTCTGTTCCGATAGTCTTTCTCTTTTCCTCCGGATCTGTTATGCCCTTGAGCTTTTCAAGGAACTGCTTCTGACAGTTTACTCTTACAAATCTCATATCGAAAAGTCTTGTGAAAGTTTCCTCAACAAAGTCGCCCTCGTCTTTTCTCATAAGGCCCTGATCTACGAACACGCAGGTAAGCTGCTTGCCCACTGCACGGCTGATAAGTCCTGCGGCAACTGATGAGTCAACTCCGCCTGAAAGTCCCAAAACTACTTTCTTATCGCCTATCTGCTCTTTAAGCTTTGCAACTGTGTTCTCGATAAAGTTATCCATTACCCAATCGCCTTTACAGCCGCAGACTTCGTAAAGGAAGTTTTTCAAAATGACGTTACCATACTCACTGTGAGTTACCTCAGGGTGGAACTGAACGGCATATATCTTCTTCTCTGCATTCTCCATTGACGCACATGGGCAATCATCTGAATGGGAAGTGATAACAAAGCCCTCAGGTGCTTCGCTGACATAGTCGGTATGGCTCATCCATACGATATTCTTATCAGGAACGTCCTTGAAAAGCTTGCTCTCTGCGGAGACTGTTATCTCTATCTTGCCGTACTCGCTCTTTTTACAGCTTTCTACCTTTCCACCGCTCATCCATGAGATAAGCTGACAGCCGTAGCAGATGCCGAGGACTGGTATGCCAAGGTCAAGTATAGCCTTGTCATAATGCGGGGAAGTCATATCATAAACGGAGTTTGGTCCGCCTGTGAAGATTATGCCCTTATAGCCTGCTGCTTTTATTTCTTCAAGTGGAGTTTCAAAGCTTTTTATCTCTGCATAAACGTGGTGATCTCTCACACGTCTTGCGATAAGCTGATTGTACTGTCCGCCAAAGTCAAGCACCAGTATCTTCTCATGTGACATATATTTACCTCTTTTCCTTATGTTTTTTGAAATACATAAATATTATAACACGTTGCCGTCCCTTTTTCAAGAGCAATTTACACACTCTTTGAAGCATGGGGTAAATTAATTGTGAACACCTGACATCAAGCAGGACAATATTTGTTGATTTTAGCTGTTGTAATTTGCTAATAGCTATGCTATAATGAATAGGTATTGTAAAATGCGTGTAAATCAACAGAAAAGAGTATATTGTAATGGAAGAACAACAAAACATTCAAACACAGCAGGCAAAGGAGAAAAAAGGCTTGCTGAAAAAAATAGGAGCATGGTTTGCGTCGCCTGACGGAATGCAAACATTACGATTTATAAGTGCCATAGTGGCAGTTATAGCGGTAGGAGTCATCTGTGCTTTGTTGGGCATATACATGGACAAAGACAACTTCCTGCCGAAAGAACGAAATTATGCGCTTATAGGGGCTTGCGCTGTTGAGCTGGCACTGATATTTATTATTGCGGAATTTTTCTCAATGCAAAAGAAGCTGAAAAAGAGCGAAACAAAAGGCTATATCGACCCTTTTACGGCGGCTTTTATGCTTGCACTCAATTCATATTTTTTGCCTGACTTTGTAATGAGGTCATATTTTCCAAAGAGCAATGTGCTTTACATTCTCCTTGGAATATTGCTCTGCTGGCTTTTATATCTTATAGGAGCGGTGATATTCCCGAAGCCACACGCCTGGTTTTGCGGAGTGAACGTCATATTTGCCATATATGCTTTGGCGCAGTATTATGTAACGGAGTTCAGAGGAAATCCTGTGCAGTTTGCCGACCTTGCCAACATAAAGTCAGCCAGTGAGATAAACGGAATGTACTCACTGTTTTTAGACAGCAATGTGATGTTTGTGCTTTGTGATCTTATTCTTATTATCGCTGTAACGGTGACGACAAAAGTAAGGAAGATAAAAATACGCAGCAGGATAATATCGGGTGTGGCTGTTATCGCAGGGTGTTTCCTATTCGTATATGGCGGCAGGTTTGCCTATGACCTTGGTATAAGGAACAGATACATCAGGCTGAACTTTTCAGGTGCAGAAAATGCAGACACATACAGGTGCGTAGGCTATGACCTTATGTTCTGCTTTGACGGAATGTTTGACCGAGTGACGAAGCCTGACGGCTACTCCACTCAAAAGGCGGAGGATATCATAACTCAGTATGAGGTACAAAAGGCTGACAAAAAGCCTGCTATCATTGCTATCATGAACGAATCCTTTGCAGACTTTGAGCATATCGCTCAGTTCAAGACTAACAAAGACTATCTGCCCAACTATCACAAATTGCAGGAGGAAAGCATAAGCGGATATGTTTCCGTTTCGGCATATGGCGGTTATTCCTGCAACTCTGAGTATGAATTTCTCACGGGCAACACTCTTGGCTTTTTACCGTCGGGAAGTGCGGTATTCACCCAATATCTCAACGACAAACAAAACGGTCTTGTAAGCTGGCTAAACGAGCTTGGCTACACAACGCAGGCTATCTCGCCTTGCTCTGAGGGACTATGGGATATAGGCAACGCCTATGAACAGCTTCAATTCAAGAGCAAGCTCTTCAACTGCGGCGACTACATTTCAAACTGTCAATACATAAACAACAATATGTCAGACAGCTCCCTTTTCCACTACATTGAGGCACAATACGAGAGCAACAAGGGTTCACCGTATTTTGTATGGACTGCCACGATGCAGAACCATGGTCCATATGATGACCTCAGCTCTGTTCCGTCTGAGGTAACATTTGAGGGTTACAACAACAATGAGGCTTTGCAGTATATAAACTCCATTTATCAATCTGACAAGGCGTTGGGAGAGCTTACGGATTATTTCAGGAACAAGGACGAAGAAGTCATAATCGTAATGTTCGGCGACCATTATCCACACATTTTAAGCTTTACAGAGCATCTCTATGGCAAGGACGTTGCTCTGCTTTCAACGGAGGATTACTCAAGACTTCGACAGACTCCTTTCCTTATTTGGAGCAACAAGGGCGTTAATGCGGAGAAGATAGACGATATAAGCCTTAACTATCTTTCAAACGAGGTCATGGAAGCGGCTGGACTCCCAAAGTCGAGATATCAGCAGGAGCTTGACAAGATACGCTGTGACATTCCGATAATAAGCTCTTACGGCTACAAGACGGCTGACGGAGAATGGTATTCTATAAATGATGTAGCTGACAAATACAAGGACACGCTGAACGAATATGAAACTGTGCAGTATTACAGAATGTTTGATGAAAAGCGTGACAATAGTGTAAATTAGGCTGTTAAAAACACAAACAACAAAAAAAGCGGAACGTCGCATTTCTGCAATGCAGAAATTGCGCCGTTCCCCTACAAAACAATAAACGGACGAAGCTTTTTTACTTCGTCCGTTTCGTTTTATAATGCGTGTCAAAATGCGGGCGAACACTGTTCGCCACTACAATTAACTACATAATTATGCGCTTATTTTTTTATCCTGTGACCTTTTTCTCGAACATGAACATTCCCATGACATCGTTCATTATGCTGTCAGAAGCGACCTTCTTGCTGTTCTTTGTCATTTGCCTTACGACAGTCTGACCGTCATTCTTGCCGAATATCATAACATAATCGTCGCCACTTTCGGAAGTTCCCTCATAGGACACCTGATTTTTAAAGATGTTATATTTCCACTTGCCGTCTTTGAAATATGCGTCAACGGCTTCACCGTAATTTTCGCTTGCCAATTTCATTTCGGTATCGAAATCGTAGGTGGAATGTCTTACGCTGAATATTCTCACAAAGGCGATCACAAAATATATCACCAGTATTACCACTGTGATCTTAAGCAGAGTCTTTAGTATCTTTTTGCCCTTGCCATAATTCTCTTTGCCGCTGCTTGAATGTTCAGTTGGGGTGCGCCTATAGTCTGCCGCACTCATTTCTCTGTTTCGGTCTGTCTCTCTTACACGCTTTACCCTGCGAGCTTCCTGCTCTCGGCGCATTCTTTCCTCTGCTTCGGCTCTTTTCGGGTGTTCGTAAACACGCTTCGGTATGCCCTGTATCCTTGAACGATCTATAAACTCCTGCTCGCCACGTCTTTGGGTCGATGAGGCGATAGGTACCATTTTTCCGCAGTTGGTGCATATCTTAGCTCCGTCCTCCAGCTTAGAACCGCAGAATGTACAGTGTCTGCTCATTATTACCAATCCTTTACACACTTAGAACTGTTTTGTTTGTCGAAGTTTTTTTCTATATCTATGTTGGACTATCCGCCCGTTTTCTTTAATGACACGGGCGAACGCTGTTCGCCCCTACAAATCTTCTTTATCTATATTTACAGATATCTTACAACGCCCACAACCTTGCCAAGTATGCTTACTTCGTCTACTATGATAGGATCCATGGTGTCATTTTCAGGCTGTAGTCTGTAATGGCCGTCCTCTTTATAGAAAGTCTTTATGGTAGCTGACTCGTTGTCAACAAGTGCGCAGACTATATCGCCGTTTTCTGCATATGGGGTCTGCTCTATAACTACCATATCTCCGTCAAGGATAGCGGCGTTTATCATGGACTCTCCCCTTACCTTTAGGGCAAAAAGCGGATTGCTGTAATGCCTTGCAGGCTGGAAGCTTATATAGTCTGTTATCTCCTCAATGGCAGTGATAGGGATACCTGCGGTGACAGTTCCCACAAGGGGGATCTTCATGCCGTTGCCGCCTGTGAGCCTTATGGCTCTGTTCTGGTTATTTCCCTTTTCAAGAAGACCTTTTGCGGTGAGATTATTTATATATCTATGGGCTGTTGAGGTAGACTTAAAGCCAAACTCTGCACAAATCTCCCTAACTGTGGGCGGATAGCCCTCTTCTATGCGATCCTTTATGAACTCGAATACCATTTTCTCGTTCTCGGTTACTTTTCTCATAGCTCCGTCCTTTCTGTTATATCAATAAATCTTTATCTTCTAAACCTAAAGCTCTTTTGCAAGCCTTTTTGCAAGCTTATAGACATCTCCGCAGCCAAGAGTTATAACAAGGTCGCCCTCCTTGCAGTTTTTCTTTATATAGTCGATACACTGTGAGAAGTTATATTCCTTCTGCTGTGCAGTCTGCTTGTCAACAAGCTCATGGTCGGTCTTGAACCAAACTGCATTTGGTATCTTCTCTGCAAGCTGTTCAGCATAAACACCGTCGGTATTTTTCTCACGGCTTCCCATGATATCCGTTACAACGGCAATATCTGCAATAGAAAGCGCTTTCACAAAATCGTTCATGAGTATCTTTGTTCTTGAATAGGTGAAAGGCTGGAAAACTGCCCACACTCTGTTGAAATCAAGACCCTTTGCGGCTTTCAGTGTACACTCGATCTCCTTTGGGTGGTGAGCGTAATCGTCAACAATAGTAACGCCCTTGACCTCGGCTATCTTCTCGAAACGTCTTATTGCGCCAAAGAAAGTATCAAGTCCCTTTTCGATACCCTCCCATGAAACGCCTGAATATCTTGCGGCAGCAATGGCTGCAAGGGCGTTCATGACGTTATGGTCGCCGGGAACATGGATAGTAAGCTCTCTGACAAACTCGCCCTTATGATAAAGCTCAAAGCGTGTCTGCAAGCCTTTTTTGGACTTTATGACGGCGGAATAATCGTTTTTCTTATCCCATCCGAAAGATATCATTTCCTTGTCAACACCCTCAACGGCTTTCAGAGTATTTGCGTCGTCGCCATTATAGATAACGGCTTTTGAAGCCATGGTTGCGAACTTATGGAAAGACTTTATGATATTTTCGATATTCTTGAAATACTCAAGGTGGTCTGCGTCAACGTTCAGGATAATTGAAACGTCAGGGAAAAGTCTGAGGAAATGATCCTCGAACTCACAGGATTCACAGACCATAGTTTGTGATGAGCCTGCCTTGCCTGAGCCGCCTATGCTTGGGAGCTTTCCGCCTATAACGCAGGAAAGGTCAGTACCCTCCTGAACGAATATCTGTGTGAGCATGGAAGAAGTTGTGGTCTTTCCATGAGTGCCTGAAACGCAAAGAGCGTTCGTATACCAGCTTGTGACAAGTCCAAGTATCTCGGCTCTTTCACAGCAGATCGCACCGCTTGCCTTTGCGGCGATAAGCTCAGGGTTATCTGCCATTATTGCGGCGGTATAGATTATAAGGTCTGCACCCTTGATATTCTCGGCTCTCTGACCGAGGAAAACTTCTATGCCAAGCTTTCTCACAGCCTCAAGAGTTTCAGTTTCGTTATTGTCTGAGCCTGTGATGAAATATCCCTTTGAATGGAATATCTGCACCAGAGGGTACATACCAGAGCCGCCTATACCGATAAAATGAACGTGCTTTATATTTTTCAAGATCTCATTTGTTATCATCTTTGTAATACTCCTTAGAATAATAGATAATTCAGAATGTATGTTTATTTTATTATATAACATTTCTAAAAAAAAATAAACCCCTTTTTTGATTATTTTTCAAAAAAAGAGGCAAAAATATTACTACAGGCATTACATCACAAGAAAGGACGCATGAAAATGACTATAACAGAGGTAAAATTCAGAAGATTTATAAACGAGGGCAAGCTCAGAGCCGTTGTGAGCCTGACCTTTGACGGCAGTTTTGCGGTACATGATATCAAGATAGTGCAAGGGGAGGAGCGGCTTTTTGTGGCTATGCCCAGCCGCCGTGATGACAACGGGGTTTTCCGTGATATCGTTCACCCCATCGACAGCGAGCTTCGCAATGAGATAGAGGAGGAGATACTTTCTGCTTATCGCATGGAGCTTGACAGGCAGGCAGCGGAACAGCAGGATCTAAGCTGAAAACGACAAAAAAAGCCGATAAAACAGGCATAAAAAACGGGCGAACAATGTGAAATGTTCGCCCTATTATTTTTTTCGGCTTTTAGCCCCAAATTTTATCGCCCATGTTTGAGAGATAAGCTGTAAGCTCCTCCGCCATTTCATACTGCTCAGGAAGTCTTGGGTGACCGGGGGTCGCCTTGCCTGTTCTTGTGAACATGAAATGTGTTATCTTCTGGTCATTAAGCTCGTTTGCTATCTCGTCAACGGCTTTATCCCACTCCTCACCGTGGCAGAGAACTGTCAGCAGAAGCACGAATGTTGCGTTTGGATACTTGCTTCTAAGGTCAAGGATAATGCTCTTGTAGGCATTTTTCCACTTTGCTCTGTAATCAGGGTCGGCAATATCAAAATCTTCATGACCTTCGTTATGAGGGTCGTTCTGACCAACTGCAAAAAGCACAACGTCAGGTGTATAAAGGTCAAAATTCCAAGGGGTCACGCCCTTTGCTCCCTCAGGGAAATAGCAAAGCTTGTCATAGACTGACTCCATGCCGATAAAATTCGGTGCATGATAATAGCCTGTGTTGTCGAAAATTGCGATACCGCCCTGTGCGATGTTATGTATCTGTGCGCCAAGATTTCTTGCTGTTATCATTGCATAACTGTGCCATGCGTTATCGTAAACGCCCTGATGATCCTCAGGGTCACAGCTTGCAACAAAGTCAACTGCCTCGCACACTGCACCTGCAGAAACAGAGTCGCCATAGCACTCTATTTTTCTTGCAGGGAGAGAGGAATTTTCAAGGACTTCTCCGTCGCTGTCTATCTCAAAACCCACGAACTCAAAGTAATGGGAAGCGTCCTGCCTTTTAAAAAGGGTGACGGTATGAGTGCCTTTTTCAAGGTCACAAGCGATATCAAGGGTGATATCCTCGTCATTTTTATCGAAAGTCACCTTGCCCTCTTTGCCGTCCATAACAAAGCCAAGCTCCTGAATGTTGAAATACTTATGGTTTTTTATCACGGCGGATACGCTTGTGCCTGTGAAAGTCATTTTTACATTTGAGCCTGCGTAATAAAACTCAGGGCGTGTTTTGTCGGAAAAGTCTATTCTGCCCATATAAGTAAGAAAGCTGTTGTCTGCTGTTATAAGCTTTTTATTCTCTGCCATTTTTTCATATCCTTTCGATACTATGATTTTTTTGCATATGTTTATTTTAGCTTTTCAAGGCGTTTTTGTCAAGGATATAAAACGTTTTCAGAGAAATATTTTTACACGGAGCGAATATACATAGATAAGAAAAATATCAGGGGGTGCTTTTATGAATGATACTCAGGGCAGGCACAATGCCATTCTTGAAAACAGACAGCGTTTACAGCTTTCGGGCGTAACGGACGTTGACAGCTTTGACGAGGATGAGATAAGGCTTTTCACACAGCTTGGAGAGCTGACGATAAAAGGCAAAGACCTGCACATAAACGAAATAAGCGTTGAGTCAGGAGATGTTTCCGTGGAGGGAGATATCTGGGCTTTGGTTTATGGAGAAAAGGACAGAAAGAAAAAGCTCTCGGCGATAGGGAAGATATTCAGATAACATATGTAGGGGCTGAGGTCGCCCGCCTGTTTGCGGAGCTTTCGGCAAAATACGGATAGGCAGATAACAAATAGCGGTCAGCCAACGGGCGAACGCTGTTCGCCCCTACAAGTGGGGAATTGCATATTCAAGCGGTTTTTAAGCAAAAGGTTTGAGAAAGGGGAAAGAAAATGGAAGAAATGCAACTGGGGCTAGAGCTTGAAAGGGAGCTTTTTCTGCTGTCTGTGGTTCTGGGCTGCGGGCTGGGGCTTTTATATGATATTTTCAGGGTATTCAGGGCGGCTTTGCCACATGGGAAGATACTCACCTTTTTTGAGGATATCATTTACACATTTCTTTACGGCTTTGCACTTTTCACATTTTGCACCGGGCTGACGGGGGCTATAAGAGGGTTTGTTTTAGTGGGTATGCTCATAGGCTCTGTGATAGAACATCTAACTGTAGGAAACGCTGTTGTATCCGTGCTGAGGAGCCTTTTTTCGATCATCAGAAAACTATTTGCTAAAACGTTTTCGCCTGTGGTTAAATTTATTACCAAAAGAGCAGACAGTTTCAGGGACTGTTTTGTGAAAAAGTGCAAAATTTCCTCTCTGCGAAAAAAAACTTCTAAAAGCACTTGAAAACTCTCTTTTGATTAGTGTATAATAGAAAAGAGTATAGGTAACGCCTCATGACAGTTATTGGGGTATTGCTTATGGAAAGGTCGGTTTTGTAGTCAAAAAAGGAGTACGCAATGCTAGGTTTTAAAAATAAAACGTCCGAAACGGCTGACGCTGAAAAGGACGCTGCAAAAAAAAATCCAAAGCCGAAAAGATCAAGATTTGTTAAGCTTCTGACTATTTTTGCTGTTGCCGCTCTTGTTGTTTATTCAGGGGTGACTATCATCTCACAGCAGGCGCAGATAGCACAGCTCAGAAAAGAGTCAGACGCTATAAATAAAAAGATAACCGCCGCCAAGCAGCTCAATGATGAATACACAAGGCTGCTCAGTTCTGACGACGAGGCGGAGTATATGGAGAAGATAGCTATTGAAAAGCTGGGCTATGCTTATCCTAATGAGCGCAGATTTTATATTGTAAACAACAGCGACTAAGGCAAACACGGTCTTTTGACCGTTCATATAGCAGAATTTTTATTGCAGAGAGGACACAAAGATCAAATGCAGCTTGAAGTAGGAAAAATTTATGAAGGAAAAGTAACAGGTATCACAAAATTCGGAGCATTTGTGGAGCTTGACAAGGATACGACAGGAATGGTCCACATCTCGGAGGTTGCGAACACATTCGTAAACGAGATAAAGGATCATCTTACCGAGGGTCAGACCGTCAAGGTAAAGGTGCTTAATTTAGGCGACGACGGAAAGATATCGCTTTCTATCAAGAAGGCTCAGCCTGCGCCACAGAGAAAGCCAAGAGAGAACGGTCACCAGGGTGGCAGAGAGGGCAGACCTAACGGTGGTCAGAGAAATTTCAACCGTCAGGGAGGCAATCCTCAGGGCAGACCCAGAAACGACTATAACAGGGATCACAACAGAGACAGAGCGCCACAGGATTTTGCTAAAAATCCGCCTCCGGTATACAATGCTGACAGCAATTCAGGAAACGCTGATTTTGAGGATATGCTCAGCAAGTTCAAGGCGTCAAGCGAGGAGAGATTTTCTGATCTGAAAAAAGTCATTGACAACAAGAGAAAATCTCCGTCAAGAAGAAAATAGATACCGATACATAAAACAGAGGATATTCAGTCATGAAAAATTTCAAAAAGACTTTTGCGTTTATATTTTTCATGCTGGCAGGAATAATACTTGGTGCGTTCATAGCTTACGTCTGTGAGGGCAAGGATTATGTGGGCTGGCTTGCATGGGGAAAAAATGTAGGCGTTGAAAGCTTTGCTATAGACCTGTATGTGATAAAATTCAATATAGGTCTTATGGTCCATGCAACTATCTCGCAGATATTCACTATTGCTGCGGCGCTTATAGTGTTCTCAAAGACCTGCAAGGGGCTTTAAGGAGAGTAAATTTTAAAATGAGATTTCTAAAAACAGCAGCAGTAGCTTTAACAGTGGCTGTCTGCCTTTTATGCACTTCCTGCGGTACGCCTGAGCTAAAGCATGACACATTGGTATATCAGGCAAGGGAGGACTATGCGACGCTCGACTCCGCAAAAGTCGTTATAACCAACGAGGACACCGGTGATATTGAGCAGGAGTTCACTTTCAAGTATGACGAAAAGGATGTGCTGACCTATTCTTACTACGGCAAGAACGGTGGAAAGGAATACGCTCAGTATAACAACGGAATCGAGAGCTACACCTATGATAACGGAGAATACTCACATTTGGTAAAGGGCGACAAGGACTTTTCAAAGTACACAAGAAAGGCAAAGCACCCACAAGCTGACGAGGGTATGCTGATGTTTGCACCGAAAGCTGTTGAGTCTGTTTCTGACATTATCGGTGATGACGGCTCTGTTACTGTGACGTATGTTTATGACGTTTCAAAGCTGGGAAAGGACGCTGAGGAGATAGGCACAAAGGGCTTTTCCACAACCTATTTTTTCGACAAAGACGGTGAACTTGAATACTTCACGGAAAACACTGTCACCAAGGACGCTCAGTACAACTATCGTGTTGACATAACAGAAAGAAACTCTGTTAACAAGATAGAAAACAATGTTGAGCAATACAAAGACAAGTAATTTACTGCATACAAAATGTATTGGCGACCTGAGGTCGCCTGTTGATCTGATACTTTTTAGATATTCCAAACAGGCTGCAAAAACAGCCTGTTTTTTTGTCAAGAAGCATTTTTACGCCATTATCAAAAAAACGCCCCAACTTAATGGGACGTTTTTATTTTTGTTATAATGTGCTCTCTGCCAGTATTCTCTGTGGCTCGGCAAGCATTTGCTTTGCTTCCACAAGGGTCTGCCTTATCTCGTCATTATCATAAACCATCATGAGCTGCTGAGCCTGATTGAGGGCTTCTCTGCCCATTTCCACCTGATACTGATAAAGGCTGTCGAGCCTTGCGGCTGCCTTTGTTTCAAGGTCCTGATAAACTGTCTTTATATCCTTGACAATATTATTTCTGATATCGTCATAGTTTTCAAGAGCGATATCAATTATATCAGTCTGCTTTTTCTTTTTAAGGATAAGGCTGAAAACTGACATTGTGGCAGGAGGAAAGGTTTCGCTGGTGCCGAAAAGCTGAACGCCCATAACAGAACGTGTTACGTTCTTGTTCAGGGAGGTCATTATCATTTCCACTGACGGAGCCTTTGCCGCCTTTGAAAGATCGTCTATGCCAAGGGCGGAGGCAAGCTCTCTGCCTGTGCCTTCCACTATCTCGGCTATCCTATCTCTATGGCTCTCGATACAATTTCGATATGCTTCGCCCACCTTTTCCATAAGGAACGAATAGAAATGCTTTTCTATATCCTCAGAGCTGTAAAGGTCGTTTCCGTCTGCGTCTTTTCCTCGGCAATCCAAAATGCTTGCTCTCAGCTTTGAGAAGAACTCATACATCCAAGCTTCGGCTTCCTGCTGCATTTCGATAATAGAAAGGTGCAAAGCAGGCTTTTTCTCCTCCAGAGCCTTTGAAAGCTTTTCACACTGCTCCTCAAACTCTTTTGCTCTGTCGGCAAGCTTCTGCTTGTCAAGCTCTGCCATATCGCTTATAAGTCTAAGCTTTGCGGCTGTTTCGTCGCACATCTGCGAAAGCATTGTGAGAACACGCTTTGAACGTATAACGTCCTTTTGCATGATTATATCACGCTGCAAAGACAGCTCGAACTGGAAAAACTGAGTTTCGTAAAACTCTCTTGTACCCTTGTCCAGCGGTCTTTCTCTGCCAAGCTTTCTGCTCAGTTCATCAGCACCGCTTATGCCGTATACGATAGCGTTAGGCACTATCCTCTCGGATATGTTTCTCACACGCTTTAGTATTTTATCAGCGTCCTTCTGAGAGTTCATTGCGTCTATCATATTCACAAGGATATAGAGCATACCAAATCGCTGAGGCTGAACATGGCTTGCAAGAAACAACTGCTCGCTTTCAGAAAAAGGCAGCAGGCATGATGCCGCATACATGATAGCGTCAGCATTGACAATATAATCCATTACCTGCTTATCAAGGCTCTCCAAGTCAGAAAGACCCGGGGTATCCACTATCCTTATCTCTTTGAGTATAGGGGCATTGTCCTTTATCTGAACATAGCTTATTTTTGCAGGGAAAAGCTTCATTCTCTGCTCAAGCTTTTCTCTTGTGATATCCTCCAGCGACAGCGGCACTCTCATGCCGTTTTCAAGGATAGCTTCCACATACTGCGTATGACCGAAAGATATCTCGTTTATAGTATAAGTTTCAGGTGTAACGTTTATAGGTGCAAGCTCCTTGCCCAGCAGGGCGTTTATAATGGTGCTTTTTCCCCTTTTGAACTCGCCAAGTATGACCAGCGTGAAAGGCTCTTCGCTTTTTTTCTCGATAAGAGCTTCCCAATCGTTCATTTCGCTGACAAAATCCTTGCCGAGCATTTTCGCTATCTTTTCATTTTCAACAAAGGCTTTAAGAGCGGTTTTTACCTGTGCAATATTCTGCTCCGCTGTGTTGATATTAGCACTATCCACCTATCACGCCTCCGTTTCCGATTATAATACTGCTGCGCACATCACATATCTGACCTGAAACAAGGTGTCTGTCAGAATCCTCTGCGTCGCCGCGCCATTCATAAAGAACTGAGCAATACAGAAACTCAGTAGCTGCGACAACAAGCTTTTCAAGCTCGCTCATAGTATTATCTGTTTTCAGATTTCTTGAAGAAACTGCATGGACGCTCTCAGCCTTTTTGATAAGTCCGTCGGTATCCATATTCTTCTGCTGTCTGCCATAAAAGTCGATATAGCCCTTGTTATAAAGCCCTGTTATGACGCTTATGAACATTCCCGGCTTATCGAGGCAGATAATGCCTGCTCTGTTTGCAGTTATATCAGCATACTTCACCCACTGAACAAGCGCTGTATAAAGCTGATTGTTCACGGTCTGCTTATATGACCTTTCAACTGGTCTGTAAGTATACTTATTGTAATTGAGATATGTAAATGCCATATTATAGGCACAATGATTGTTCTGTATTCTTCCACACTCGCAGCCTATAAGGAACATAAGCTCCTCCTTGCTGCACATTTCCACTACCTGCTTTGAAAGCACGATACAAGGCTCGATGATATCGCTTGCCACAGAGTAGACCTGTGCTTTATCCATATCCCCTCTGACAAAGACGATAGGCACAACAAGCTCCAGCCGCTCGGCACACTTTTTCACAATGTCATAGATATCAGGATATTTCAGCGGGCCAACCTGCTCGCACTTAAGAAACAGGTGCTTTGCTTCGGCAGAAACGTCCTGCGAGCCTGCCGCCTTGACGAGCTTTCCCCAGCCCCCAAGTCCCATTATCTTCTGCCTTACGGCAAAGTCGGACTCAAAAGCATAGTCAAGCACGCCGTCAACTATATGGTTCTGATAGCTTCTTGTATAAGCGTTCAAATATGTGCGGAAGCTTGTGTCAATCTGTAGCAGCGGATTTTCCCTTTCCGTTGTATTTGTACTCATGACCTGTCCTCCCTTGATCCTAAAATAATATTTTTATATGACCGTCAGCTTTCCATAGCTTCGGTAAGCACACGTCTTACCTGATATGCTTCCTGAACTATAGCGCTTGCGCTCTCGGCAATATCATGCAGACGTTCCATTTCCTTCTGAGAAATGTTGCTCTTTTCTGTTTTAAGATCGTTAAGATTATCAAGTGTTTCCTGAGTATCACGGAGGATTATCTCTGTTTCGCTCTCGATCTTGCCCTTCAGACCCTCAAAAGCTGAGAATACCTGACGGCGGACAGTTTCAGTGAAGTCATTATTGAGCTTCATTTCGTGGAACTGCTTTCTCACCTGAGTTTTGAAGTTTGACTTATACTTATCTATTCTTTCCTTAACAAGTATCTTATCAACGGCAAAATTTGAAGTAAAAGTACCTGCAATGCCTGCAAGAGCCATAAGGCAGAGGGTCACTGGCAGGGTAGCGGTGATGCCAAAGAAGCCTGCAAAGAATATAGCAGTATAATAAGTAGCATAAAATCCTGCAAAGCCTGTCGCTCCGCCCAAAAGTGCGCCCTTTACGCCAGACTCTCTGAAGCCCAGGAACAATCCGCCGACGCCGTAAGAGCCGATAGCAACGCCGATTATCTTATCCATTACGCCGCCGTTCTTTGAAACTCTGTCTGAGATAGTGAACATCTGCTGTATCTTTGTAACGGACTCGAAGAACTCGTCCTCAAATTCCTGAAGTCTTTCAGCCTCACAGGAAACAGCGAAGTTGATGCTGTTCTGTATCTGCTCGCAGATTATCTGCGCTCTTGCCTCTATGCTCTCCTTTATTTTCTCGGTGAGCTTTGCGGTAACGAGCTTGAGCTGGTCTTTCTTGAAATCATCAGAGGACATCTGGAAGTTGTCTATAACCTCCATAGCGGTCTGCTCGATGTTTGTCCAATAGCTGTCAAGAACAGGCTGCAGGTCATTGAACACCTGATTTGCGGCATCGTTGATCTTGACAAATTCCTGTCTTTTCTTATTTCTTATCTCGCCTATCTCTTTGATAGCTTCGTCATACTTTTCCATGAACTCATCGTTAGCCATCATGAGTGCGTTTTCCTGCATAACAACGCTTCTGAGTATCTCAGTACCCGAATTTGTTATCTTATTTGCAAGGATCTGCAATGCGATAACGCCACGCTCTTTTGTGAGCATGGTTTCAAGAGCCTTTTCAAACTCAGGGAAGTTACTCTTTTCAAGGGCTTCCTTATCCCCTGTTTCCTTGGCGGTAAGAGCCTGCTTTGCATAAACACCGATAACTCTCGGAGTTCCTATCTTTCTTTTATAGACCGCAAACTCACGGGAATCCTCGCCCATGACCTTTTTAGCCTTTTCCATAACGTATTTTCCGATACGTCCTCTTACAGTTTCGACGATCTTGTTCTCGTCTGCCTGTGAGAAAGTACCGAAGCAGTTTACTACAAAGATAATTCTTCCCACATCGGAGGTAAGCATTTTCTTTTCCAAAAACTCTTTCTCAAACTGTGAGAAAGGGGAGTTTGCACTGATAACGAAAACGGCTGCGTCTATTTTCGGCAGGATAGACAGAGTAACGTTGGTCATCTGGTCGTCGTCGTTAAGACCCGGAGTGTCTATGATATCCACGTTGTTCTTACAGAACTCGGTATCATAATAAACAGTGGCTTCCTTGACAGTTTCGGCCCTTTCCTCCGACTCTGCTGTAAGCTTTGTTACATAGTCCTCCAGCTTGTTTATATCCACCCTTTCACTTTTGCCGTTTTTGTATTCCACCTGCACATACGGCTCTTCGCTATAAGTAACTCTGTTAAGGGTAGCCGTTGCAGGCAGCACGTCAGCAGGAAGTACCTCCTGACCCAGCATTGCGTTGATAAGGGTACTCTTTCCTCTCTTGAACTCGCCCACTATAGCGACCTCAAAATGCTCCTCGGCAGTTTTCTCCAATGTTTCCCGAATAGATTCCGCAGTATTGACAAGAGCGATCTCCTCGCTCAATCCAAGCAGCGATTTCAGGTTCTCTGTAAGACCCTTTACCGTTTCCTTATAGGACGCATAGCTGCCGTAATCAATTTGCTTTTTCATTACAAGCCTCCGTTCCTCGTTTCTAAGGCAAACCTTGCATGGCATTGCCTCGAGGTAATATCTATACTATATTCCATTCATTTCCGCTGTGACACAATAAATATTACCGTGACATTATTTTAATTATAACATATTATTAAAACATAAGTCAAGAATTTACTTATAACAAGTACAAAAAACTACCCTTTTGTACAAATCAGCGTACACATAATATACATTTTGCACAATATAGGGGCAAAGACACAAAAAAACGCCCAGAAAATCGGGGCGCTATTTTATCGAGGATGTGCTAAACAAATCTTTTATATGTAGGGGCGAACAGTGTTCGCCCGTTATTTGACTCATTTTTTCAACGGACTTATATCATGCTTTTTGAGGCATTGACATCAATTCTGTCCGTAATATGCGTTCTTTCCGTGCTTTCTAAGGAAGTGCTTGTCAAGAAGCTCCTGCTGCATATGACCTATCTCAGGGTTCAGCATCATTGCGTGGAAGTTCATAAATGCGGCTTCTTCGAGAACGACTGCATTGTGAACGGCTTCTGCGGCGTCCTTTCCCCATGTAAAGGGGCCATGGCTTTTTACCAGAACGGCAGGTATCTGAGTTGCGTCAAGACCTTTGAAAGCCTCGATTATAACAGTGCCTGTTTCCTTTTCATACTCACCTGCAATCTCCTCAGGGGTCATTGCTCTTGTGCATGGTATCTCGCCGTAAAAATAATCTGCGTGAGTTGTTCCCATTGGTATAACACCTTTTCCTGCCTGAGCAAAAGATGTTGCCCAGCGGCTGTGGGTATGTACTATTCCGCCGATATCAAAGGCTTTGTAAAGCTCCAAATGTGTTGGAGTATCGCTGGAAGGCTTATATTTTCCCTCTACAACCTTGCCACTTTCAAGATCAACTACCACCATATCATCGGCTGTCATGCCCTCATAAGGCACTCCTGAGGGCTTTATGACTACAAGGCCCTTTTCTCTGTCGATAGCAGAAACATTTCCCCATGTGAATGTGACAAGTCCATATTTCGGCAGAAGCAGATTTGCTTCGCACACCTGCTGTTTTAACTCTTCAAGCATAAAATTCTCCTTTCTCTGATTTGGTAAATGCACCTTTTGTCTGCCCATTTTCCGTCCAAGTGAATAGCTCACCGACGATTTGAGCAGACAGTTGGTTGGCGGGCGATCTCAGGTCGCCCCTACGATCTATCTATGAATTTCTATGATTTTTTCAGAACTGTGCGTTTTTTTCTGCCGCCAATCCCTTTTTATATCTTTCCAGGAATGTTTTATAGCCCTCTGAGCCTGCCTGCTCAGGCTGAGAAGTTGTCACTTCCATATCAGCGAACACCTTTTTGTCAAGAAAGTCTGCAAGCTTTTCGCCATTTGAAAGCTCCATATATGCCGCAAGGATAGCCATGCCCCATGCGCCGCCCTCACCTGCTGTTTTCATCACTGAAACAGGGGTAGAAAGTGCGTCTGCCATAAGCTGTGAAGCCACTCCGCTGACCTTGAAAAGTCCTCCGTGACCTGTTATCTTTTCAGCTTTTACCTGCTCTTTGTCAAAGAGGATATCCATGCCTATTTTCAGTGCGGTGAAAGAAGAATAAAGCTGTGCTCTGAAAAAGCTGCCCAAGGTCAAAGTGCTGTCGGGAGTGCGGAAATACATTGGTCTGCCCCCGTCAAGCTTTATAACAGGTTCACCCGAAAGACAGTTATAGGCTGTCACGCCACCGCATGAGCTGTCGGCTGTCATGGCGTTTTTATAGAGAGTTTCATAAAGCCTGCTCTTGTCTATCTCACTGCCTGTGAGCTTTGCGAACTCACCGAACATATTCACCCATGCGTCAAGCTCTGAACAGCAGTTATTGCAATGCACCATTGCCACAGGCGAGCCGTCAGGGGTGGTAACAACGTCTATCTCCTCGTAAACGCCTTTCAGTGGCTTTTCTAGGACGAGCATTGCGAAAATTGAAGTGCCTGCGGAGATGTTTCCCGTCTTTTTCAGCACGCTGTCTGTTGCAACCATGCCGGTGCCTGCGTCGCCCTCAGGCGGGCAGACCGGCACGCCTGCTTTAAGGCGTCCCTCTGGGTCAAGGAACTTTGCGCCCTCTTCTGTAAGGACAGCGCCCTTTTCTCCTGCATTTCTTACCGCTGGGAGGATATCTTTCAGCTTATGGTCAAAGCCTTTTTCTGCAAGGCTTTTTTCTGTAGGCTCGCAATACTCTTTTTTGTATCCTATGCCCTCCACAGGGAAGATACCTGAAGCTTCGCCAACGCCAACTTCAAAGCGGTCTGTGAGCCTTTTATGCACATATCCTGCAAGGGTATTGATATAAGCGATATAAGGAACATGGGCTTCTTTGTTAAGCACCGCCTGATAAAGATGTGCGATGCTCCAACGCTGTGGGATATTGAAACCCAAAAGCTTTGTAAGCTCTCCTGCCGCCTGAGCTGTCATGGTATTGCGCCATGTTCTGAAAGGCACAAGAAGCTTGTCATTCTTATCAAAAGCCATATAGCCGTGCATCATAGCAGAAATGCCCATTGCACCGTATGTTTCAGGATAAATGCCATACTGTGCCTTTACGTTTTCTGCAAGGTCTTTATAGCAGGCTTGTATGCCCCCATGGATATCATCAAGAGAATATGTCCAACAGCCGTTCTCAAAGCGGTTTTCCCACTGCTTCGACCCTGATGCGATAACAGAAAAGCTATCGTCTATAAGAACAGCCTTTATTCTTGTTGAGCCAAGTTCTATGCCAAGATATGTTCTTCCCTGCAAAATTTTATCTTTTACTGTCATTTTTGACTCTCCTTATAGTCCTTATCTCATTGTCACAACTACAACGGAGCATTTTGGCAGGTCTATCTCAAAGCCCTTTTCTGTCATTTTCGCACTGTACTCTTTTGGTGCGACCTTATTACAATTATCAAAATCATTATAGTCCCTTACTTCATTGTCAAGTATCCTGCACTCAATGTTCTGATAGTTTGAACCTGCGATATCACAGCAGATATGAGCGTCATCATCTATAGAGCAATTCGCTATAGTGACAGTGAGGACGCCGTCCTTTACTGAGGCAGACTGTGATATCATTGGTATCTTTCCGCCTGCCTGACAGTTGTTGGCATAGCTGTAGCAAAGCTCGCCTCCCTGATGAGTTTTGAAAAGATCAAAGACGTGATAGGTAGGCGTCTTTACCATTTTGTCCCCCTCTGTGAGGATAAGAGACTGCAAAACGTTCACAGCCTGCGCAAGGTTTGCCATTACTACCTTGTCGCTGTGGTTATTGAAGATGTTCAAATTGCAAGCCGCCACGATAGCGTCACGCATTGTGTTCTGCTGATAGAGGAAACCTGGGTTTGTGCCCTCCTCAACGTCATACCAGCAGCCCCACTCGTCAACTATAAGACCTATCTTACCCTCTGGATCACGGCGTGACATTATCTCGCTGTGACGTTTTATAAGCTCGTCCATATATAGAGTTTTTGATATAGTTTCGTAATACTCCTCGTCTGAAAACTCAGTTGCACTGCCCTTTTTGTTCCAATCTCCTGTAGGAACGGTGTAATAGTGCAAAGAGATAGCCTTTGTGTGCCACTCCCCAAGGTTTGACATTACAACGTCCGTCCAGTTATAATCGTTGGAATTTGGTCCGCAGGCAATTTTGTAAAGCTCATTGCCGCTGAAATTCTTGCAAAAGCTCTGATATCTTCTGTATTCATCACAGTAATACTCAGGGCGCATTGAGCCGCCGCAACCCCAGTTTTCGTTGCCTATACCAAGATATTTAAGCTTCCAAGGCTTTTCTCTGCCGTTTTTTCTTCTCAGGTCAGCCATAGGGGAAACGCCGTCAAAGGTGATATATTCTATCCACTCTGCAAGCTCCTGAACAGTGCCGCTTCCGAGATTTCCTGCAAGATACGGTTCACAGCCTATCTCTTCGCACAGGTCGAAGAACTCATTTGTGCCGAAAGAATTATCCTCCGTCACGCCGCCCCAGTTGGTGTTTATCATTTTCTTTCTCTGGGATTTTTCGCCGATACCGTCCTTCCAGTGATACTCGTCAGCAAAGCAGCCTCCCGGCCAGCGGAGAACAGGCATTTTTATCTCCTTGAAAGCTTCGATAACGTCTTTTCTTACTCCTTTTATGTTCGGTATCTCAGAATTTTCGCCAACGTACATTCCGTTATAGATACATCTGCCAAGATGTTCGGAGAAGTGTCCGTATATCTCCGGGTTGATGTGGGAACGTTTGTCTGCGGTATTGATAAGCATTGAAATCTCTTTCATTGTGACCTCCTTGATGTATATGATTTTAGTTTCAATTATATTTTATCACTTGACAAAAAAACAACAATGATATATCCTATTATTATACTGATACATCATACGAAATTAGAAAGGAAAAACCTATGGAACTTCACGCTTTGGGACTAAACTACAGCCATGACGGGTCTTTTGATATACGCCGTCCAAACGGTTCGGGGGATAATCTTTTGCTTATATTCAAGTCCTCTGCGGTGGTGCGTTTACACGGCAGGGAATACTCAGTTTCCCCTGACAGCGCAATACTATACAAAAAAGGCACTGAGCAGATATACCGTGCCTGCAAGGGTTTTTATATAAACCACTGGCTTCATTTTGATTGCGACGATACGCTCACCCGTGACTATTCACTCCCATATGATACGATTTTTATGTTATCAGACGCAGAGAAAACTGAGGATATCTTATCCACCATAAGCAGACTCAGCTTATCTGAAAGCGGCAGGCGTGAGGATTATATCGAGCTTATGCTCAGAATGCTGCTCATAAGACTTGGAGAGGAATATTCTCTCAGCAAGAGCGGTCAGCCCCCAAGAAAGCGCAGTCACTACGCTGACGCACTTGAGCGGCTCAGGGCTGACATCTACAGCTCCCCCTCCGGGAGCAGGAACATTGCCGACATGGCGAAAGCCCTCAGCGTAAGCCCCTCCCACTTTCAGTATCTTTACACCTCACGCTTCGGTGTGAGCTGTTATGAGGATATACTCTGTGCAAGAATGAAAAACGCTGAATACTATCTTCTCAGCACTGACATGACAGTGAAAAACATTGCCGCCGTATGCGGATACGAAAATGACGTGCATTTCATGCGACAATTCAAACGCAGATACAACATGACACCCTCCCAGTTTCGGCTAAAAAACAAGAAATAGGCATATGCAAAAAGCGGACGAAAAGAACTCGTCCGCTTTTATTTTGTCAAATATCTATTGAAAGGCTGGCGATCAAAGGTCGCCCCTACAAAACAGCTTAATCTTCTATCTCCGACTGATCCTCAATGACAACAGGGTGACCGTCATCGGTCATTATCATATCCCCTGCACTGCACTGAACAGCCGTTTGCTCTGCGGTTATGTCATTGGGTTTGAGTTTGAATCTTATTGCCTGCTTGCAGTTTTCTATCTCAACATATGTATGCTTTCCGCCCGACTCTCCGTCCAGCGTCCAAGGCACTTCGTTCACGCTTGTGAATGTGACCTTTGAGGTCTTGAACGTCACAAAATGCTTATCGTTGAGCTTATTAAGCACTGCTTCATTTATGGTGTTGCTCAGCTCGATAGCGTTCTTAGGGGTCTTTACCAAGACCACTTCAAACAGTCCGTCATCAAAGCACACGCCTGATGCGATAAGCTTTTTCATTCCGCCCACTGAGATAGTGTTTGAGATAAGACCGAGTATAAAGCTTCCTTCTATTACCTCGCCGTCATGCTCCACTCTCATTTGCTGACCTGTTATCTTTGAAAGCCTTTTTATGCCCTCAGCCACATATGCGGCATGACCAAACTTGTTTTTCATCGTTTGTGAGGTTTCATAAGAAACGTCAGTGAAAGCGCCAAAGCCTGCTACATACACAAAATACTGACCGTTGAACTTACCAACGTCATAATCAAAATACACGCCGTCAACTATCTCCCTTGCGGCGTCAAGCATTTTTTTCGGTATGCTCAAAGACTGCGCACAATCATTTGTTGAACCTGCAGGAATGTATCCAAGCGGTATTTTCTTATCAAATGTCATCATTGCCTTGACAGCCTCAGACAATGTTCCGTCACCGCCTGATGTGACTATCATATCATAATCCTGACCGCACTGGCAAAGCTTGTTATAGCCGTCAAGCTTAGCCTGCGTAGGGTATGTGACTACCTCATAGCCGCCCTTTGTAAAAATATCCACAATGTCGCAAAGGTTATCTTTTATCTGTCCCTTGCCAGCATGGGGGTTGAACACAAAAAGCAATTTTTTCATTTTCCCAGCCCCTTTTCGTTTTTCAAATTCCTATTATTCTACTTTTTATCTATCTTTCTTACACACTTTTTACATAGAGAATTATACCACAAATTTCACAAAAGTCAAGTATTATTGCGACAACCGTCAAAAAATTCGTCAACAATCACAAACAAATTGTCAGCCAAACCACGAAGGTGACAAAGATAATAAGAGCAAAACATATAAAATAAGCAATATGGATAAACAGGTGATCGCTGTTCGCCCCTACATATAGAAATCAAGATCATCACCGCAGGCGATACCTTAATTCCTCATTCCTCACTCCTCATTCCTCACTAAAAAATCAGTCTTTCGCTTCGTACCAGCTTCTGCCGCTGTTTACGTCCACTGTCATTGGCACAGCAAGCTTTACAGCGTTCTCCATTTCATCTTTGAGTATCTTTTCGGCTCTATCCTTGTCTTTTTCAGCCGCTTCTATAATAAGCTCGTCATGCACCTGCAAAATAAGTTTTGCGTCAAGATCTTCTTCTCTGAGCTTTTTGTATACTCTTACCATTGCTATCTTTATGATATCAGCCGCCGCACCTTGGATAGGTGCGTTCATTGCCGCCCTCTTTCCAAAAGCCTGCAAGACCTTGTTTGAAGCAGAAAGCTCAGGGATATATCTTCTTCTGCCAAAAAGGGTGGTGACATAGCCGTTTTTTATGCCGTCATCAACTGTCTTATCCATAAATTCAGATACTTTCGGGAAGTTGTCAAGATAATTCTTGATGTATCTTTTTGCTTCCGCAACGGTCACGCCGATATCTTTCGACAAAGAAAATGCTCCTATGCCATAGATTATACCAAAATTTACAGCCTTTGCCGCACTTCTCATTTCAGGGGTGACGAAATCCTCGGGGATATCAAAGACCTGTGCCGCCGTTGAGGTATGGATATCTCTGCCCTCTGAGAAAGCTTCCTGCATATTTTTGTCACCGCACACGGAAGCAAGCACTCTAAGCTCGATCTGGCTGTAGTCAGCGTCAAGAAGAGTATAGCCGTCCTCGGCAACAAAGAATTTACGCATATTCCTGCCTATCTCTTTTCTCACAGGGATATTCTGCATATTAGGCTCGGTGGAGGATATCCTTCCTGTTCTTGTTTCGGTCTGCTTGAAAACAGAATGAACTCTGCCGTCAGGGTGGATAAGCTTCAAAAGTCCGTCAACATAAGTGGAATTGAGCTTTGTGAGTGTGCGGTATTCAACGATAAGAGGCACGATAGGGTGCTTGTCCATAAGGCTTTCAAGAACGTCCGCATTGGTTGAATAGCCCGACTTTGTTTTTTTCTTTGCAGGCAGACCTAAGTCCTCAAAAAGCACCTCCCCAAGCTGTTTTGTGGAGGCTATATTGAACTCCTTGCCTGCATACATATATATCTGCGAGGTAAGCTCGTCTATCTTTATTTTCAAGTCCTCACCGAAAGCCTTTATGCCCTCTGCGTCAGCCTTTACACCGTAAAACTCCATTGAAGCAAGCACTTCGCAAAGTGGCATTTCGATATCGTCAAAAAGCTTTGTCATTTCTGTCATTTCAAGCTGTTTTTTAAGATTTTCGCTAAGAGCAGGCAGACTTGAGAGGTCTGCATATTCCCCCATATCAGAGCGGTAAAGGCACTTATATGAAAGACAAAGATTTTCCGCTGTATACTCGCTTGACTGTGAATTGAGAAGATATCCTGCAAGGTCGCAGCAGAAAGTTAGGTTTTCAAGGTGAGTGCCATTTGAGAACGCAAACTTATGGGCAGTTTTGCCCTCAAAGGTTATTTTTTCACAGGCTGTTCCCATGAAAGCTGTGATAATTGCATTGTCATCGGTGGTGTAGATAACATCGTTACAGAGGATAGAAAGCTTATTGTCGGCAAAGATAAAATACGCTGTTTTGTCCTTGCCGAGAACAGATATAACGCTCTCATCAAGTGTCTTGACATCAAACTTAGGCAGGTCGGAAAGCTTTAGCTTGCTTTCCTGCACTGCGCTGTCAGCGCTTTCCACAGCTTTTCCGCTAAGACCCAATCTGTCTATAAGGCGCATCATTTCAAGGTCGGCAAGGAGAGCCTTTGTTTTCTCGGTATCGACCTCGCCCAGCTTATAAAACTCTGTAGCTTTATCCACAGGGGCTTCAAGACATATTTCCGCAAGGAATCGGCTGTCTATAGCGTCCTGATGACCATTTTCAAGCTTTGTGCGCACAGACGGGGTAAGCTTGATATCTGAGAGGTGTTCATAAAGGGTCTTGACATCGCCCTCCTGCTTGATAAGGGAAAGGGCGGTCTTTTCGCCAATGCCCTTTACGCCTGAGATATTGTCTGAGGTATCTCCCATAAGAGCCTTTACCTCGATCATCTGACGAGGTGTAACGCCGTATTCTTCCATTATCCTGTCAGGGGTATATATCTTTGTTTCCTTTGTGGTGGCAAGGCGCACTGTCACACGGTCGGAAACGAGCTGAAAGCTGTCCCTGTCACCAGTGAGGATATAGCACTCGTTGCCTGAATCTGCGGCGGCTTTTGAGAGCGTACCGAGAATATCGTCTGCTTCATAACCCTCACACTGTACTATCTTTATACCAAGGTCGCCCAAAAGCTCTTTTATAACAGGCATCTGCTGAGCAAGCTCCTCAGGCATACCCTTTCGGTTGGCTTTGTATGCGGCATTCGCCTTGTGTCTGAAAGTAGGGGCTTTAAGGTCGAAAGCCACTGCCACGCAGTCAGGCTTTACCTCGCCTATCTCCTTGAGGTAAATATTCATAAACCCCGTAAGGGCATTCGTGAACTGTCCCTTTGAATTTGACAGCAGCTTTATTCCGTAAAAAGCCCTGTTCATTATGCTGTTTCCGTCTATGGCTAGTAGTTTCATTCTAGTCCAAGCACCTCCGATTTATTGTTCTCATTTCTTGGATTATACTCGTCAACGTCCCACTTGATAGGGTTATTGTGTATATATTTTGAAATTGCTATATATTCTTTTTGGTTTCTGATGATATGGTCATAATATGAACGCTGAAAAATATTAAAACCAATATCCTTATTTATAAATCTTTTCAACATTGACACATACTGTGGAACTATCTCATTTGTAGGGGACGGCGCCCCCGACGTCCCGTTTACGCCTGTACCGATTTTCAGTATAAAATGGATATGATTTGGCATTATGACATATTGCAATATCTTTTTGTCATCATAGACACTGTTTGCTCTGTGGATATTATCTCTGATAATTTTACCAAAGCTTGAAAGATAGACCTTTCCGACAGCGTGTGCGCAACATAACGGGACGTCGGGGGCGCCGTCCCCTACATCTGTTGCCCACAACAACTCGTTTTTATCAATAGTACGTATGGTAATAAAATAAAGTCCATTTTTTGAATAATAATAATTGTCAAGTCTTATGATTTTCCTTACAGGCTTATCCATAAGATTATTCCGAAATCTTATCCAGCGACAGCGTTGCAATGCCGTTAAGACTTTCGTCTGCTCGCCTGCCTGCAAGATAGTCAAAATATCCCTGACAGGCTATCATCGCTCCGTTATCTCCGCAGTATTTGAACTCAGGCATATATAGCTTATAGCCACGCTTGTCACAGGCTTTTTGAAGCTTCTCTCTTACCCCTGAGTTTGCCGAAACGCCGCCTGCAAGCCCTATGGTAGTATACCCAAGATCTTTTGCGGCAAGCATCGCTTTGTCTACAAGAATATCGGATATGGTATTCTGGAACGATGCCGCCATATCGTTCACATTGACAGTTTCACCCTTTTGTGCGGCATTATGCACAAGGTTTATAACGGCGGTTTTTAGTCCGCTGAAAGAGAAGTCATATTCACTGCCCTGCACCTTTGGGTGCGGCAGTTTATAGGAATTAGGATCACCTGACTTTGCGGCATTGTCGATAAACTTTCCGCCCGGGTATTCAAAGCCCAATGTTCTCGCTACCTTGTCAAAGCACTCGCCTGCGGCATCATCTCTTGTTCTGCCTATAACATGATATCTTGAATAATCAAGCACCTCTACAATATGTGAATGTCCTCCTGACACGACCAAGCAAAGATAAGGCGGTTTAAGCTCAGGGTGGGAGATATAATTTGCGGCAATGTGACCTGCGATATGGTGAACAGGCACAAGAGGCTTGCCTGCACTCATTGCAAGTCCCTTTGCAAAGCTCACTCCCACGAGAAGTGCTCCGATCAGACCAGGGGCATAGGTCACTGCGACAGCGTCGATATCGTCCATTGTGCAGTTTGCTTCTTCAAGAGCGGCTTTTGTTACCCATGTTATGTTCTCCGCATGGCGGCGTGAGGCTATCTCAGGCACAACTCCACCATAAAGCCTGTGTTCGTCTATCTGACTTGCAACTATATTTGAAAGCACCGTTTTTCCGTCTTCAACAACAGAGCAGGCTGTTTCATCGCAGGAGCTTTCTATTCCTAAAATCTTCATTTTATTACCCTCTTTTTATTTCGTAAATATAAGCATATCATATACATTTAATAAGCAGACAAATTGGAGCAAGCGGGCGAACAGTGTTCGCCCCTACCAAAAAATAATCATCGCCGCAGGCGATACCTTAATTCCTCATTCCTCACTCCTCATTCCTCACTATTCAAGGAAGTCCGTATATCCGCTTCATTTCAGCCGAATTTCCTCCGTCTGCGGAACGCACATACAAAGGCTTTTCTATCTGCACAAAAGGCTTTCCGCCCTTTTTGCCCTCAACGAGAATAAGCCATGGGGGACACTCCGGGTTTTTGTGAACTGTCCGCAAACGCTTCGGCTCGATGCCGCTGGCTCTCATTGCCGTCATTATATCGCATAGGCGCTCAGGGCGGTTGCATATGCAAAGCCTGCCACCGTATTTCAGATTTTTCTTTGCACATCTGCACACATCATCAATAGTGCAGAGCATTTCATGCCGTGCGATAGAAACCGCTTCGCTGTCATTTTTCGCACCAGTGTTGTTTATCTTGTAGGGCGGATTGCAGGTGATAAGGTCAAGCTCTTTTTCGCTTCGCCAATCATTCAAGTCACCCAAAACAGGCTGGATAGTGTCTATTTTCGACCTCTCAAGAGATACTTTAAGCTGTTCGTGAGCCTTTTCCTGTATCTCAACAGCATATATCTTCTGTGGCTTGTAAAATTTGTGCAGAAGAAGTGCGATTATGCCGCTTCCTGTGCAAAGGTCTGCGCAGATATCCTTGTGCCGTCCTGCTGAAAAATCCGCAAGCAGAAAGGCGTCAGTACCAAAGCGGTGTTCGTCAGATATACATATCTCAATGCCCTCGCCCAAGGACTCAAATGTAAAATCGTTATATGTCATTTATTTCTCCATTTTCAGTGGGTTGAAGTGCCATTAAAACAGCATTTTCCGTGGGGGCGGTGTAGAAATTTTTTCTCATGCCTACCCTCTCAAAGCCCAATTTTTCGTAAAAGCTTATAGCCCCAAGGTTTGATTCCCGCACTTCAAGATACCATTTTTCAGCCTTTGCGGCATTGTATGCGCTGTCAAAAAGGGCTTTTGCAATGCCCATTCTGCGGAACTTCTCCAAAACTCCTATATTGTTTATCTCAGCTTCTCCGCAGACGCACCACACACTTATAAAGCCTGCGGCTTCGCCATTACAAAGGGCAAGGAACGATATATCGTCAGGGTTTGAAAGCTGTTTTTTGTAGGTTTCAAAACTCCAAGCTTCGGGCAAAATTTTCGCCGCAGTTTGTGAAAAAAGCTGTACGTTTTCCTCTGAAAGAGGCACAATGGTCACATCTGCCACCTTATTCGCCCTCTATTTTCGTGCCAACAAGGCAATACGCTTTGCAGTCGCTCAGAATTTTGACTTTTACATCATGGAAGCCACGCTCTCTAGCCATTGAACGCACCTGCTGAGGAGTGAACTTGTCAAAACCTGTGTCGCAGTATGGGAGCTTATCAAGGTAGCCCTTTGTATAGAATGTGCAGATAAAATTGCCGCCGTCTTTGAGAACTCGCCTTACCTCGTCAAGAACTTTTGCGGTGTCCTCCCAGAAATAAATGGTGTTCACAGTGTAAACAGTGTCAAAAAAATCGTCATTATAAGGAAGCTCCTCAGCTTTTCCCTGCTGTAAGATCACCTTGTTGGTATTCACTCCGTCACGGTTTTTTCGCTTGGCTTTTTCAACCATATCCGCAGAAATATCGACTCCATAGAACTTAGCGTTTATATTCTTGCTAAGCTTTTTGATAGTCATGCCGTTTCCAAAGCCTATATCCAATATCCTTGCACCGTCAAGCTTGCAGACAAATTTTTTCACCGCTCTGTAGTGCTCTGCATTGAAAAAATTCATGAATTTTGCACAGGCTATACCGCCCAATCCCTCTGGGTCGGCACACTGTCCTCCTATGTATTCTTTTATGCTCATAAAATCACCTCAAAAAATCTAAATTGATATATAATACAAATGAGAAAAAACAAGAAATAAACATCGCCGCAGGCGATACCTTAATTCCTCACTCCTCATTCCTCATTTAAACAAGAGTCCGTAAAGCTCCCCCTTAGAAAATCCCGTCGCCTTTGCTATCTCACGACAGGCGTCAGCTCCACGCATACCCTTTTCCACAAGGGCTTTTACTTGTTCAAGCGCTTCCTCTATATTCTCCGCAGGGCAAAGCTCGTCCTCTTTTGCACCCTCGATAACAAGCACGAATTCGCCCTTTGGCTTGTTGGCTTCATAATACTCCACAGCCTGTGCAAGGGTGGTGCGGAAAACTTCTTCGTGTATCTTTGTAAGCTCCCTGCAAAGAGATATTCTTCTGTCACCGAAATATTCCAGCATATCCTTCAAAGTGTAGATGAGCTTGTGGGGCGCTTCATAGAAAATGAGAGTGTTCGTGCAGTTTTTTACCGAGGCAAGATGATTTAATCTTTGCTTCTTGGTGGTTGACAAAAAGCCCTCGAACTGAAATCTTGCAGTGTCAAGTCCGCTTATGGCAAGTGCTGATACCACCGCTGACGGACCCGGTACTACCTCCACTTTCACACCGTTTTCAGCGCACAGCTTCACAAGAAGCTCCCCAGGGTCTGAAATGCAGGGCATACCGGCGTCTGTGACGATAGCGGCATTCTCGCCTGCCATTATCCTGTTCAAAATGCTTTCGCCCACCTGCTTTGCATTGTGTTCGTGATAGCTCACAAGTGGCGTTTTTATGTCAAAATAATTGAGAAGCTTTGCGGTAACTCTTGTGTCCTCGGCACAGATAAAATCAGCCTTTTCCAGGGTCTCAACTGCACGATATGTCATATCTCCAAGGTTGCCTATAGGCGTTCCTACTACGGATAAAATTCCCATTTTTATTCTCCTAACTCGTTTGCAAGTATGTGGTCTATCATCTTATAAAGGTCAGAAATGGTATTAAGCCCACCGCACTGTGCTCTTAGCCTTGCAGAGCCTTTCAGCCCTTTAACATACCATGCGCAGTTTTTTCTGGCTTCTTTCATGCCCTGACGTTCGCCCTTGTATTTGCATATAAGCTCGCAGTGCTTTTTCATCACTGCCATTTTTTCTTCTATGGTCACCTCAGGAAGTTTTTCCCCTGTTTCAAGATAATGCTTCACGTCACGGAAAACCCATGGTCTGCCGTAGCTTCCTCTGCCTATCATCACAAGGTCACAGCCTGTCTGCTCATACATTGCTATTGCGCTTTCTCCGTCAACAACGTCGCCGTTGCCTATAACGGGTATCTTCACCGCCGCTTTTACCTGCCTTATTATATCACAATCGGCTTTGCCTGAATAAAACTGCGTTCTCGTCCTGCCGTGACAGGTGACGGCGCTTGCCCCTGCCTGCTCCATGAGTTTTGCGAACTCCACTGCATTTATGCTGTTTTCGTCCCAGCCTGCACGAAATTTCACTGTAACGGGGCAGTTTGCGTTTTTTACCACCTCTCTGCATATCTCTGCCGCTGTGTCAGGAAGCTTCATAAGTGCAGAGCCGCTGCCGTTGCCTACTATCTTAGGCACAGGACAGCCCATGTTTATATCAATGATATCAGGGGAATATTCGTTGAGCTTATAAGCCGCTTTTCCCATATAATAAGGGTCTTCCCCAAAAAGCTGCAAAGCATAGGGGCGTTCCTCTTTCTCAATCTCGCAAAGACGTGCAGTCTTTTTGTCACCAAAGCACAGACCCTTCGAGGATATCATTTCGCTCACAAGATATGAAGCACCATACTCTTTGCACATAAGGCGATATGATTTATCTGCCACCGACGCCATGGGTGCTAATGCGGCGGTCTTTTCTATTTCAACGTTTCCGATAAAAAAACTGTTCATCAAGTCAAATTCTCCTAATATGTTCCAATACATGAATAGTCATAGCGATACTATTTTATTATAGCACAATGCGTGATTTTTTGCAACGATAAAAAGCCATATAACTACACAAAGTAATAAATCGCTGAAACGCCTTGACATTTGCGGAATTTTGCTATAAAATATAATGGTAGTATTATATTTTGTATAAGGAGAATGTTTCATGAATAATTCTGAAAAAACCATGGATAAGATCGTGGCTCTCTGTAAAAACAGAGGCTTTGTATACCCTGGAAGCGAGATCTACGGCGGTCTTGCAAACACTTGGGACTACGGTCCGCTTGGCGTTGAGCTGAAAACTAACATCAAGAACGCTTGGAGAAAGAAGTTCATTCAGGAGAACAAGTACAACGTTGGCCTTGACTCCGCTATTCTTATGAATCCGCAGACTTGGGTGGCTTCAGGTCATATCGGCGGATTCTCTGACCCTCTTATGGACTGCAAGGACTGTAAGACACGTCACAGAGCGGACAACCTTATCGAAGATTTCGACGGCACTAACGTTGCAGGCTGGACAAACGAGCAGATGATGGACTACATCAAGGAAAAGCAGATCCCATGCCCAGATTGCGGCAGCCACAACTTCACTGATATCCGTCAGTTCAACCTTATGTTCAAGACATTTCAGGGTGTAACTGAGGACTCAAAGTCTGAGCTTTATCTGCGTCCTGAAACTGCACAGGGCATCTTTGTAAACTTTGCAAATATCCAGAGAACAACAAGAAAGAAAGTACCTTTCGGCGTTGCACAGGTAGGTAAATCATTCAGAAACGAGATCACCCCGGGTAACTTTATTTTCCGTGTTCGTGAGTTTGAGCAGATGGAGCTTGAGTTCTTCTGCAAGCCTGGCACAGACCTTGAGTGGTTCAACTACTGGAGAGGCTTCTGCAAGGATTGGCTCCTTAGCCTTAACATCAAGGAAGAGAACCTCCGCCTGAGAGATCATTCACCTGAGGAGCTTTGCTTCTATTCAAAGGCTACAACTGACTTTGAATATCTCTTCCCATTTGGCTGGGGCGAGCTTTGGGGCGTTGCCGACAGAACTGATTATGACCTTAATCAGCACATCAAGACAAGCGGCAAGAGCCTTGATTACTTTGACCCTGAAACAAACGAGAGATATGTTCCATACGTTATCGAGCCTTCCCTTGGCGTTGAGAGATTGTTCCTGACAGTTGTTTGCGAAGCATACGACGAGGAAAACATCGGCACAGAAGAGAAGCCTGACGTTAGAACAGTTATGCGTTTCCACCCTGCACTTGCTCCTTTCAAGGCTTGCATTCTTCCGCTTTCCAAGAAGCTCAGCGAGCAGGCAGGCGAGCTTTATGCAGAGCTTTCAAAGCACTTCCTTGTTGACTATGACGAGGCAGGCTCTATCGGTAAGAGATATCGCCGTCAGGACGAGATCGGTACACCATTCTGCATCACATATGACTTTGATTCTGTTGAGGACGGCTGTGTAACAGTAAGAGACAGAGATACAATGGAGCAGGAGCGTATCAAGATCGACGAGCTGGTAGCTTATATCGAAAAGAAGATAGCTTTCTAGTAAAATAAAGATCTTTGCGGGCGGATGGTTTGTTCGCCCGTTTTTTTATGCCCGTTTTTACAATAAAAAGCTTTACAAAATTGGCGAGTTGTGATATAATATGTTTGTATATTTTTACGAAAGGACGTCCTTGCCATAAAAAATATATTTGACTCACATTGTCACTATGACGATCACGCTTTCGATGAGGACAGATACGAAGTCCTTGACAGGCTTCTTTGCGACCCTGACTCTCCTGTAGACAAGGTCTGCCACGCCGCAACGGACGAAAGATCGTCTTTGTTCGGAATCGAAACTGCAAAAAAATATGAGAATTTCTATACCTCTGTGGGCTTTCACCCTGAGTGTATGGATACTCTTCCTGAAAATTATATGCAGGTGCTTGACGAGCTTTATTTGAAAGCCTGCTCTACTCACAAGCTTGTTGCTGTTGGTGAGATAGGGCTTGACTATCATTATGAGGGATATGACAAAGAAAGACAGATAAAGCTTTTTGACAAGCAGGTGGAATATGCTATGAAGAAAAGTCTGCCTGTTATAGTTCACTGCCGTGAAGCCACTCAGGACTGCCTTGACGTGCTGAACAAATATGCGCCGTCAGGTGTAGTTCACTGCTTTTCAGGCTCGGCGGAGACCGCAGAGATAGTGCTTGGGCTTGGTATGTACATCGGGTTTACAGGTGCGCTTGCTTTTAAAAATGCTAAAAAAGCCAGACGTGCTCTTGAAGTTGTCCCTATGGACAGGCTTCTTCTTGAAACGGACTGCCCCTATATGGCGCCCCCTCCTTACAGAGGACAGAGGTGCGAAAGCCCTATGATAGAAGAAGTGGCAAAGGTCGTGGCTGAGATAAAAAAACTCGATCCGCAGGAAGTGCTTGACATTACAAATAGAAACGCTTGCCACCTGTTCGGGATCGAATATGAGAAAGGATAAGAGAACAAAATGACAGAAACTATGTATGTAGTGATACCATGCTACAACGAAGAACAAATGTTGCCTATCACAGCGAAAGCGCTTATAAAAAAGCTCGATGAGCTGAAGGCAGAAGGTCGTATCGCACAGAACAGCAAGGTCATGTTCGTTGACGACGGCTCAAAGGACAAAACGTGGGAGATAATACAGAAGCTCCACGAAGCAAGCCCTGTTTTCACAGGTCTTAAACTCTCAAGAAACAAAGGTCATCAGAACGCACTGCTGGCTGGTCTTATGACGGCAAGAAACTATGCTGATATCGTTGTTTCCATGGACGCTGACTTGCAGGACGATATAAACGCTATTGACGGCTTCCTTGATAAGAGGGCAGAGGGCTGTGATATTGTTTACGGCGTTCGTTCATCGAGAGAAAAGGATACCGCTTTCAAGCGTGGAACTGCTCAGGCTTATTACAAGCTTTTGGAGCATATGGGCGTTGAGATAACATATAATCACGCTGATTACAGACTTATGAGCAAAAGGGCTATAGACGCTCTGGCAGAGTTTAAGGAAGTTAATCTGTTTCTGAGAGGTCTTATGCCTATGGTTGGCTTCAAGAGCGACATCGTTAAGTATGTAAGAAACGAGCGTGTGGCGGGCGAATCTAAATATCCGCTGAAAAAAATGCTTTCCTTTGCAGTTGAGGGAATAACCTCACTTTCTGTAAAGCCTATAAGATTTATCACCACTATCGGTATAATAGTATTTTTAGTATCACTTATAATGCTTATATATTTCCTTATAACATGGGCAGTGGGGCACACTGTTCAGGGCTGGGCTTCAACTATCACGTCTATATGGGCGATAGGCGGACTTCAGCTTTTGGCTATAGGCATTATCGGAGAATATATAGGCAAGATCTATTTGGAAACAAAGGCTAGACCTAAATTTATAATCGAAACAAATCTTGAAGAAACAGACAAGGAGTAATTAAAAATGGCAGAACTCAAGGCTAACAATCAGAAACCAAATTTCGACAACAACCCTAAGCTTATAGAAGCTATCGCAGAAATGAGAAAGAATTTCTGTGCAGAAACTCAAAACAAGGTAATAAACACAGCGCTTGCCTGCACATTTCTCGTGCCTGCAATGGTAGAAAAGACAACAGAGCTTGTTGCCGACGCTGAAAATCATGTTAATTTTGAGGACAAGAGCAAGGCTAAGTTCATTCTTCTCAACAACAACAAAACAAACGGCACATTTTTCCCTGTTTTCACTTCCCCAGAGGAAGCTCAGAAGCTCCAGTATGACAAGCCATTCCAGAGCTTTGCAATGAGATTTCAGGATATAGCTGCTCTCACTGAGCAGACGCCAAAGGTACAGGGCTTCGTTGTAAACCCATTTGGCGAGAACCTTCCTTTCACTCAGGAAATGCTGGAGTCTATCAAGCAGACCCTTATAAAGGTAGCAAAGGAGCGCAAGGCGGCTAGAGAAGCTGCTGAAAATGGCGAAGCTCCTGACATTGCTGTTACAAACAACGAAACAGCAGAGTAAGATACTTAAGCATATCGGAGGACGGACTGTGTTCGTCCTCTTTTTTGTTCCCATATTGGCATTTTACAGAGTAAAACAGCGTAAGATACATGGGATTTCATTTTACAAAAATCAAGTTGAATATGGTTGACAAAAGACGTACTGTGTGTTATAATTGTAGTAATATGGTGGGAAATATAGCGTGTTATTTGTGCAGTGTTCACTATCACGCACCACGCAAAAGACTAAAAGGTTCTGCTTTTAGAAATTTTTTCGTGATCTGAGGGAGTATATATGGCTAACGAAACTGAGCTTGAAAAAATTGACCGTGCTGCCGAATACTTTGAAAGATATTTTGAGTTTGAGGACGCTGTAACGGTCAGCAAGGAAAATAAAGAATACCTCAAAACTTATATCCATGACAACGATTATGTTGTTAAAAACTTCAATATAAAAAATAAAATAATTAAGTCTTTAGGCATAAGCATCGGCATTGGATTGGTGGCTTTTCTGCTGCTGTGGCTGCTCCTTGGCACAAAGCTTATTATAGTGGGCATTATTGCAGGTGCACTTATTTTTATCGGTGCAGGCGTTTTCGGTATCGCACTGAACAAATACAGACTTACTGCTGCTGAACAGAAGCAGGTTGAAGTGAACGAGGGCATTAACGAACAGATAATAATGCTTGATGACAGAATAAAGCAGGTAGAACGTCAGAGAGATGATTACTACAAGGCTCTTGAAAAGAGAGTGCCTTTCATGTCACTTGACTATATGAAGAACGTTCAGCAGATAAAACAGTTTCTTGTGGACGGCAAGGCTGACACCTGCGAGGAAGCTGTGGATATGTTCGAGGAGTCGATGCTTTTACAGCAAATGACGGATATCATGACAAAGAGCGAAACTATCGAGCCTGTCAAGGACGATAAGGAACGTTTCGGCGACCCTTTGAAGATAATAAAGGAAAACAAGAAGAAACGCAAAAAGGAAAAGAAAGCAAAAAAAGACAAAAAATAACTTTCGACCGCAGCAGCATTTTACGCCGCTGCGGTCTTTCTGTGAAGATCCACAATTTGCTATAGATAGGATAATGTATGAACGAGAAAAAAGATATTCTGACAAAAACATGGGTAGTGGCTGTTCTTGCGTCCATATGCTGTATGCTGTGGGGAAGTGCATTTTCCTGCGTGAAAATAGGCTACAGCCTTATGAACATAACCACCAATGACAGCGGTTCGCAGCTTGTGTTTGGGGGCATAAGATTTTTTGTGGCAGGGCTAATGGCTCTTGCCATGGGAAGCGGAGCTGAGAGAAAAATTCTCCTGCCAACAAAGACTTCCATACCAAAGATCATGATAATAAGCCTTTTTCAGACAATTTTGCAGTATTTTTTCTACTACATAGGTCTTGCCCACACAACGGGGGTAAAGGCAGCGATAATAGTTGGGGCGAACGTTTTTATTGCGATACTGGTGTCATCGCTTTTATACAAGCTTGAAAAGCTCACCGCTGTGAAAATAGCAGGCTGTATACTTGGTTTTTCGGGTATCATTGTTATAAATCTCGGGGGACTTTCGGGGGTAAGCTTCAATTTTCTCGGGGACGGATTTATTTTTCTTTGCACCTGTGCATACGCTTTTTCATCGGTGTATATGAAGCGCTATTCCGAAACAGAAGACCCTGTTATGCTTAGCGGCTGGCAGTTCGTTTTCGGTGGAGCAGTTCTCACTGTCATAGGCTTTTTAATGGGCGGCAGGCTTGGTCACATGAGCGCAAAGGCTTTTTTAATGCTTTTGTATCTTGCCTTTGTATCAGCGGCGGCATATTCGCTGTGGGCAGTGCTTTTGAAGCACAACCCTGTTTCAAAGGTGGCGATTTTCGGCTTTATGAACCCTGTGTGCGGAGTGCTGCTTTCAACTATCCTGCTTGATGAAAAAGGCATTTTTGGCGTTCAGGGGATAGCCGCACTTATACTTGTATGCTCGGGTATCTTTATTGTTCAGAGAAAAGGGAATAAATAATATTGTAACTATGCTCATATGCTTTTGCGTATTCACTTTGTTTGTATATAGGGGCGAACAGTGTTCGCCCGTTGATTTGACATTTTTGCAACAGACTGGCTCATGTGCTTATTGCATATGAGCTTTTTTATTCAAAATCGTTCTAAAGACTGTTTAAAATGTTGATTTTTATATGTAGCTGTGTTATAATGAATTGTGTATGGTTTTTTACCAATATATTATCAGTAAAGAAAAAGAGGACAAGACAATGTTTAAGAAAAACGGACTTCTAAAAAGCCCTGACAGCAAGCCAAAAGAAAAGTATCTGCTGCTGTTTGCGGTGGCTTTTATCGGCATGATGATCTCGTTCATACCGTCAATGATAGTGAACAAGGGCATCTTTCTCTACTATGGCGACTTCAACTCACAGCAGATGATGTTCTATCAGCACTGTCATGACGCTGTTCGCAGCGGAAACATGGGCTGGGATTGGGGAACAGACTTAGGCTCGAGCTTTGTTGGCTCATATGCTTTCTATCTCCTTGGCTCGCCATTTTTCTGGCTCACTACACTTTTCCCGTCAGGTGCAGTGCCTTATCTGATACCATGGCTCCTTGCGCTGAAAACGGCTATCGCCGCAATAACAGCCTACGCTTATATCAGATTTTTTGTTGACAACACAAGCGCCTGCTTTATAGGCGGTCTGCTTTACGCTTTCTCAGGCTTCCAGACCTACAACGTTTTCTTCAACCACTTCCACGACGCAACTGCGTTTTTCCCTCTAATGCTTTTGGGATTTGAACTGCTGGTTCAAAAGAACAAGAAGGGTCCGTTTGCGGTAGCGGTAGCTATATGTGCGACCATAAGCTATTTCTTCTTTGCCTGCGAAGTCGTATTCATTGTTATCTACTTCTTCCTGAGGTGCCTTGACAAGGACTTTGAAATTGACATGAAGAAGTTCGGTCTGCTTATTCTTGAGGCTGTTATCGGTGTGATGATATCCGCTGTTATCTTCCTCCCGTCAGCGCTGAGCGTAATGGGCAACTACCGTGTAAACGAAAGACTTTATGGTCTTGACCTTGTTATATACGGTGAAAATGTAAGAATACCAAGAATTATCCAATCGTTCTTTATGCTTTCCGATATGCCTGCAAGAATAAATATCCTTAACTCAGACAAGGCAAGATGGGCTTCAATGGCAGGCTATCTGCCTATGTTCTCAATGGCAGGCGTTATAGCGTTTATGAGAACAAGAAAGAAAGGCAAAGACAGCTGGCTTACAAAGGCTATCGTCGTGTTTGGCATAATGGCTTGCGTGCCTATATTGAACTCCTCTTTCGTCCTTTTCAATGCGTCATATTATGCAAGATGGTATTATATGCCTATACTGCTTATGTGCCTTATGACAGCAAAGGTCATCGCAGAAAACAAGGACGATCTGAAAAAGGGATTTGTGCCTGTTTGTGTAGTTTGTGCGATATTCATTGGCATCGGTCTGCTTCCGACAAACGAAAACGGCGTTGTATCCTATGGCAAAGTCCCTGAATATATTGAACTCTACTACATTCAGGCTATAGTTACCATAGTAATGATAATAATGCTTGGCACGCTTATATATGTGGTCGCAGAGAAGAAGCTTGACTACATGAAGATCGCTTCTGCAATGACGGCGGTTGCGGTGGTCATCTGCATGACTTCTTCTATCGTATACGGCGTAACCCAGGGTACTGACAACACCGACTACATCAACAGAGCCATAAACGGCGGCGACAACATCAACATGGATAAGCTGGAGTCTGGATCAGAGAACTACAATGCTGACAACAATTTCTACAGAATAGATACCTCAGAAAATGTTGACAACTGGTGTATGTTCTGGAAGCTTTCATCAATGAGATGCTTCCACAGCGTTGTTTCAACATCAATCATGGATTTCTACAGCTCTATCGGACAAACGAGAGATGTTGCATCAAGAATGGAAACTAAGGTCTATCCGCTAAGAAGCCTGTTTTCCGTAAAATACTATTTCAATGAACTTACTGAAAGTGAGAGAAAAGGTATCACAGAGGTATCGAAGCCTGAAACTCTTGCAAATCTCTACGGCTTTGAATATGTTGATACTCAGAACGGTTTCAACATTTACGAAAACAAATATTATGTACCAATGGGCTTCACATATGATTACTACTGCCTTGACAGCGACATTCAGAAGGCTTCAGAGGTAGACAAGACATCAATGCTAATGAAAGCCCTTGTGCTTACCCCTGAGCAGGCTGCAAAATACAATAATATTCTCAGCTACTACAGCTTTAAGGGTACTGACTACTCAACAGATCAGTATTATCAGAACTGCCTTGACAGACGTGCAAACAGTTGTTCATCATTCAGTTATGATTCTTACGGCTTCAACGCCAAGATCGACCTTGACAAGGATAACCTTGTGTTCTTCTCAGTTCCATATGATGACGGCTGGAGCGCAAAGGTGAATGGTCAGGACGTGGAAATAGAAAAGGTGGATTACGGCTTTATGGCTGTGCTTTGTCCTGCTGGTTCAAACGACATCCAGTTCACCTACGAAACAAAGGGACTTTTCTGGGGCAAGGTAATAACAGCCGTTGGCTTCGGCTCGCTTATCGTTTACCTTGGCGCAGTGAGATTTACAGGCAGAAAGAAAAAAGAAGAAGCTCAGCCTGTTGAAAAGAAAGCATAAACCTGAAAGGGAGGATATAAAATGTATCAGAACGAAAAAACTATCAGTGAAAAAGAGATATACAAGGGCAGGGTCGTTCACCTGACTTGTGATGAAGTGGAGCTTGAAAACGGCTACAAGACGCTTAGAGAGGTCATTCATCACCCTGGCGGAGTTTGCATAGTTGCTCTTGACGAGGACGAGAATGTTTATTTTGTGAAGCAGTTCCGCTATCCTTTCAAGACCGCACTTATGGAGATACCTGCAGGAAAGCTTGAATACGGTGAAGATCATTTGGAGTGCGGAAAACGTGAGCTTAAAGAGGAGATAGGTGCAACAGCAGAAAAAATGACTTATCTTGGCTGTATTTATCCTACAGTGGCTTATGATACCGAGATAATCCATATGTATATGGCAGAGGGACTTGATTTCGGTGAGCAGCACCTTGACGAGGGCGAGTTCCTTGACGTAACAAAAATGCCTCTTGAAGAAGCTTACAAGATGGTCATGGAAAACAAGCTCCCTGACGCAAAGACAACTGCGGCTATACTGAAAACTTATCTTATCAAAAAGGATATGTAGTCCATAATATTTTATCCATGCGATAAAAGAAACGGTCGAACGCTGTTCCCCACTGCATATATAAAGGGTACTGTCAACGTGGCAGTACCCTTTTTTTGTGGTAAAAAAAGAGCGCCCACGCACCGAAGTGCATGAGCGTCTTTTTTATAGTAACTTAGATTACTTTTCCTCAGTATTGTAAAGCTTAGCGTATCTGAGCAGATAATCATATCTGTCCTTAGCGTTCTGAACAGCCTTACCAAAGAGCTTCTCAGCTCTCTCAGGATTCTGTCTAGCAAGTGCGTTGTAACGTACCTCGCCCATGATGAAATCCTTATAGTCAGCTGTTGGAGCCTTAGAATCAAGGATAAATGGATTCTTGCCCTCTGCCTTAAGACGTGGGTCGAATCTGTACAGATGCCAGTAACCAGCCTGAACAGCCTTCTTCTCCTCCGTCTGAGCAATTGACATACCACCCTTGATACCATGGTTGATACATGGAGCATAACCGATGATGATTGAAGGACCGTGATAAGACTCTGCCTCGTGGATAGCCTTGATGCACTGATTGTAATCAGCACCCATTGCAACGTGAGCTACATATACATAGCCGTAAGACATTGCGATACCTGCGAGATCCTTCTTCTTAACTTCCTTACCAGCTGCTGCGAACTGAGCGATAGCACCTGTTGGAGTTGACTTAGATGACTGTCCGCCTGTATTTGAGTAAACCTCAGTATCGAATACGAAGATGTTTACGTCCTCGCCCTGAGCGATAACGTGGTCAACGCCTGAGAATCCGATATCGTAAGCCCAACCGTCACCGCCGAAGATCCACATTGACTTCTTTCTCAGATAGTCAGCGTCCTTAAGGATCTCCTCAGTAGCCTTGTTCTTTGTCTTCTTGAGAGCTGCGATAAGATTATCTGTAGCTGCTGAGTTCTTCTCGCCGTCATCTACTGTTTCAAGATACTCTTCGCAAGCCTTCTTGAGAGCTGCTGCCTTAGTTGTCTTAGACAGTTCAAGAACCTTAGCGATAGTTCTGTTTCTGATAGTTGACTGTGCAAGGAACATACCGTAACCATACTCAGCGTTATCCTCGAACAGTGAGTTAGCCCAAGCCGGACCCTTGCCGTCCTTGTTTACTGTGTATGGAGTTGAAGGAGCTGAACCACCCCAAATTGATGAACAGCCTGTTGCGTTAGCAATGTACATTCTGTCACCAAAGAGCTGTGTGATGAGCTTAGCATAAGGTGTTTCACCGCAGCCTGCGCAAGCGCCTGAGAATTCAAGCAGTGGCTGCTTGAACTGTGAGCCCTTAACTGTTGTTGCCTTAAACTTCTCGAATACTTCCGGCTTTTCAGCAAGTGTAAGACCATAGTTGAATACTTCCTGCTCAGCGAGCTGAGTTTCAAGTGGCATCATGCTGAGAGCCTTGTTGCCCTTCTTACCAGGACAAACATTTACGCAAGAACCGCAGCCTGTGCAGTCCAGAGCAGACATTGTCATTACGAAGTTGTAACCAGGCATACCTGTCATAGCTACTGCCTTCTCCTGAGCAAGCTTAGGAGCCTTCTTCAGCTCAGCGTCTGTCATTACAACAGGTCTGATAACTGCGTGTGGACATACATATGAACAGAAGTTACACTGGATACAGTTGTCACCATTCCATGCAGGAACGTCAACAGCGATACCTCTCTTCTCAAATGCAGCAGAACCCTGTGGGAATGTGCCGTCTGCCATACCTGTGAATGTTGAAACAGGGAGCTTGTCGCCTTCCTGAGCATTGCAAGGGATCTGAATGTTGTTTACGAAGTCCTGAAGTGTCTTATCTGCGCACTTAGCGGCAGGCATACCCATTGGAGTATCCTTGCACTTCTTCCAAGATGCAGGAACCTTAACTTCGTGAACCTGCTGACATCCAGCGTCGATAGCGTCATGGTTCATCTTAACGATAGCGTCGCCCTTCTTAGAATAAGAAGCTGTAGCAGCGTCCTTCATGTACTTGATAGCGTCGTCGATAGGAATGATGTTAGCAAGCTTGAAGAATGCAGACTGAAGAACAGTGTTTATTCTGTTGCCCAGACCGATCTCCTTACCGATCTTAACGCCGTTGATAGTATAGAACTTGATGTTGTTCTCAGCGATATATCTCTTTACCTGACCTGGGAGGTGCTTATCCAGCTCTTCATGCTCCCACTGGCAGTTCAGAAGGAATGTTCCGCCTGGCTTGATATCCTGTACCATGTTGTACTTAGAGATATAAGACTCGTTATGGCAAGCAACAAAGTCAGCCTGATTGATAAGGTATGTTGACTTGATAGGTGTCTTACCGAATCTCAGGTGAGAAACTGTTACACCGCCTGACTTCTTTGAGTCATATGCAAAGTATGCCTGAGCATACAGATCTGTGTGGTCACCAATGATCTTGATAGAGTTCTTGTTTGCACCAACAGTACCGTCAGCACCAAGACCCCAGAACTTACAAGCAGTTGTGCCTGCTGGAGCAGAGTCAAGCTTGCCCTCAGTTTCGAGAGAGAGGTTTGTAACATCGTCTTCGATACCGATAGTAAATCTTGGCTTGTATGTATCCTTCCAGCTTGCATTCCAGTAAACAGCCTTGATCTGTGCAGGAGTTGTATCCTTAGAACCAAGACCATATCTGCCTGAAGCGATAGCTACATCATGGAACTGTGTACCCTTAAGAGCAGCAACAACGTCAAGATAAAGAGGCTCGCCCTCAGAACCTGGCTCCTTAGTTCTGTCAAGAACTGAGATCTGCTCACAAGTTGAAGGGATAGCTTCAACGAGCTTGTCAGCACGGAAAGGTCTGTAAAGTCTAACCTTAACAAGACCGAGCTTTGTGCCTTCCTTCTCGTTGAGGTAATCAATTGTTTCTTCGATAGTGTCACAAACAGAACCCATAGCTACGATAACGTGTGTAGCGTCTGGTGCGCCGTAGTAGTTGAACAGCTTGTAGTTTGTGCCGATCTTTTCGTTTACCTTGTTCATGTAATCCTCTACGATGCCAGGGATAGCGTCATAGTATGGGTTACAAGCTTCTCTTGCCTGGAAGAAGATATCAGGGTTCTGAGCTGTACCTCTAAGTACAGGATGCTCAGGGTTAAGAGCTCTCTTTCTGAACTCCTCCACCTTCTCGAAGTCAACCATATCTCTTACGTCTTCCATATCCCATGTCTCGATCTTCTGGATCTCGTGAGATGTTCTGAATCCGTCAAAGAAGTGGATGAATGGTACTCTGCCCTCGATAGTTGAGAGGTGAGCAACTGTACCCAGATCCATTACCTCCTGTACATTTGAAGAACAAAGCATAGCAAAACCTGTCTGACGGCAAGCATAGATGTCAGAATGGTCGCCGAAAATATTAAGTGCGTGTGAAGCTACACATCTTGCAGATACATGGATAACGCAAGGGAGAAGCTCACCTGCGATCTTATACAGGTTAGGGATCATAAGAAGAAGTCCCTGTGATGCTGTATATGTTGTTGTGAGCGCACCGGCTGCAAGTGAGCCGTGTACTGTACCTGAAGCACCTGCCTCAGACTGCATTTCTGCAAGCTTTACAGGAGTGCCAAACAGGTTTTCCTTACCCTTGGCAGCCCACTGGTCTGTTACTTCTGCCATAACAGATGATGGTGTGATTGGATAGATAGCAGCAACTTCTGTAAATGGGTATGACGCCCAAGCAGCAGCGTTGTTTCCGTCCATGGTTTTCATTTTTCTTGCCATTTTAGAATCATTCCTTTCTCGATATTTCAAGCAAAAGCTCAAAACTCAAATTTCCTTTTTAGCGTACTTTTTCAAGCACGTCTGTTTAAGGACAGCAGATATTTTCTTCAAAAGTAAGCTGTAACAAACTTTCTCAGGATACATCTGTTTTAACTCTTATAGTATACCACTTATTTTTCAATTTGTAAAGACCTTTTACCACATTTTTTCTTGATTTATACGCTGTAAACCCCCTATTTTCGGTTAGTTATGACTTCCTCATATTTCAGACGTGCTGTATTACGGAGATAAAAAAAATGCCTGCCGAAACAGACATTTTTCATATATTTAAATTATAAAACTAGCAGTTCATAAGAAGTTCGGCGAGGGCATTGAGTATCTTATCCACATCAACATCAGAGCTGAATTTTACATCAAGCTTTGAACCGCCTTTTTTATCCTCGCTTAAACTTACACGAAGCTTATCAGTGGCTTGATTTACTCTTATCTCAAACTCAGTATACATAGGATTTGTGATAGTACGCTTTATTTTCTTTTCAGCTTTTTTATTTGTTTCCAAAGCGGCGATAGCTTTTTCAAGCTCTCTTACCGTCCAGCCCTTTTCTATACACTCTGTGGCAAGCTTCTCCTGAGTATCCTTATCCGCAACGCCTGCAAGCACCTTTGCGTGACCCTCGGTGAGCTTTTTGTCACGGAGCATTTCCTGCACATTTTCGCTAAGGGAAAGAAGTCTGATAGAGTTTGCCACAGCGGAACGTGAACGTCCAACAGCTTCTGCCACCTGTTGCTGAGTAAGACCATAGGTTTCCATAAGAGTCTGATAAGCGGCAGCCTCCTCAAGAGGTGTAAGGTCTTTACGCTGGATATTTTCAATAAGGGATATCTCAGCGGCTTCAAGATCTGTAAGTTCCTTTATATAAACAGGTATCTCATCAAGTCCAGCCAGACGTGCCGCACGCCACCTACGCTCGCCTGCAACTATCTTATATCCTCCATTGTCAAGAGGTCTTACAAGTATAGGCTGTAAAACACCATGCTGTCTGATATTTTCCGCAAGCTCATTAAGAGCGTCCTCGTCAAACTCAGAACGTGGCTGATTTTTGTCAGGCTCAATAAGAGATATCCTTACTGTGGAAATGCCATTTTCGCCATCATCATTTTTTACCGATTCACTATCAGATCGTGTGATCTCATCTATAGAATTATCAAAGAACAGGCTATCCAAGCCTCTGTCCATTTTGCTTTTTTTAGCCATTGTATTTTCCTTTCACATTATAAGATACAATGTTCCATGTGGAACATTATTTTTTCTTTATTTTTCTTTATTCTTTGCCGCTTTTTTCTTTTCTCTTTTAGCTATTTCTTTTGCAAGATTTTCATATGCCTTTGAGCCTTTTGCCTTCTTATCATAATAAATAGCCGGCTCACCAAAGCTTGGGGCTTCCGACAAAGCAACGTTTCTCGGTATGGTAGTTTCAAAGACTTCCTTTGCAAAATGCTTTTTGACCTCGCTTATTATCTGACCTGTTATCTTGTATCTTTCAACGCACATTGTAAACAAAATGCCCTCGATATCAAGGTCAGGATTGAATGATGTTTTTACTCTGTTGATAGTATTGTGGAGCTCAACAAGACCCTCAAGTGAAAGAAACTCGCATTGGAGAGGGATAAGTACAGAATCAGCCGCCGCAAGTGCATTTATTGTGAGCATATCGAGAGTTGGGGGACAATCTATAAATATGTAGTCATAAAACTCTTTTGCAGGCATAAGGGCATTGCGAAGCTTCATTGCTCTGTCCTTTTCATTCACAAGTGATACAGACGCACCTGAAAGATCCTGAGTTGTCGGCACAACTGAAACTCCACGGCAGGAAGTTGGCACGACAGCTTCAAATATCGAACATTCTTCAAATATTACATCAAACACTGTATTTCTGATACTTTTTTTCTTTATACCAAAGCTTGTGGTAGTATTGCCCTGTGGGTCAAAGTCAACGATCAGGACTTTTTTGCCCTTTAGTCCAAAAACCGCTGCAAGATTTACAACAGTAGTAGATTTTCCAACGCCGCCTTTCTGATTTGAAACGGCAATTATTTTCCCCATATTCTTGACCTCTTTTCTAAGTAGAATTATATCATATTTATTATACTACAATTTTTCACTTTTGAAAAGACCCTTTTACAAATTTTCTTGAAAATGTTCCACATGGAACAAATCAGAATTTTTACTTTATCCGACAAAGTCCATGACAATTTAGAAAATAATACAAAGAATAAAGTACCAATATCAAAATCAAGGTCATAAAGAGCAGAAAAGTTTTCTGAATAAAATATAGAATTGAGGATCGTGAAGTGTTATGATTATTTTAAAACGAAACGGAGGTATAAAAAAATGAGCATTTTCCCAAAAACATTAACAAAAGCTTTCAGCGAAGAAACTGACGAATCGCAAAGGGCTTCACCCTATCAGACATTAGGCAAAATAATCGACATTTCCATAGGAGAGATAAAGCCTAACCCTGTTCAGCCAAGGCGATATTTCTCACCTGCTGAACTAACAAGCCTTGCAAAAAGCATTTCTCAGGACGGGATCATACAACCTCTCACAGTGCGGCGTGTAAAAGGCACTTTTGAGCTTGTGTCAGGCGAACGGCGTTTGCGTGCGGCAAAGCTTGCAGGATTAAGGTCAGTGCCGTGTATACTTATCAATGCCACAGAGGAACGTTCGCAGGTCATTGCACTTATAGAGAATATCCAACGTTGTGACCTGAACTTTTTTGAAGAAGCCGAAGCGATCTCTCAGCTCATCACAAAATATGGCATGACTCAGGAATCTGCGGCTATTCGTCTGGGACTTGCTCAATCCACAGTTGCAAACAAGCTTCGTATTCTGAAACTTAACGCTGAGGAACGCAAAATAATTCTCGATAACAATATGTCAGAACGTCACGCAAGGGCTTTGCTGAAGATCACAGATAATGACCGCAGGCTTGCTGTGTTGAACAAAGCGGCTGAAAGCGGTTGGACAGTTGACGTATTGGAAAAATATATTGCCAAGCTTCTGAAAGATGATGAAAAGCGTGCAAGCTATCACAAAAGAGCGGCTATGTTAAAAGATGTTAGATTGTTTTTCAACAGTGTCAATAAGGCGATAGATGTTATGAGAATGGCAGGAGTGAACGCTGACGCAAAACGTATCGACCATGAGGATTATATCGAATATATTATAAAGATACCATCGGAAAAGCAGGCAGAATAAAATGTTCCACATGGAACAAAAAAATTGGACAGGCTCAAAAGTCTGTCCAAATTTTTTTATATATCGCTGTAAAAAAGCTGTTCCCAATAGGTGTATTCCCCGTTTTCTGACTTTGTGGCTTTTGCGCATGCCATGTAATGCACATCAGGGTTGAGGATATTTTCTCTATGAGGCGGTGAGTTCATCCATGCGTCGAAAGCCTCTTTCACAGTGCTCATGCTGTTCATACCATATGCGATATTTTCAGCCGCCGCACGCCATTCAGGAAGGTCAGTTTCTTCTATAGCTGTGATGTATGAATTGCCGTCAGGTCTGTCATGAGAATAATTTTCCAGAAGTTCGTTTGCTCGCACATCTGCCGCAGAGTCGAGAAGTTCAAGTCCCTCAAGTTCTCTTAAACCATACTGTTTTCTGACTTCATTTACATAGCCAAGCATTTCAGATGTTTCAGCAGAAAGATTTCTATTTGACATATTCGTGCTTGAATCAGGTTCAGTAGGTTCGGCAGGCTGAGGAGCAGAGGGCTGTTCTTCCTGCACAGGCTCGGTAACAGTTTCAGTTTGCGTTTCTGTTTTCTTTTCAGTTTTCTTTGAAGTCGTTGTGGTAGTAGCAGCCGTTGTCGTTGTTGTAGTAACAGTTGTAGTCACAGCTTTTATATCTGCACTGTGAGGTGGCCGCATGGTCTTTCCGTTTATGATAACCTTATCCCCTGACACGCTTATGTAGTTATTGCCTACCACTATGGATTCCATAAGCTCATTATCAGTGTTTGTTATCTCCATGCCCTTATCCATGGCTTCAAGCACATACTTTGAGCCGTTCACATCTTTTACAGTAGCTTTCTTTACTGTCTTGCCGTCTTTTACAATTTCAAACTTGTTCTCTGCGATACACCTTATAGTCACCTTGTCAGTTACGTTAAAGCTGCTGAAGCTTTCATCAACATATGTCACCTTTGTGTTTGCATAGTAGACCTCGTTGGCTGATATTATTATCCTTGTGCCTTTATAACTGAACGAGTTGACCTTTTTTCCGTTCTTAGTGACAGTGACAGTATTTCCGTCACAAGTCAGTACAAGCTTATCACCGTTATCATCAGTTATCTCAAAAGAGTTCACTATCTCATTTGAACTGTTTATAAGAGTATATCCCCCCTGCACATTTGCAAAAAGGGTATAGCCGCCATCAAAAACTATCTTTGTACAAGTCGCTGCTGTTTGTATAGTAGTCACTGAACCCGTGATAGTTTCGGCAGACTTTTTATTTGTGGTCACAGTTGTGGTGACTCCTGTGCTGACGCTTGAAAGCTTTTTGGGCTTTTCTTCCCCTGTGCTTCCGCAAGAGGAAAGACAACAGCCTGCCGCACAGACAACACATAATATTTTAACTAACCTATTGCTTTCCATGATATCTTAGCTCTCCTGTTATATCAAATGTTCCACATGGAACAATACAAAAAAGGCAGCCCTGGGACTGCCTTTGTGAGTTTATTTTGTGTTTGAAAGTGTCCATCTGAAAGGTGCTATTCTCTTTGCCCTTGTGTTGTCTATGTTCCAGTTGTTGAATGTGATAGATGGGTCAAAATAGCGATAATCAGTTTTCATCTTACCTTTGTTGATGCTTATTCCCATTCCAGGTGATTTCTGGATAACTGCACCTATGCGGTGATGTTCCTTTTCATAATCAATTATCTCTTTTGCCGTTATCAGCCTTGAATCAGCAAGATTGTAGATTCCCTCATATCTTCCTGTCGGCACATTGATGATACCATTTATAAAGTCGATAAGATTGAATACACAACAGAATGAAAAACCGTATTCTCCATCATTGAATATGTATGCAACATTTTCCTTTGCGTCAAATACTCTGTCTCTCAGATTTTGTGTATACTCAGCGTCATAAATAGGAGCTACTCTGGCAATAACAGGTATAGTTTCAGACTTTTTAAATTCCTTCTGCATTATCTTCTCAGATGTCATCTTAAGATCTGCATAGTTTGAATTTCCCTTTTCAGGAGCAGTTTCCCTTATTGGTTCTCTGCCTTTCTGTACACCATATATTGCTGTTGTGCTGAGCAGGATAAAGCTCCTTACCTCAGCCTTGTTTGCAGCCGCATATATGAACTTATCACATATCTTGCTCTTTTTCATCTCAGCGTCTGTTACATATGGATCTATATCGTTATCTACAGAATTTGCCAGATGCACGACAACGTCGATCTTGTTGCTATCGATTACATTTGTAATAGCGTCCTTATCTGTAATATCACACTGGATAAAAGTATAGTTTGGATCAGTTCCAATAAACTCATTTTTGCGTGTATCTATACCGAATACACGATGCTTTTTGTGCAGTAAGCTGGATGTAAGGTACAAGCCTATCATTCCGCTTGCTCCTGTAACTAAAATTGAAGCCAACTCTGCCACTCCTTCCCCAAGTAGAATTGCACATTTATTTACTATAATTATACCACAGTTTTTATTAATTGCAAATACTTTTTGAAGAAAACTGAAAAATTTAGATTTTCTTTATAATTTTGCTTGCTATATTTAGTGAATTGTGATAAAATTATAGGTATAAATCATAAGTAAAAAAATATAAAAATATTTTAACACATAAAAATATTAAGGAGCAATTTATTTTGGTTTATTCCGATCTTATATTTATACTGGGAATGTTCCCGATAATGACCATTATTTCGCTTTTCGACAGAAGTGCAGAATATAAAAACCTCATTCTGATAGTTTGTTCCCTGCTGTTTTTCAGTTGGGGCAGACCTTTTGTGTTCTGTCTTATTTTTCTGTCAGTTATCCTCGATTGGATATTTGGTCTTATTATTTCAAAAAACCGTGAGAACAAAGCCCTTTGCAGGATATTTTTGGTGCTGGATATTATAATGAACGTATCTCTTATGCTGATATTCGGTCAGAATATCCTTTATAATAAGGTAAAAAAGCTCAGTTTTGACGCCGCCATACTTCCACTTGGTATGGGTTATTATATGCTCAGAGGAATTTCTTATGTCTATGACGTTTTCAAGGGCAACTGCAAAGCAGAAAAAAACATTTTCTGCCTTTTGACTTATATGGTGTCACTGCATTTTATGCTTGTGGGACCTCTTGTGAGATACGGTGATATTGAGCCACAGATAAGGCATCGTGAAATCACAGGAGCAAAGCTCAACCAGGGACTTAATAAGATAGTTTTCGGTTTTGGCAAGGTGGTGCTTCTTGCAGGCGTTTTTGAACAGATAAAGCTTGCAGGACTTAACGGCAAAGAGATAACTACCCTTGGCTGTTGGCTTGGTATGCTGTCATTCTTGGCTCAGTATTATTTTCTTTTCACAGGACTTTCGGATATGGCAATGGGACTTGGTCTTACAAACGGCTTTGTTTATCCCGACAACTACACAAACATTGAGGCTGACGGACTTTTCACTGGTATGATAAAAAGCTTCAATACAACTGTTGTTGACTTTTTCAGCGAGGTTTTCTGCTGCAAAAAAAACATGAACAAGGTCTTTACTTTTGTATGCTATATACTTTGCGGTCTGGCACTTTCTATATGGTATCAGGCAAAGGTGAATTTCATTATCGTCGGACTTTGTGCGGCTGTGCTTTGTATCCTTGAAAAGCTGTTTCTTGAAAGACCGCTTTCAAAGCTGCCTGACATTGTGAAGTATATCTATCTTGTACTCACTGCTCTCGTTATTTTTGGCGGACTTTATTTTGACAGCTTCTATGGCTACAAAAAATGGCTCTTTGCACTTGCAGGAGTAAATGTGAAATACACCTTGAGCGTGTCTGTAAAAAGTGCAGTGCTGAAAAATATCACCCTTATAGTAATATCGTTCTTTATTGTCTGCCCACCTGCAAAAAGAGCTTTCTGCAAGATTTTTAAAAAGCTTTCACAGAAGTCTCAGGCGGCTTATGGCAGAGTTATGATAACAAAGACCATTATGACAGTGCTTGTTTTTGCAGTGAGCGTTATAACACTTGCGGCGGAATACGCAGCATAAAAAGAGGAAAATACTAATGGATAAGAAAACTACACGATTCAATATCGTTCACGATGACAATGAATATGAAATACCGGAGGAATGCGAGGCTGCAGAGGAAGCGGCTGAAGAGCTTGCCAAAACGAATTTGGAGGAGCATTACAGCTTTATAAATCTTCTTTCCATAGCGGTCATAATGCTATTTGCCTGCATATTCTTTATTTCAGTTTCAGGAAGCGACATTGTGGAGGACAACAATCTGTCTTTAACATTCAAGACTTTCTTTTCAGGGGATTACACTCAGGCATTGGAGGACTCTTATAATAATAGTATACCTTTTCCTGACGCCATGAAAGCTGTTGAGGAGCGTATCTCTCTTATTTACGGTATCGGCAATAAGGTCACTGACCCTATAAAGGAAACGCCTGACAATACTGATTCTAATCACAACAGCTTCGATCAGCCGACTAATAATGACAGTGATGATCCTGACGAAAATGTTATCACCACCACTGCAAAACCGCAGGATGGTGAAGTAACTACCACAAAGAAAAAAGAGGACAAGAAAAAAACAACAACTACCACTGCTATTGACAGACCGGAGGAAACTAAAAGCACCACAACGACTTCAACGGCTTCCACTACCACAAATAATGACAAGCCTTACTATACTGTCACCGAAACTGAGCCTATAGTACAGCCCGGTCCTACTACTACCACGACCACAACAAAGGCAACTGAGACCACAACTCAGCCGACAGAAACTGCAGAACCTACCACCGAGCAAACTGAGGGACCGTCAGATGAATAGCAGATTTGATAACCCTTTTCCCTATTCTGATGACAATAAAAGATATCATACCTATAATTATTATCTAAGGCACAAGTTTGGCACTAAGGTTTTCAAGATACCGCTTAATATTGACCTTGGCTGTCCGAACAGAGACGGCACAAAAGGTGTGGGGGGCTGTGTGTTCTGCTCGGCAAAAATGAGCGGAGATTTTGCAGGCGACCCTCATGAGGATATCCTTACTCAGTACAGAGAGATAAGGGAGAAAATGAGCAAAAAGTGGAGCAAGGGTCTGTGCATACCGTATTTTCAGGCAGGCTCAAACACCTATGCTGACGTTGAAACGCTGAGAAAAATGTTTTATACAGCCCTGTCATTTGAAAATACGGCAGGGCTTTCTATCGCAACAAGGGCAGATTGCATCAACGAAGAAAAAGCCGACCTGCTCGGTGAGCTTGCTGAAAAAACGTTTCTTACAGTAGAGCTTGGCTTGCAGACTATACATGACGAAACGGCTTTGAAAATGAACCGCTGTCATACTTTTGCGGATTTTCTCAAAGGCTATGAAATGCTGAGAAAACGCAATGTGAATGTGTGCGTGCATATCATCGACGGGCTTCCCGGTGAGGATAGAGATATGATGCTTGAAACGGCTAAAACTCTCGGTCAGCTTGATATACAAAGCATTAAGATACATCTTCTGCACGTTTTAAAAGGCACTGTGCTTGCACAGATGTATGAGCGTGGAGAGTTCAGAGCACTTGAAATGGACGAGTATGTTAATATCGTCTGCGACCAGTTGGAACTTCTGCCTGCGGAGATAGTAATACAGCGTGTGACAGGTGACGGTGCAAAGGACGACCTTGTTGCACCTTTGTGGAGTTTGAAAAAATTCTGCGTTATGAACGAGATAGACAAGGAAATGGGAAGAAGAAATTCATGGCAGGGAAAGGCTCTGTCGGAGTAAAAAGAGGTAAAAATGAAAGATATATGTGCAGTTTCGACACCACTCGCTGAGGGCGGTATATCAGTCATAAGAATAAGCGGAGAAAACGCCATAAGCATAGGTGCAAAGGTTTTTAAACCGCTGTCATGCAAAAGTGTTGAAAACATGGCAGGCTATTCGTGTGCATACGGAAAAATAGTTGACAAAAACGGCAGAGAAGTTGATGACGGCGTTCTGACGGTTTTCCGTGCGCCTAAGTCATACACCGGTGAAAACGTCTGCGAGATATCATGCCATGGCGGAATATATGTTACAAAAAAAGTTCTCAGACTTTGCATTGAACAGGGTGCAGAGTTTGCTCAGAGGGGCGAGTTCACAAAGAGGGCTTTTCTCAATGGAAAGCTTTCACTTACTCAGGCTGAGGGCGTAATGGAAACTATCTCCGCTCAGGGAGAATATGCGCTTAATTCTGCAAATCTTACAAAAGAGGGCAGGCTTTTCAGGCTTATTTCTGATATGTCAAGAAAGTTTGTCACAATACTAGGTGAGCTTGCGGCATGGGTGGATTATCCAGAGGAGGACTTGCCTGAGATATCTGAGGATAATCTCAGAGAGAGCCTTAAAAACGCTTTGGCAGGGCTTGATAAAATAATAGCAGATCATGACAGCGGTATGATACTGAAAAACGGTGTTGACACTGTTATCGCAGGCAAGCCGAACGTTGGAAAATCGACACTCATGAATATGCTGTTGGGATATGATCGCTCCATAGTCACAAATATGGCAGGCACTACACGAGATGTTATCGAAGAAAGTGCAAAGCTTGGCGAGCTTATTTTGAAGCTTTCCGACACTGCAGGAATACATGAAACTGATGATGAAGTTGAAAAAATAGGCGTTGATATTGCAAAGAAAAAGCTTAAAAACGCTATGCTTGTGATAGAAGTTTTCGACATTTCAAGAGAGCTTGACGAGGAGGATCTTGAGCTTCTTGAATATGTGAAAAAGCTTGGAAAGAAAGTTATCATAGTTCTCAACAAGTCTGACCTTGAAAATGTTGTTGAAAGGTCTCAGCTTGAAAAATATTCAGACTATGTGATAGAGATATCTGCGAAGCTTGACGAGGGCAGAGAAGAGCTGCAAAAGGCCGCAGAGAAGCTTTTGGGCATTGGCGGATATGACGCTGACAGCACAATTTTTGCAAACGAGCGTCAAATAGCCTGTGCAGAACGTGCAAGAAAATATCTTGCCATGGCTCTTGAAAGCCTTGATATGGGAGAAACTTTGGACGCTGTTACTGTGATGATAGACAATGGTGCAAATGCACTTTTGGAGCTGACAGGAGAAAAGGCTACAGAAGCGGTGGTAGACGAGGTATTTTCAAAATTCTGCGTAGGAAAGTAATTTATATGGTCTTATTTTCAGACAGGTGGTTTTATTATGCAAAAGGAATATTTTGATATTATTGTGGTAGGTGCAGGTCACGCAGGCTGTGAAGCGGCTTTGGCGGCGGCACGCCTTGGACTAAAGACGGCACTTTTTACCATAACACTTGACGGTGTTGCCAATATGCCATGCAACCCCTCTATAGGCGGAACTGCAAAGGGACATCTTGTTCGTGAGATAGACGCTTTGGGCGGAGAAATGGGCAAGGCGGCGGATAAAACTTTTCTGCAAAGCAGGATACTCAACCGTGGAAAAGGTCCTGCCGTTCATAGTCTGAGGGCGCAGATAGACCGTGTGGAATATCACAAGCTTATGAAAAAGACTATCGAAGATACTGACGGGCTTTATCTGAAGCAGGCTGAGATAACTGATATTTTATTTGAGGAGGACGGCAAAACTGTCCGTGGTGTGCGTACAAAGCTTGGCACTGAGTATGACTGCAAGGCTGTTGTGATCTCAACGGGAACTTACCTTGGCGGCACTGTCCATGTGGGTGCAGTATCATATTCAAGCGGTCCTGACGCAACTTTGCCTGCACTCAGCCTGACAGAATGTCTTAAAAAGGCAGGCATGACAATAAGACGTTTCAAAACAGGCACTCCTGCCCGTGTACACAAGCGTTCCATAGATTTTGACAAGCTTGAAGTTCAATGCGGTGACGATGATATAACACCATTTTCTTTTGATAATCATGAAAAGCTTGAAAATAAAGTTAAATGCTATGTGGCTTATACAAATGAAGAAACACACAAGGTAATAAGAGATAACATACATCTTTCACCTATATATTCGGGTAGGATACACGCTATTGGCCCAAGATACTGTCCGTCTATCGAAGACAAAATAATGAGATTTTCAGATAAGCCAAGGCATCAGCTTTTTATTGAACCAATGGGTCTTGACACTGACGAATATTATCTGCAAGGTATGTCGTCATCACTGCCTGAGTTCGTTCAGCTTCAATTTTTGCACACTATAAAAGGACTTGAACACGTTGAGATAATGCGAAACGCCTATGCCATAGAATATGATTGCTGCGACCCTACAGAGCTTTCTGCTACGCTGGAGTTCAAGGCTTTTGACGGTCTTTACGGCGCAGGTCAATTCAACGGCACTTCGGGATATGAAGAAGCCGCCGCACAGGGTCTTATTGCAGGCATAAATGCCGCACTGAAAATTCTCGGCAGAAAACAGCTTATCCTTGACAGAGCGTCATCATACATAGGCACTCTTATTGACGACCTTGTGACAAAGGGCTGTTCAGACCCTTACAGAATGCTCACATCAAGAAGCGAATACAGACTTTTGCTAAGACAAGATAACGCTGACATAAGGCTCACGCCTATCGGACATGAGATAGGGCTTATCTCAGACGAAAGATATCAGCATTTGCTTGACAAAAATGAACAGATAGCCGCTGAGATAAAGCGTGTTTCAAAAATAAATATTGCACCAGATCCTGAGATAAATGCCTATCTTGAATCTGTAGGCACTGACCCTCTTAACAACGGCATAAAGCTTGCTCAGCTTATCCGCAGACCACAGGTGTCATATGATGGTCTTGCTCCTTTCGATAAGGAACGACCTGAGCTTTCAGCAGAAGTAAAAGAGCAAGTAGAATTGCAGATAAAATATGACGGCTATATAAAGATACAGCTTGAACAGGTGGAGGCTATGCGAAAGCTGGAGAAAAAGGCTTTGCCTGCGGATATTGACTATAATGATATAAAAAGTCTTAGACTTGAAGCAATTGAAAAGCTCAATAAAATAAAGCCTGTATCAGTTGGTCAGGCAAGCCGAATCAGCGGAGTAAACCCTGCTGACGTGGGTGTACTTTTGGTATGGCTCTCATCAAAGAATGACCATAGGGAGGAATAGTATGTCAAAGCTTATTTCTAAGGACGATTTTATAAAGCTTTTTGATAATTATGATATAACAATATCTGACAGTGATTATTTACGCTTTGAAGCTTATGCAGATCTGCTTTGTGAATGGAACGAGAAAATAAATCTTACTGCTATCACTGACCCTGAGGGAATTTCAATAAAGCATTTTTTTGACAGCGTTTATCCTTTCACACTTTTCAAGGTAAAAGAAAATGCAACGGTAATAGATGTCGGCACAGGAGCAGGATTTCCGTCCTGTCCACTGAAAATCGTCCGTGACGATATAAAGCTTACACTTTTGGACAGCCTTAATAAGAGGATAAATTTTCTTGCACAGCTTTCAGACAGTCTTGACCTTGGTGCGACCTGCATACACGGCAGAGCAGAGGAGCTTGGCAGAAGCATGGAGTGCCGTGAACAATTTGACATTGCCACAGCAAGAGCGGTGGCAAACCTCAGCGACCTATGCGAGTATTGCCTGCCTTTTGTAAGAGTCGGAGGATATTTCGTTGCATTGAAAGGCTCAGGAGGAAATGACGAGCTGAAAGAAGCTAAAAATGCTATTAAGATACTGGGAGGAAAGGTCGAAGAGGTCTTTGACTATGAACTTCCAACAGGTGACGGCAGAACGCTTATCCTCATAAGAAAAGTATCTGAAACACCTGAGAAATATCCACGCAACAAGGGTCAAATGAAAAAGAAAAAATTATAATACGAACTAAAGCAAAATACATAGCGGTGTCGGAGAACAAATCTCTGCACCGCTTTTGTAGTTTCTTATACAAAGTAAATACCGCAAAGAGCGACAGCGATTTTGCGGCGTACAAACTGTAGACACAAATGTGTAGGGGCTGGCGCCCTCGACAGCCCTATATCGAAGCGGCTAGACTTGGATTGGTCACGAATGAAAAGAAGCAGACAATGTTATAAATTTTTGCACCGAACATTTTGTAAAAAAATACAAATGATATTGAAACCGAAACATAGATAAGCGGGACGTCGGGGGCGCCGTCCCCTACAATAAAAAACAAGCAAAATAGCAAAAAAACACGCTGAATTTTTGTTCAGCGTGTTTTCTTATTGTCATTTTTAATTTAGAACTCTATCTTTGAGTAAAGACCTGAATCCTTCATTGTGTCCTCTGGCTTTGGCTTTTTGTAGTCCTTTTCAAAGCTTGTTGTGATGTCAAAACCCTTTGAGCGGCGATTGTTATTGTTTCTTCTTCTGCCACCGTTCTTCTTGTAGCCGCCTCTGTTGTCATACTTTCTAGGTGTTGTAGAGCTGATTATTACCTTTCTCCATGGCTCTTCACCCTTTGACTGAGATGTTACACCCTCTATCTCTGATACAGCAGCGTGAATGATTCTTCTCTCATATGGATTCATTGGCTCGAGAGCTGATGAACGACCGCTTCTCTTTACGTTGTTTGCTATCTTTCTTGCAAGCTCTTCAAGCTGGGTCTTTCTTCTTGCCCTGAAACCATTGCAATCTGTGGATATTCTGAAATATTCTCTGTCTATCCTGTTGCATACAAGTGATGCAAGATACTGAAGTGAATCGAGGATATCGCCCTTCTTGCCGATAAGCTTCTCGAACTCTTCGCTCTTTATCTCAAAAAGTGCGCCGTTTTCAAGCTTTGTTACCTCGATCTCTGTGTCTTCTATGCCCATTGCCTTTATAACATTGAGTATATATTCCTTTGCACAGTCAGCCTTTTTCTGCAAAGTGTCGCTCCACTCTGCCTCTGCCTTGACTTCTTCCTGAACTTCTGCCTTTTCTTCAACAGCCTCTGTTTCTTCAGTTACAGTTTCTACCTTTGTTTCAGGCTCATATTCAGCTTCTACCTTTGCCTCACCCTTGATCTTTCCGAAAAAGCCCTTTTTAGGCTCTTCAAGAACTGTGAAAGTGATCTTTTCTACTTCTGTTCCAAATTCAACTGCCGCCTTGTTCTTTGCTTCGTCTACAGTTGCGGCTGTAAAGATCTGTTTCATTTTTTTCTGCTCCTCTCGCTAAAAAAGTTTAGTCAACAACAGGTCAATCCTGTGAATCGTCATATTCGTCGCCATATTTCTCAGCCATTCTCTTTCTGGCTTCGTTAAGACGTCTTCTCTGCTCGTCTTTAAGCTCCGTCTTTGTTTTCTTCTTAGGCTCATCGTAATCCTCATCGTCAGAAAGTGACTTTCTGATCTCAGCAGGATCCTTACCAGCCTGTATCATCTGAGCCTCAGCCATTTTCTCCATAAGAGTAGGCTTGCCCTTCTTTTTCTGCTTTGCTATATCCTTCTGAACAAGCTCTGCAACGTGTTCAGGTGTATAGATCTTATTGAGTACGATAGTCTGTCCCAGTGCAAACAGTGAAGAATAGCACCAGTAAAGACCAAGACCTGCCGGATAGCTGAAACCGATCCACAGTGAGAAGATAGGCATACCATAAAGCATTATCTTCATTCCCATTCCGCCCATATTTGCAGCGTCAGGATTGTTCTTCTTTGCAAAATGCTGTGAAACGAATGTCACTATAAGCTGCAAAAGTGCTGATACAATAGGGATAATGCAGGAAAGATCCTTCATTGTTGGTATCTTTCCAAGGAAAAGTCCGAAAATGCTGTAGTTGAAATCTTCAGCCGCAGCCTTTACGCTTGTTGGAAGCACATCTGCATACTGTCCGCCCTCTTTTTCAGTGAAAACGAAAGTCATAAGCTCAGGTCTTGACTGAATGAGGTTTGTGGAGAAGTAATTCTCGTTAAGAATAAAAGTATCTATATCATTATGAGCCTTAATAGCATCCATAACGTTAGATATCTTGTTGTCATTAGAAAGTGCCTTTGCAGACTTTGGATACTTGTCCTTGTCTGTAAAAAGCTTTTCAAGCTTATCATAAGCTTCGTCCTCAGTAGCACCGTCTTTCTCAAACTTTTCAATAAGCTTTTCTATTGTAGTATCCTTGCTTTTTACCTCAGCACTGACAACATAAAGATTCGATATCATGTTGTTTGAGTCTGTAAGCTCCTCTTTATCTGCGTTTGAAACGTAGGTAAGAGGTCCGTAAATAACAGGGATAAGAGCAAACAGAATGACCATTGTGATGACCATTGGCAAGCAGCTTGCCATAGGGTTTACGCCCGCCTTGGCGTAAAGGTTCATCTGCTCTTCCTGCATCTTCTGCTGATTTTTAGCGTATTTCTTCTTTATCTTTTCAAGCTCAGGCTGAAGCATGGTCATTCTTGCCGTGCTCTTCTGCTGCTTGACGTTAAGCGGAAATACTATAAGTCTTGTAAGGATAGTGAAAAGCAGCAGTGCTATTCCGTAGTTCTTGCATACAAAATAGCAGCCCTTCATTATCCAGCCCAAAGGGGTCGCAATAATACCCATTTAATATCCTCCAGATCAATTATTTGTCATATTGATAACCTATATATCTGATTAAGCTCTCAGGCTTATTTTTTTCTGATTTTAAAATACTCAGTGGTAAGCTTGTCAGGAACATAGTCAACCCCTCCCAGACTCCACGGGTTGCACCTAAGCAGTCTCCATACAGTAAGCAGCGTGCCTTTAAAAAAGCCGTGCTTTCTGTAAGCCTCCAGCGCATATGCCGAACAGCTTGGATAATACTTGCACCTTGGTCCGAAAAGAGGACTTATAAATCGCTGATAAAACCTTATCAGCAGCTGAGCCAGTTTACTCATTTTACTTTCTCTTTGCCCTGCCTGACCTGTTATTCTTTGGAACAGGCTTATTCATCTCTTTTATGAGTCTTTTTTTTATAAATCTTTCAATATCCTGAGTTTTCTTTTCCCCTATATCGTTTCTTCCCACAAAAACTATATCATAGCCCAGCGGAAATTCCGCCTCGTTAAGTCTGTAGGCGGCTCTTACTATTCTCTTTATCCTGTTTCTCGTTACTGCGCAGCCCTGCTTTTTGCCTGCCGTTATGCCGAGCCTGTTATACGGGCTGCCGTTGGGATAAAAATATGCTGCTACAAAACTGTCTGCACAAAATCTTCCCTTTTTATAGCACCTTAAAAATGCCTTGTTATCCTTTAAAACCGTTGTGAACAGCATCTTCATTTCCCCATTGTGTACTGTTTTTACTCTTTTCGCCTTTTCACGGCAATTTTGCCAAAAAAAGATAAAGACCCAATACCATGCAAATCAATGAATGGTATATAGGTCATCTGAGGCAGCGTCCAACGACGCTTAAATACAACTGCCTAGGGACATCGATTCAGGCGTAACTAACCGCCTGAATAATGCCTGTCAGACTTATCATCAGAAACTGCCTGTATCTCTTAGTAGCTGAGTCTAGCTCTGCCCTTTGCTCTTCTTCTTGCGAGTACCTTTCTGCCGTTAGCAGTAGACATTCTCTTCATGAAGCCGTGAACTTTCTTTCTCTGAAGCTTTTTAGGCTGATATGTTCTTTTCATCGAATTCTCCTCCTTCCGCTTTCAACACTCCGTCATTTTATACAAAAAAACGTTCTCGGAGATGTTTAAACTTATAGGGTCACAGCAAATTACAATATCGCTATGAAAAAAGCCCTTGTAATTTAATATTATAGCTCATTCACACACCATTTGTCAAGCCTGTTCATAATATTTTTATATTTTTTTTGATATTATTTTTCTTTGCTTTGAGGGGCTTACTGTCCGAAAAACCTGCCGCTTACGTTCTCCTTTTTAATGAGCATACAATATATTGTGTGCCAAATATAAATTTTATCTGTATTAAGTGTTTTTTCTTATCTTTGAAAAACATACTTTTTATTCTTATTTCTTTCCTTATATATAATATATAGGACTTGAAATTTTAAGTCAAGTGTGCTATAATAGTATAGAATTGATTAATTATGCCTGTTTATATTTTTTTTAAAACTCTGACCTGCCGTCTGTTTGACAGGGGTCACGGCGGACAGCGGAAACACCGCACAGGCAGAGCTATTTTCTAGGAGGTTATGGAGAAACAATGGATTCCTTTAATGACGTATTTCAGGAGGTCCTGAAATATTGCCGAAACTGCAAAAGTATCAGCGAGCCGGGATATAACAAATGGATAAAGATACTTGAACCGATGAAGCTTGAAAACAATGTGGCTTATTTGCTCACTGATTCTGATTTTTCAAGAGATATCACTATGAACGCCTATGAGAATCTTTTAAAAGAAGCTTTTCTCAACACTTTGGGCTTTGAGGTAGATATAAAAATACTTGTTAAAGACAAAGAAGAAGTTAATGAAACTGAGGAAAAGGATATAGAAGTCAAGGTGGCTGACTTTTCTGATGAAGAAAACAACAATCTTACTTTTGATAACTTTATCAAAGGTAAATCGAATGATCTTGCCTATGCTTTCAGCACGGCTGTCGCACATAAGTATGACGAAGATCAGAAAACACCGTCTAACACAAATACTATATTCAACCCTCTAATCATATACGGTGATTCGGGACTTGGAAAAACTCACCTTATGAAAGCTATCGAGCATGAGGTAAAGAAAAATCACCCTGAGCTGAAAATTATTTACACCACAGGTGAATCCTTTATAAACCAGCTCGTTAAAGCTATCGAGTCAAAGGAAACTAATAAATTTCATGATAAATACAGGAATGCCGACTATCTTATGGTAGACGATATACAGACCATTGCAGGCAAGGAGCGTATGCAGGAGGAATTTTTCCATACCTTCAACGATCTTTACAATGCGGGCAAGCAGATAGTTCTCACATCGGATATTGCGCCGTCAAAGATATCGAAGCTTCAAAACAGGATACTTACCAGATTTTCACTGGGCGTTCAGGTAGACGTTACACCGCCTGATTTTGAAACAAGAATGGCTATCGTAAAGAAAAAGGCTGATATGCTGGACTTACAGCTTTCTGACAATGTCGTAAGGATAATAGCAGAGAAGATAAAGACGAACATACGTCAGCTTGAGGGAACTGTAAACAAAATAAAGGCTCTTACCATTTATACAAATGAAAGCCCGTCCATATCTATGGCTCAGAGGATAATCAAGGAAATAATCATTGAAAATCACCCTGCTGAGATAACGGTTGACAGGATACTTCAGGAGGTAGCGGCGGCATTTGACGTTACTGCTGACGACATAAAGTCAACAAACAGACGTGCAAACGTATCCCTTGCAAGAAAAATAGCGATCTATATCTTCAAGGACGTAAAGGGCATGACCTTTATACAGATAGGAAATGTGCTTAACAAAAACCATTCAACTATGACCATACACTATCAGGACGTTGTTAAAAATCTTAAAGAGAACAAACAGCTAAAAGATACCGTTGACGACATAATCAAAAACCTCAAGGACAATTAAACGGACTATTTCAACATTTTCAACATAGTTTTCAACAATTTTGTTGAATATCCGGACTTGGATATATAAAGCTTTGCGGAATGTTTTTCAAAACTTTGCACAATGAAGTTTAAACCATGGTGTTATAAAATCAAACACCGATTTTCAGGTTTCAACATTTTTTGCGATAATAATAAACATTCAACAAACATTTTTTCAACTTTTCAAACACAAAAAAAGTTTTTGAAAACACAGTTGAAGTGATGTTAAAATAAACTTGAAAAGCAAAACAAGTCTGCAAAAGGCTTTGAATGACTTTTCAACTATTTCAACACACTCTACTACTAATACTAATTTAATATTGATTTATTTATATATTATCAGAGCAAAAAATATAAATTTGAGAAATTCATATGTTGAAAAAACAAAAGTCAGATAAATGTAATTTTTTAGAAAGGAAATTGCTATGAAAATTCTGTGTAATAATGCTTCACTTTGCGGAGCAGTAACAAATGTTTCAAAAGCAGTGTCAGAACGTGCTGCACTTAAATCTCTTGAGGGAATAAAATTCAAGCTTGAAAACTCAATGCTGGAACTTACCGGCTATGACCTTGAGATAGGTATAAAAACTGTTATTCCGGTAAAGAGCGACGATTCGGGAGAATTTATACTTAATGCAAGACTTTTTGCTGAAATGATAAGGAAAATGCCTTCTGAAGAGATCCTGATAGAGGTTTCTGAAAATTTTCAGGTAACGATCTCAGGAGGAGTTACCACATTCAATATCCCTGCAACATCAGCAGAGGAATATCCTGCACTTCCTAAGAAAGAGGAAGAAAACAAGATAACTATCTCTCAGCCTGTTCTTAAGGATATGATAAATCAGACAAAGTTTGCCGTGGCTGTTACAGACCTTAAGCCTGTTCTTAAGGGAGAGCTTTTTGAGATTGAAAACGGTACTCTTACTCTTGTTGCCCTTGACGGATATAGACTTGCTGTGAGATATGAGCCTATAAAGTATGACGGAAGTCTTAAATTCGTCGTGCCTGCAAAAACTCTTTCTGAGATAGCAGCACTTCTGGGAGATAATGACGAAGAAACAGCCTCCGTTTATCTCTCAAAAAATCATGTTGTGTTTGAATTAAACGGCTATCTTGTTTATTCAAGACTTATCGAGGGCGAGTTCCACCCTTATAAGTCAGCTATACCGACTACTTGCACAACTGAGGTCATTGTTGACAGGAAAGAGCTTATTGCCGCTCTTGAAAGAAGTTTGATACTTATAAGTGACAGAACACCGTCACCTGCAAGATGCTATTTTGAAAATAATTCTATAAAAATAAACTGCTCAACAAGCGTTGGAAAGATAACAGACGAGATAAAGGCTGATATAGCAGGTCCTGTTATCGAGATAGGCTTCAAGTGCAAATATCTTCTTGACCCTCTGAAGGTCATAAAGGAAGATAAGGTCAAATTGCAGATGAGCGGAAGTCTGCTGCCTATGAAGATAGTTCCGTGTGAGGGCGACGCTTATACTTACCTCGTTCTCCCTGTAAGACTAGCAAAGGAATAAGAATATGAAATATCAACAGATAGATGTAAATATAAAATCAGAGTTTATAAAGCTCGATTCTCTGCTTAAATATGCTGGCGTTGTGGAAACAGGCGGCATTGGCAAGGAGATAATCCTCGAGGAGAGAATTAAAGTAAATGGTGAGGTCTGCACAATGAGGGGAAAGAAGATCCGCCCCGGGGATAAGGTGCAGATAGACGAGATAGCTACAGAGATAGTGGTAAAATAAAATGGTGATAACCAAAATTTCCGCAGACGGATTTAAAAATCTCAAAAAAGTCGAGATATATCCTCATGAGAAAATGAATATTTTCTGCGGAAAGAATGCTCAGGGCAAAACAAATCTTATAGAAGCTATATGGCTTTGCAGCGGAGTGAGGTCTTTTCGCAACACAAAAGACAGAGAAATGATAGATATAAACGGACAGTTTATGAATATCGACATTTCATTTAAAAACAGCTTCCGCAGTCAGGATATACATTTTGCAATGGCAAGACCTAATGTGAGAGAAAAAAACGTCACCTTGAACGGCGTAAAACTGAAAACTCCCTCAAAGCTTTTCGGAAGCCTTGATTGTGTTATCTTTACTCCTGAGGATCTGGAGCTTTCAAAAGGCTCTCCCGAAAACAGACGGCAGTTTCTTGACCTTTCAGTGTCACAGATAAAAAATTCCTACAGCTCTGTTATCTCAAAATATGATGATCTTATAGAGCAGAGAAATATATTGTTAAAAAATATCTGTTACGGCAGATCAAAAAGAGAAGAGCTTGAAGTGTGGGATATCCAGCTTGCTCAGCTTGGGGCTTATATCTCGCTTTTAAGATATAATTATACAAAAAAACTCGATATGTTCGCAAAAAAGCTTTATGAGGATATATCAGAGGGCAGAGAAAGGCTGGAGCTTGAATATTATTCCACTGTGTATTCCAATCTGGAAGGCAGAAAAGATTATTCAGGAGATATGGCTGAGGAGTATCTAAACTGTCTGCAAAATAATCTTGATGACGATATAAGAGCAGGATTTACGCAGAAAGGCGTTCACAGAGACGATCTTGCGGGAAAAATAAACGGACTGGCAGTTAGACAGTTCGCTTCTCAGGGACAGCACCGCTCTCTTGCACTTATTTTGAAGCTTTCGCAGGCTTATATACTTGCCGAGGAGATAGACGACAGCCCGTGTATACTTCTCGATGATGTTTTGAGCGAGCTTGATCTCTCAAGGCAGAAGTTCGTTATCTCGAAAATACACGATATGCAGGTCTTTATAACCTGCTGTGACAGGAATATCCCCTTTGACGAGAAAAGCCATGGAAAGATATTCAATATAGAAAACGGAATGATAGTTCAGGAGAATAAGTGATGTTTCTGCATTTAGGAAATAACTATTTAGTCAATACTAAAGATATAATAGGGATCTTCGATATAGAGAACACCTCTGTTTCTGCCAACACAAAGGAATTTCTTAATTTTGCGGCAAAAAACAGACGTGTTGTGAACTGCACATATGAAATGCCTAAAAGCTTTGTGGTGTGCCTTGATAAAGACTTTACGGAAACTGTGTATATAAGTCAGATGAGCTGTGCCACACTTTTGAAAAGAAGCAAAAGAATGCCTGAATGATAAATCAAAGAAATAAGATGATAAGATAAAAAACCAAGTGATGAGGGGGTTATTTTTTGGAAAATAACAACGAGATCGAGATCCAGAACACCGAGGAAATATCCATGGTGGATAAGCAAAATGATTATAATGAAAATCAGATACAGGTGCTGGAGGGTCTTGAAGCGGTAAGAAAAAGACCTGGTATGTATATCGGATCAACAGGTCCAAAGGGACTTCACCACCTTGTCTACGAGATAGTTGACAACGCTATCGATGAGGCATTGGCAGGATATTGCACTGAGATAGAAGTAGAGATACTTCCCGGGGACATTATCAGAGTTACCGATAACGGACGTGGTATCCCTACAGGTATACACCCAAAGGAGAAAATATCTGCTGCAACGGTAGTTTATACCATTCTCCACGCAGGCGGAAAGTTCGGCGGCGGCGGATATAAGGTAGCAGGCGGACTTCACGGCGTTGGTGCGTCTGTAGTAAACGCCCTCTCGGAATATCTTGAGCTTACAGTTTATGACGGAAAACATATTCATTTTCAGAGGTTTGACAGAGGTAATTATTCAGAGCCGCTGAAAATAATCGGCGATACTGATAAAACAGGTACTTCCGTTCTTTTCAAGCCTGACCCTGAGATCTTTCAGGAAACAACAGTGTTTGACTATGAAACACTGCTTAAAAGACTTAGAGAACAGGCATTCCTTAATGCCGGTATAAAGATAATATTCACTGATAAGAGAAATGAAGCCGAGCCTGTGGGCGAAACTCTCCATTATGAGGGCGGTATAAGACAGTTTGTGGAGCATATCCACAAGACAAGGGGTGTTACACCACTTTCTGAGGAAGTTATCTACGTCAACGGCATGGAGGGCGACACTTTCGCCGAGATAGCTTTGCAGTATAACGATACTTATAATGACCTTATACTTTCATTTGCTAATAATATCCATACTCCTGACGGCGGTACTCATGAAACAGGCTTCAAAAATGCTCTTACAAAGGTAATAAATAACTACGGTAAGAAGTTCGGCTATCTTAAAGACGACGATAAGCTTCTTGGCGACGATGTAAGAGAGGGTCTGACGGCTATAGTTTCCGTTAAGCTCACAAACTGTGAGTTTGAGGGACAGACAAAGGGCAGACTTGGCAATCCTGAGGTAAGGCCTTTCGTTGACAAGATAGTTACCGAAAAGCTTATGAACTACTTTGAGGAAAACCCTACTGTAGCAAAGGCTATATTTGATAAGTCCGTTCAGGCACAAAAGGCAAGAGAAGCCGCAAAGAAAGCAAGAGAGCTTACAAGAAGAAAATCTGCTCTTGAATCCTCTTCACTTCCCGGCAAGCTTGCAGATTGCTCAGAGAGAGATGCTTCACTCACCGAAATTTATATCGTCGAGGGAGATTCTGCGGGCGGCTCTGCAAAGGAAGGCAGAGATAGAAAATATCAGGCTATACTTCCTTTGTGGGGAAAAATGCTCAACGTTGAAAAAGCCAGGATAGATAAGGTATACGGCAATGAAAAGCTTATGCCTGTTGTTACCGCACTGGGAACATCAATAGGCGAGGACTTTGACCTTTCAAAGCTCCGTTACGGCAAAGTTATCATCATGGCCGATGCCGATGTGGACGGTTCTCATATCAGAACGCTTCTGCTTACATTCTTCTTTAGATTTATGCGTCCTCTTATCGAGGAGGGTCATATCTATCTTGCTCAGCCACCGCTTTTCAAGGTCGCAAGGGGCAAGCAAGTCAGATATGCTTTCTCAGACGCAGAGAGAGATCAGTATATTTCTGAGCTTTCAGGTGAAAACAATCTGAAAGTAAACGTTCAGAGATATAAAGGTCTTGGTGAGATGGACCCTGAACAGCTTTGGGAAACAACCATGGATCCTGAAAGAAGAACTATGATAAAGGTGACAATGGAGGACGCTGTTAAGGCGGACGAGATATTCACTATTCTTATGGGCGATAAGGTCGCACCGAGAAAAGAATTTATAGAGAAAAATGCAGAGTATGTAAAGGATCTTGACGTTTAAAGAAAGGATACTGCTTTGGATAACAACGAAAATAAAAATCAGGAAAAAGAGCTTGAAGAGGTAAAGACAGAGGAAACCGTTGAAACGGTTGAGAAAGCTGTGGATAATGCTGATGAGGCAGAAGAAGCACAGATAGAAAAAGAGCCTGTTTTGAGCTTTGAGTATGATGTGAAAAACGAGGAAGAGGAAAGAGCTTTTTTAGCCTTTCAGAAGAAATTCGTTTATGCGCATAACTGGAAGATAACAGCGGCTTTCGGCGTTGTTGCGGTGCTTTTTATAGTGTCCATAGTGAGAAACCCTTCGGGATATCTTAACTGGGTGCTGGCGTTCATATGCCTTGCAATAATCGTTCTCACATGGTATAACACCAGAAGAATAAGAAAATATCTTATGCAGGCACTTAAACCTCTTGAGGACGACAAGTATGTTTTCACCCTCTATGATGACAGCTTCAAAATAGAAACGCTGCCAACAGAGGAGGAAAAGCAGGAGGAGGACTTTACTCCTGTTCCACCGAGGATAGTTGGTTTTGAGGATATCTCACTAAACGTTTTGGAAAATGACGAGATGTTTATTATAATACTCAAAAAAGAAACTATTTATGTGCTTGCAAAAAGAGTTATGAACGAGCAGCAGCAGGAAACACTGAGAAAAACTTTTTCAGGGCTGCTTGATAGCGATTATGAAATGATAGATAATAAATAAGAACAGGATATGTTCTTTTCAAAGTAAACCGAAAGGTTAAAAAGGAGTGGATAAAGTGAGCGATTATAACGTTATTGACACTGATGTTGAAGCGATAATGAAAGAATCTTTCATTCAATATTCAATGGCGGTAATTGTATCCAGAGCCTTACCTGATGTAAGGGACGGACTTAAACCTGTTCACAGAAGAATTTTATATACCATGTATGAAAATGGTCTTACACCTGATCAAGCTTACAGAAAATGTGCAGATACGGTCGGATCTGTGCTTGGTAAATATCACCCACACGGTGACGCATCAGTTTATGACGCACTTGTAAGACTTGCTCAGAAGTTCTCAATGAGATATCCTCTTGTTGACGGTCACGGAAACTTTGGTTCTGTTGACGGCGACCCTCCGGCTGCCTACCGTTATACTGAGGCTAAAATGGCTAAGATGTCAGTAAATATGCTGACAGATATAAACAAAACAACTGTTGATTTTCAGTCAAACTATGATGACAGACTTAAAGAGCCTGTTGTGTTGCCGTCAAGATTTCCAAATCTTCTCTGTAACGGCTCAGTAGGTATCGCTGTGGGCATGGCAACGAATATCCCTCCTCATAACCTCCATGAAGTTATCGAGGGCATGAAAACTGTCATGAAAAACCCTGACTGCACACTTGATGAGCTTATGCAGAGCATAAAGGGTCCTGACTTCCCTACAGGCGGTATCATCATGGGCAGATCCGGTATCAGAGCGGCTTACGGCACAGGTCGAGGAAAGATAACACTGCGTTCAAAGACCTCTATCGAGGAGATAAAGGGCAGAAACTGCATTATTGTCACTGAGATACCTTACATGGTAAATAAGGCAAGACTTGTTGAATCTATCGCTGATCTTGTTAAGGAAAAGCGTATCGACGGAATACATTATATCAACGATGAATCCGGCAAGGACGGAATGAGGATCGTTATCGAGCTTAAAAAGGACGCTAATCCGCAGGTAGTTCTCAACAAGCTGTTCAGCTATACACAGCTTCAGGATACTGTGGGCGTTATAATGCTCGCACTTGTGAATGGTATCCCTAAGGTGCTGACCCTCAAGGAAATGCTTGAGCAGTATATAGACTTTCAGGTGGATGTTATCACAAGAAGAACTAAGTTCGACCTTAACAAGGCTAAGGAAAGAGAGCATATCTTAAAGGGTCTTGTTATCGCACTTGACAATATTGACGAAGTTATCGAGATAATGAAAACTTCTAAGAATATCCCTGAGGCTAAGCAAAGACTTAATCAGCGTTTTGGTCTTACAGATATTCAGGCTGACCATATCGCAAATATGACCCTCGGTCGTCTGACCGGTATGGAAAGACAGAAGATAATAGACGAGTTGGCTGAGATCGAAGTCAAGATAGCTGACCTTGAAGATATCCTTGCAAATCATCAGAGAATACTTGATATAATCATTGAAGAGGTCGAGGCTATTCAGGATAAGTTCGGTGACGAGAGAAGAACTCAGATAGAAAATGTCAGCGGTGAAGTTGATATCGAAGACCTTATCCCTGTTGAGGAAAGCGTTGTTACCTATACAAATGCAGGATATATAAAGAGAATGCCTGTTTCAGAGTATAAGGCTCAGAAGCGTGGCGGACGTGGCGTAACGGGTATGAAACAGCGTGAGGACGATTATATCGACGAGCTTCAGACCTGTTCTTCACATGACAATATACTCTTTATCTCCAATAAGGGCATAATGTATAAGCTCAAATGCTATGAGCTTCCTGAGGGTTCAAAGGCTTCAAGAGGCACAAATATAGTAAATCTTCTTGAACTGGGAGAGGGCGAGAAGATAGCCGCAATGATAAAAACTGCCGATTTTGACGAGGGCAAGTATATCGTCATGGTAACAAAGAACGGCAAGATAAAGAGAACTCCGCTGACTTCCTACAGAAATGTAAGAAAGAACGGTCTTATTGCAATCGGTCTTGATGAGGGCGACGAGATAGCAGGAGTAAGAATGACCTTTGGTGACAATGAGGTTATCGTTGCAACGCATAATGGTTATGCTATCAGGATAAGAGAAACTGACATAAGAGAGATGTCAAGAGTTGCACATGGCGTAAAGGCTATAAAACTCAGGGGCAGCGACTATGTTGTATCAATGGCAAGAGTAAGAGAGGGTGCAAGCGTTCTCACTGTTGCAGAAAATGGTCTTGGCAGACGTGTTCCGCTGGAGTCTTATAAGGTACAGAACAGAGGCGGCTACGGTCTTATGAACTATAAGAGTGGCGGAGTATGCGGAATAAAGGTCGTTGATGATGAAGATGATATCATCATGATATCCACAGACGGCATTGTTATCAGAATAAGAGCCTGCGATATCAGCATGATGAGCAGATACTCCCGTGGCGTAAGACTTATGAGAGTCGGCGAGGACGGCAGAGTGGTTTCATTCACAAGAACTGAGCATGATGATGATGTTGAAACGGCAGAGGTGGAAAAGGCTACTGCCGAGGAGATAGCTGAAGCTCAGGCTGAGGAAAATGCTGAGGTCATTGAAGAGAATACCGAAAGCGTTGAGAATGAGTATTCTGAAAACACGGAAGAATAAAGAATGAATAATATGACACAAATTTTTGACATTAGCGAAGTTGAGAATGGATTATCTTTATTTAAAGAAGACAAACCATTTAGTGATGAAAAAAAACTAAAGGTATATTATATATCTGATATGCATTTAGAACATCATTTTAATTATGAGATATCCATTCAAAAGCAAATAAATAAAATAGTTAAAGATTTATTTAGTGATGATTTTAAATCAGATTTATCAATGAATAATTTAGTTGTTTTATTTAATGGAGATATCGCTGATAATGCAGAATTTGTGTCATTATTTTTTAATCAGTTTATCCTTAGGTGGAATTATGTACTTTATAAAAGATATAAAGTAAATCAATCTAAGATATTACCTGATGAAGAAGTAAAAGCATATGAAAAAATTCGAGATCAGCAAATAGATAGATTAAATAAAATTGGAAAATTATATAAAAAGAAAAATCTATGTGAAAAACTTCTGTCATTAAACATTTCTGATCTTGATAAAAGTATCAAAAAAATGAAATTGCCTGAATATGTTATAAATATTATAAAAAAAATTACGAAATGTGATGATAAAATAAGGTTTATAAATGATTATATTATTCCATATGTTGAAAAAAGAGAAAAATTCACTTTTATTAAAACAAAACTTCCTATATTTGTAACGTTAGGAAATCATGAAATCTCAAACTTTGATACTTTAAGTCAAGCGTATAATTATTATAAATCTCTTTATGATTCACTTGGAATTAAGCTTTTGCATAATAATTCTTATGAAAATGATGATTATATTATTTTTGGTGGTATAGGTTTTGCTAAGTATAATGAAAGATATAATGCAGATAGTTTGTGTGGACCCAGATTATTTTCGAGAAAAGAAGAAATAAAAGAATCAGATTTGTTTTTTAAGGAGTATAAAAATAGATTAGATAATGCTATAAATCAAAAGAAAAAATTAATAGTAGTAAGTCATTATCCAGTAAGAGATTGGTCGCTAAACTATGTGACTGATTTGCATTGTTCTTATTTTACAGGACACACTCATCAAAATCAAAATTTATTGCAAAAGAATATTTATGCAGATAATCAAATAGGATACTATAATAATTGTTTTAAAATGAAATCAGTAAATTTAGGTGTAGCTAGCAATCCATTTTTCGACTATAAAGACGGCTATCATATTATAACCACTGAAGATTATGCAAAATTTTATAATTATTCAAAAGAGCGTATTCAAGGAACAAGACTCATAGAAAATCAAATAAAAAACTATGGGGAAAAGTTTTATATGATAAAACACAAAGGTAAGTATGTATTTTTCCTTATAAGCCATATAAACACTAAAATTTGTATTGGTGGAAAAATAAAAACGATTAGTAATTGTAGTGATATTGAACATTTTGATAAAATTTTCAATAAAATGGTAAATAAATATATAGAACTATTTGCACCTTATTGGAAATATATAAATCAAATGGCGAGTGAAGTAAAATCCTTAGGTTATTGTGGAGATGTACATGGTTGTATTGTAGATTTAGATTTTTGCAATCATATTATGATAAATCCACTTGATCAAAAGGTGACATTTTATAATTCACCAACCATGGGGTTTGTAAAGATATTTGATAATTTAGAAAATTTAATAACCTATATGAATAATGGATATATTTCAAATATTGAAAAGCAAAAAATGTTAGAACTTAAAAATAATAATGCAATAATAAGTAAAACAAGCCAAGAAATTTCACAAGAAGTAGGTGAACTTATAAAAATAGATATAAAAAATAGTGTATATTCAATTTCAAATTATATGAGACAAATACAAAGATTATTTGATTCAAATATTCTTAGAGATTGGAACGAAGATATAATAAGCATACAAAAAAAGGTGAGCGGCACATGACCGTTCACCTTTTTGCATATCAAAATTACTTTGTTATCTTGTCCTTGCCGCCCATGTACATTCTCAGTGGCTCAGGGATATTAACTGTTCCGTCAGCATTGAGATTGTTCTCGAGGAATGCGATAAGCATTCTTGGAGGTGCAACAACTGTGTTGTTAAGAGTGTGAGCAAAATACTTTGTGCCGTCCTCTGCCTTTATTCTTATGCCAAGACGTCTTGCCTGTGCGTCGCCAAGATTTGAGCATGAACCAACTTCAAAATACTTCTTCTGTCTTGGGCTCCATGCCTCAACGTCACAGCTCTTTACCTTAAGGTCTGCAAGGTCGCCTGAGCAGCACTCAAGTGTTCTTACAGGAATATCAAGTGAACGGAAGAAATCAACAGAATTCTGCCACAGCTTGTCATACCATGCCATGCTATCTTCAGGCTTGCAGACAACTATCATTTCCTGCTTTTCAAACTGGTGTATTCTGTAAACGCCTCTCTCTTCTATGCCGTGTGCGCCAACTTCTTTTCTGAAGCATGGCGAATAGCTTGTAAGAGTTTTTGGAAGCTCGCCCTCTGGAATGATAGTGTCAATAAATCTGCCTATCATTGAATGTTCAGAAGTACCGATGAGATAAAGGTCCTCTCCCTCTATCTTGTACATCATGCCTTCCATTTCAGAAAAGCTCATAACGCCTGTAACAACGTCTGAACGTATCATGTAAGGAGGAATGAAATATGTGAAACCTCTGTCTATCATGAAATCTCTGGCATATGAAAGAATTGCAGAATGAAGTCTTGCAATGTCGCCCATAAGATAATAGAAGCCGTTTCCTGATGTTCTTCTTGCACTGTCAAGATCAATGCCGTTAAAGCTTTCCATAATGTCAACGTGATATGGGATCTCATAATCAGGAACAACAGGCTCTCCGAATTTTTCAATTTCTACGTTCTCACTGTCGTCCTTGCCTATAGGAACGCTTGGGTCGATAATGTTAGGGATAACGAGCATTCTCTCACGGATCTTAGCTTCAAGCTCCTTTTCCTTTTCAGCCATAGCGTCAAGCTCAGCACCGATAGCGGAAACCTCAGCCTTTACTTTCTCAGCTTCGTCTTTCTGACCCTTAGCCATAAGACCGCCTATCTGCTTGCTCATTACCTTTCTTTTATTTCTCAGCTCGTCAGCCTTTGTCTTGGCTGCTCTGTATTCCTCGTCAAACTGAGCTACCTCGTCAACAAGAACGAGCTTTTCGTCCTGAAACTTCTTCTTGATGTTTTCCTTGACAAGCTCAGGATTTGTACGGATAAGCTTAATATCTATCATTTTACATACTCCTTTTAGCTGACGCAAAAAAATTTCTTTACGTCGCAATATTTATCCTTTTAATAATATCACTAAAAGGAGATTTTGTCAAGACAAAGCCCCTTTAAAACAGGCTTTTGAAACAGGTTTTGAGAGAACTTATTTCATAGATAAAATACTATCATGATATAAGTAACAGTGCGAATTTCATAAAAACTATTGACATTTTGTATCAAACGTTTTATAATTATAAGGTGAATGTGTTCGTTATGGGCGTATTGTGCCATGACGGCAGAAAAGCCTCTGGGCTTAATAAATTTATCAGGAGGATTAAAGGTGCGAAAAGTTAAAAAACCCGTGTTTTTTATCGTGCTTTTGTGTATAATTGCATTTGGTTATCTCACTTATGCAGGAATACATACTCAGTACGGAGATATAAAAACAAGCTATATCAAGGGCGTTGAAGATATCCGCTGGGGTATCGATATTCAGGGTGGCGTAAATGCTACGTTTGAACCTGCCGATAATTACGACGCCACAAAGGAAGAAATGGACGCTGCAAAGGCTGTTATCGAGCAAAGACTTGTAAGCCTTAATATCACAGACAGCGAGGTCTATGTAGACTATAAGAAAAATAAGGTAATGGTTTCATTCCCATGGCAGGCTAACGAAGAAAGCTTTGACCCTGAGGCTGCCGTTTCTGAGCTTGGCGAAACTGCAAAGCTTGTATTCAGAAAGGGTAAAGAAGAAAAAGGCGAGCAGGTGCTTACAGGAAATGACGTTAAAAAGGCTGAGGTAAGACAAACTCAGGACGAAACTACAGGAAATATCAAGTATGTTGTAAGCCTGACACTCAATAACAGCGGTAAAAAAGCTTTTGCCGATGCTACAACTGAGCTTGCCGGAAAAGGCTCTATCTCTATCTGGATGGACGATAAGTGCATTTCTGCCCCAAGCGTAAATTCAGCTATTACTGACGGCGAGTGCGTTATCGAGGGCAACTTCACATATGATTCTGCAAAAGCTCTTTCAGATAAGATAAATGCAGGTTCTATCCCATTTGACCTTAAAACAACAAGCACAAACATCATCTCACCTACACTTGGCGAGGGTGCAAAAAATGCAATGGTGCTTGCAGGACTTATCGCATTTATCGTTATCGCTGCATATATCATCGTTATCTATAAGCTGCCTGGCTTTGTTGCGTCTATCGCACTTATAGGTCAGGTAATAGGTTCTATTGCTTGCATCACAGGCTTCTTTGGAAATATCGACAGCTTTACGCTGACTATCCCTGGTATCGCAGGTATTATCCTTTCTATCGGTATGGGCGTTGACGCTAACGTTATCACAGCCGAGAGAATAAAGGAAGAGCTCAACAACGGCAAGACCCTTAACGGAGCTATAGAGCTTGGCTATAAGAGAGCATGGAGCGCAGTATTCGACGGAAATATCACAGTCGTATTCGTTGCAATAATCCTTATGGGTGCCTTCGGACCTACAGACAGCGTTTTCGGAACACTTCTCAGCCCTGTATTCTCAGTATTCGGCGCAAGCACAGCAGGTACTATCTATTCACTTGGATATACTCTCCTTGTAGGTATCCTCCTGAACTTTGTATTCGGTATCTTCTGTTCAAGACTTATGCTTTCGTCCCTCTCAAAGTTCAAGTGCTTTAAGAAACGCAAGCTTTACGGAGGTGCTGAAATAAATGAGTAAAGAAAGAAAGACCCTGAATGTTGTGGGTCACAGCAAGTTATTTTATTCCATATCATGCGCACTTATCGCAATTTTTATCATTCTTACATTCGTTATAGGTCTTAACGTTGCTATCGAGTTCAAAGGCGGTACAGTTTTGACTTATACATATGAGGGCGATATAAAGACTTCTGACGTTTCAAATACCGTTTCTGACAGTATCGGAGATAAATGTACAGTAACTCTTGGCGAAAACACAGGAAACGCAGGAAAGACAGTAGAGATAAAGTTCTCATCAACAAAGGGTATAAGCGATGATAAGCAGAATACCCTGAAAACAGCCCTTGAAAAGGACTTTCCTGATAATAACATAGAAGTTTACGAGTCAAACGACGTTGCAGCGTCAAGCGGTATGAACTTCTTCTTCAAGTGCCTTGCTGCTTGTGCCCTTGCAATGGTCATCACTATCATCTATATCGGCTTCAGATTTAAGAAGATAGGCGGTATCTCAGCAGGTGTGTTCTCAGTAGTTGCCCTTGCACACGATATGTGCATGGTCTATGGCTGCTTTGTAATATGCAGATTTGACATCAACGCAAACTTTATGGCAGTTCTGCTGACTATCCTTGGATATTCTATCAACGCAACTATCATAATTTACGACAGAATAAGAGAGAATGAAAATCTCCTTGGCAACAAAATGGAGCTTGAGGATCTTGTAAACCTCTCTATCACACAGACAATGGGACGTTCTATCCATACAACTGTTACAACAGTTCTTGCTATGGCTACAGTTTGTATCGTCTGCATAATCTGCGGAGTAACATCTATCCTGAGCTTTGCTTTCCCACTTATCATCGGTATGATATCAGGTGTTTATTCTTCTAACTGTATCGCACCTACACTGTGGGTACATTGGAAAAAACATCAGGCAAAGAAGTCACATTCAGGTTCAAAAACAGGCAGCACAAAGAAAAAGACTTCAAGAAGATAAAATTTTATGGACGGTATGTTAAACATATCGTCCATTTTTTTATGTGATATTCTATTTTTAACACTCCATATCATGGATAAGTCCGCAGTTTCGCATGGAGATAGTTCCGTTATTGCCTGTTATATAATGGTCAAGAACTGTCACACCTAAACATCTCATATATCTCATGACCTCACGGGTGAGAGTAACGTCTTCCTGAGAGGGGGTGTTGGGTGAGTCAGGGTGATTGTGGGCAAGGATAACAATATCAGTGCCGCTGTTGAGAACGGCTTTTGTAAGCTCACGAAAATCAACAGGGGTAAATCTCGCACCGCCCGCGGATATGTCTGTTACGCTCTTTATGTGAAAGCCGGAGTCGATACAAATTACCTTGAACTTCTCCTGCTTTTCGTTTCTGAAACAATTATTTACAAAACTCAGCGCCGCAGATATGTTTCTAATGTCTATCCTGCTGTCTGTGACAGTGGAGCAGTAGTTTATAAGCTCTCTGAAAAATAAAAGTGAGTTTGCAGAGCTTTCGCCCATGTCCTTTACAGAAGAAAGCTCCTCCACAGAAGCGTTAAGAACGCTGTTTAAGCTTCCAAACTTTTTTATAAGCTCGTGCGCAATATCATTGGTGTTCTTTCTCGGCACAATGTAAAATAAAAGCATTTCAAGTATCTCATGCTCGGAAAAGCCCTTGAAATTTTCCGATTCTTTGAAACGCTTCCTCATTCTCTCTCTGTGACCGCCGTGGTCTGCTTGACTGCTCATTTTATCACCTCTTATACAAGTATAAAATATCCGCACTTTTTTGTCAATAAAAAAAACATTGTGACTTTATTCTCTACAGATAATTTCAGCAAGAGGGTAAGCTAATAATATTTAGAGAATTTTATTAATAGATCACAAATAGCGTAAAATGCTAAAAAAACCTTCAGAAATATCAAAAGTGTCTGTGCGAAATGACGTTGAAAAAGGTTGTTTTTTTATGATATAATGAAATGGTAACTATTATATTATGGAGATGTTTTTATGACAGACCTGACGGTGGGAAAACCGTGGACAGTGCTGTGGAAATTTTCCCTGCCTATGTTCGTGAGCGTGATATTTCAGCAGATGTATTCCATTTTCGACAGTATCATAGCAGGAAAATTCGCAGGCGAGGACGCTCTGGCGGCAGTTGGTGCGTCTTATCCTATAACAATGATATTTATGGCGTTTGCAGTGGGAAGCAATGTTGGCTGTTGTGTGGTGATATCTCAATTTTTCGGTGGAAAAGAGTTCTCAAAGGTAAAAACTGCGTCAACTACTACTATAATTTCATGTACGGTACTTGCGACAGTGCTGACGATTTTCGGACTTGCGTTCTCTACCCCTCTTATGAGAATGATAAACACGCCCGATAACATTTTTCATGACGGCGAGCTTTATCTGAAAATTTATATCGCAGGTCTTATCTTCCTGTTTCTTTATAACGTGGGTACAGGTATTTATAACGCAATGGGCGACTCAAAGACCCCTTTGTATCTCCTTATCGGCTCATCAGTTGGAAACGTTGTTCTCGACTATGTGTTCGTGAAGTTCTTTAAATGGGGTGTGGCAGGCGTTGCATGGGCTACTTTTATCGCTCAGGGAGTGGCTTGCGTGTTCTCACTGCTTATTTTGGTGAAGAAAACCGCAGAAATTAAAACAGAGGATAAACCACCGCTGTTTTCAGGGAAAATACTTAAAAAGATAACCCTTTACTCTATACCAAGTATTTTACAGCAAAGCTTTATCTCAGTGGGAAATATCTTTGTACAGTATCTTGTAAACAGCTTCGGCTCGTCTTGTATCGCAGGATATTCTTCTGCAATAAAGCTAAATACCTTTGCTATAACAAGCTTTACAACGCTTTCTAACGGGCTTTCAAGCTTTGTTGCACAGAATTACGGTGCAGGCAGGAACGATAGGATAAAAAGCGGATATAAAGCAGGACTTGTTATCTCGGCTATCGTGGCAGTGCCTTTTATACTCTGCTTTTTCTGTATGCCAAAAACTATGATAAATCTGTTTCTTGACGACGGCGGAACAAAAGCCGTTGAGATAGGCACAACATTTTTGAGAATAATATCGCCTTTCTATGTGTTTGTGGGCATAAAAATAATGTCAGACGGTGCACTTCGTGGTAAAGGTGCAATGCAGTATTTTATGATATCAACTTTTACGGACTTGATACTCAGAGTAGTGCTTGCGTTCGTGTTGGCAAGACCATATGGGTCAACGGGAATATGGCTGTCATGGCCGATAGGCTGGCTTGTGTCAACAGTGCTGTCAGTGGTGTTTGCGAGAGTGAAAGTGATGAAAAACGAATTGAATGAGGAATGAGGAATGGCAAAGCCAACCGAACAAATCACAAGTAATAAGTAAAATAAAGAGCCGAGCGCAGCGATTTTGCGGCATAACAAACCATGGCGTAAACCTTGGCTAAAACAACGTAACTCCGATTAGCAAAGACTAAATTAAAAAAAAGTTCTCAATAATGATGTTGACAAGTTTAATTAAATGTTGTATGATTATAAGAATAATAAATTAAGAATTCAAAATGTTTGCGGGAGGTTAATTTATGCTGGATACTAATGTAAACAATAAGTTTGGTAAAGAGGGTCTTACCTTTGATGACGTTCTCCTTATCCCAGGCGAGTCGGATTGTACACCTGATATGGTGGATATCCATACACACCTCACTAAGGATATAGTCCTCAATACACCTGTAATGACATCTGCTATGGATACAGTCACAGAGTCAAAAATGGCTATCGCTATCGCAAGAGAGGGCGGTATCGGTATTATCCATAAGAATATGACTATCGCTCAGCAGGCAGAAGAGGTGGATAAGGTAAAGCGTTCTGAAAACGGCGTTATCGTTAATCCTTTCTCTCTTACAGCCGATAAAACTGTTGCTGAAGCTGATAAGCTCATGGGCAAGTATAAGATCTCCGGCGTGCCTATAGTCGATGAGGATGGCAAGCTCGAGGGTATCCTCACTAACAGAGATCTTAGATTTATCACTGATTTTGAAAATATCAAGATCGGTGACGTTATGACTAAGGAAAACCTCGTTACTGCTCCTGTTGATACGGATCTTGAAGGCGCTCAGAAGATACTTATGAAGCATAAGATCGAGAAGCTTCCTCTTGTTGATGCAAACGGCGTTCTTAAGGGTCTTATCACTATCAAGGATATTGAAAAGGCTGTTCAGTATCCAAATTCCGCAAGAGATAAAAAGGGCAGACTTCTTTGCGGCGCTACTATCGGCATGACTAACGATATTCTTGAAAGAGTTGCCGCTCTCGTTGAAGCTCAGGTAGACGTCCTCGTTCTTGACTCTGCTCACGGCCATTCTATGAACGTTATAAATTGTCTTAAAAAAGTTAAGGCCGCTTTCCCTGATACACCGGTTATTGCAGGTAATATCGCTACTGCCGAAGCTGCCAGAGCGCTCTGCGAAGCAGGTGCTGACGCTATAAAGGTCGGTATCGGTCCTGGTTCTATCTGTACTACCCGTGTAGTCGCTGGTATAGGTGTTCCTCAGGTCACTGCAGTTTATGACGCTGCTTGCGCTGCTGCTGAGTATGGCATTCCTGTTATTGCTGACGGCGGTATCAAGTATTCAGGCGATATTGTTAAGGCTCTTGCTGCCGGTGCAAACGTTGTAATGCTTGGTTCACTCCTCGCAGGCTGTGACGAAGCTCCAGGCGAAACTGAGATCTATCAGGGCAGACAGTTCAAGGTATACAGAGGCATGGGTTCTCTTGCCGCTATGAATAAAGGCTCAAAGGACAGATATTTCCAGACAAACTCAAAGAAGCTCGTTCCAGAGGGCGTTGAGGGTCGTGTGGCTTATAAGGGTCCGGTTTCAGATACTATCTTCCAGCTCGTTGGCGGTATCCGTTCAGGTATGGGCTATTGCGGTTGTCATACTATTGCAGAACTTGGCGAAAAGGCTAAGTTCATCAGGATAACAGGCGCAGGTCTTAAGGAGTCACACCCACACGATATTTATATCACAAAGGAAGCTCCAAACTATTCCGCAGGAATCTAATAGAATTTATATACGAAAAGAGCAGAGATCTCGTTTCTCTGCTCTTTTTTGCGTTATTTTGTAGGGGAAAACAGTGATCGCCCACAGTTTCGCAGCTTTTCTTTTGAAAAAATTACTCCATAAATTCTCCTAAAAGACCACTTGCAATTGCTACAGTTTCAGGACATGGACGCTTCTGATAGTATTCTTTTGTGCGCTTTGCAGGGTCAGGGTCACTAGGTCCGCTCAGACCAAGAAGCTCACGGCAGATGATAGTGTCAGAGCCAAGCTCTTCCTTGAAACGCTTTGCAAAAAGCTGAACACGCTCATAATCCTTGCCCTTTGCCGCCCTGTCACTACCTATGGTGTTGCCAAATTTCAATCCAAGCACCATGACTGCACCTGTAAATGCTCCGCAGACCTCTCTCATTCTGCCTATTCCGCCGCCAAAGCCCGAAGCTATCTTGTATGCAGTTTCGCTGTCAAGGCCTATATCCTCAGCCCATGCGCCTACTACCGCCTGTGAACAGTTGTAGCCCTCCATGAAAAGAGCCTTTGCTGCCGCTGCTTTTTCCTTATTCATTTAAAAAAAACTCCTTTTTTGTCATATGTTGATTTTCATTATAGCATAGCTTTAAATTTTTTTCAAGACGTATTATTGGTTAGTATAGCCTACGTCAAATTGCATAAAATTTTGCCATAAAATTTTGCAATATTTTTATATTGTTAGACAAAACTAACCTATTGACAAATGTACACTAATGTGGTATACTTTAATCACAGCAAGGGAAAAGCTGCAAAGAATAACGCAGATAAAGCGAAAACGCTGGTCTGTGGAAAAGTAAAAAAATGATATCTAAATAAGGAGGACAAAAATTATGTCAAAGTTTGTATGTTCAGTATGCGGTTACGTTTATGAGGGCGAGGCTGCTCCTAAGGAGTGTCCAATCTGCCACGCACCAGCAGAAAAGTTCAATAAAGTAGAAGAAACAGCTATCACATGGGCTGACGAGCATAAGGTAGGCGTTGCAGAGGGTCTTGATGAGGAAGTTGTTGCAGGTCTTAGAGAGAACTTCAACGGCGAGTGCTCTGAGGTAGGTATGTATCTTGCAATGGCAAGAGTAGCTTACAGAGAAGGCTATCCTGAGGTCGGTATGTACTATGAGAAGGCTGCTTATGAAGAGGCTGAGCACGCTGCTAAGTTCGCAGAGCTTCTGGGCGAGGTAGTAACACCTTCTACAAAGAAAAATCTCGAGATGAGATATATGGCTGAGAATGGTGCTTGCGAGGGCAAGATGAAGCTTGCTAAGAGAGCAAAGGAGCTTGGCTATGACGCTATCCATGACACTGTTCATGAAATGGCTAAGGACGAAGCAAGACATGGATGCGGCTTCAAGGGTCTGCTTGACAGATATTTCGCTAACAAGTAATTTATCTTAAAACTGTATAAATTAAAGATTACGACGAATTTTTCCCGAAAAAGGCAGAGGTATTTGAAAAAATACTTCTGTCTTTTTGTTTTATAAAGCCGTTATAAAGGCTCAAATCTATTGCAAATGACGTAAAACTGTGGTATAATATTTTAGTATGATAAAATAATGCTTTAGGAGATGATAGTGTGATAGAAACACTGGCGGCGGAAACTGCGACCTTGCAGAACGTTTATGCTCCCTTGCCTTTTAAGGTGCATATGATATTCTGCGTTATCGCTACGCTTTTATATATAACTCAGTTCATAAGGAAAGGCTCTTGTCATTATCTTACATTAATGATAGCTATCGACCTTACTATAGTTACTCAGTTTACCACAAAAAGCTTTGTTATCGGTATGCTTTTCGGTGCAGAGGTAGCGCTTCTTGCGGCGACAGCTTTTATTTCCCATAGGTTTGCTAAAAAGCAGAAAGCTTTGGAGAATGCCGGGGAAAAGTCGGAAACTGCTCAAAAGGAAGATGAAGAATGAAAATAGTTATACTTGACTCTGAAACAGTTTCAAGAAACGATGTGTCGCTGGAGGGTATAACAGTCCTTGGTGAAAGCATTGTTTATGGTTTTACACCAAATGAACAGGTCGCAGAAAAGATAGGTGACGCTGACGCTGTTATATGTAACAAGTGCCTTATAACAGAGGAGGTATTCTCAAAGTGCAAAAACCTGAAATACGTCGGTCTTTTTGCAACGGGATATAATAATGTTGACCTATCCGCCGCAGACAGGCATGACGCAGTTGTCTGCAATGTGCCTGCATATTCAACAAATGCGGTGGCACAGCATACTTTTGCACTTATCCTCAACTATTTCAGCAAGATAAGAGAATATGCCGAGAAAGTTGACGAGGGTGGCTGGGTGAATTATAAGCTGTTTTCATATTTTGGTATTCCTACCTATGAGCTTGCTGGAAAAACCATTGGTATAGTAGGCTATGGCGACATAGGAAAGAAAGTTGCTGAGATAGCAAGAGCGTTCGGCATGAAGGTCATCACCTTTACACGCTCACCCCAGAAAATTATTGACGGCACGCCTGCGGTAAGCCTTGAAGAACTTCTAAAGACCTCTGATATAGTGACGCTCCATTGTCCTCTTACAAAGGATAATGAGAAAATGATAAATGCCGAAAGCCTTGGCATGATGAAAAAGTCAGCATTTTTCGTCAACACTGCAAGGGGCGGTCTTGTGGATGAAAAGGCTCTTGCACAGGCTCTTGAAAATGAAGTCATTGCAGGGGCAGGAATTGATGTTCTCACAAACGAGCCAATGGGTGAAGACTGCCCTCTCAGAAACGCAAAGAACTGCACTGTTACCCCACATATAGCGTGGGCGCCAAAGCAGACGAGAGAAAGGCTTCTTGAAACTGTTGCGCAGAACTTGAAAATGTGGATAGAGGGTACGCCACAGAATGTTGTCAACGGAAAATAACAATAAGGACATGATGAAAATGATAGATATGACAAAAAAGAAAAGAGTTGTGGTAAAGGTAGGAACTTCTACTCTTACACACAGCACGGGGCTTCTTAATATACGCCGTGTGGAACAGCTCGTTAAAACTCTTGCCGATCTGCAAAACGCAGGACATGAGATAATCCTTGTATCAAGCGGTGCGGTGGGTCTTGGAAGAGCAAAGCTTGGCATAAAGGAAAGACCCAAGGACACTCCCACAAGACAGGCTTGTGCGGCGGTGGGTCAGTGTGAGCTTATGTATCTTTACGATAATCTTTTCTCTGAATACAGTCTTAATGTGGCTCAGCTTCTGCTTACAAAGTATATTCTTCTTGAGGACAGACGCATAAATGTGCAGAACGCCCTTAACCGTATCATAGAGCTTGGCTCTATCCCTATCGTGAACGAGAACGATACGGTGTCTATTGATGAGCTGGAGCTTGAAATGGGCGAGAACGATTCTCTTGCGGCAAATGTTGCGGTGCTTGCTAATGCAGATCTGCTTATAATAATGTCTGATATCGAGGGACTTTTTGACAAAGACCCTCATAAGTATGACGACGCTGAGCTTATCCCTGTTGTGCCTGAGATAACGGAGGAGATAAAAGCTATTGCAGGGGGTGCAGGTTCTTCACTTGGCACAGGCGGAATGGCGACAAAGATAAAAGCCGCTGAGATATGCAAAAATGGTGGAATAGATCTTATCATAATGAATGGCAGAGATCCAAGACATTTGTATAAGGTATTTGAAAATAAACCTATAGGAACACTTTTTACAGCTAACGGGGAGGTATAGTAAAAATGAGTTACATCGATATTTTGGGACAGAAAGCAAAAGCTTGCAAAAAGGATATCGCCTTCGCTTCAACAACACAGAAAAATGACGCACTTCTTGAGATCGCACATATCCTGAGAGTTTGCAAGGACGATATTATCGAAGCAAACAAGGTGGACCTTGAAAACGGCAGAATGAGGAAAATGTCAGAAGCAATGCTTGACAGACTTGCACTCAATGACAGCCGTATCGAGGGCATGGCAAAGGCTTGCGAGGAGCTTGCACAGCTTGACGACCCTGTGGGCGAGGTAGTTTCAGGCTCAACAAGACCTAACGGCATGAAAATCGAGAAAGTAAGAGTGCCAATGGGCGTTATAGGCATTATTTTTGAAGCCAGACCTAACGTTACTGTAGACGGCGCTATACTTTGCCTTAAAAGTGGAAACGCTGTTATACTCAGGGGCGGAAAAGAAGCAATAAACTCAAACAAAATGCTTGCTGACCTAATGAGAAAGGCTGTTGAAAGGGCAGGCTTCAGTCCTGATATCATTCAGCTTGTGGAGGACACTGACAGAGGTATCGCTCTCGATATGATGAAGGCCAATGATTATATCGATGTCCTTATCCCAAGGGGAGGCGCACAGCTTATAAAGGCTGTTGTACAGTCTGCCACTGTGCCTGTTATCGAGACCGGCACCGGAAACTGTCACGTTTATGTTGACGCAAGTGCGGATATAAAAATGGCTGTGAACATTGTTGATAACGGCAAGACCTCACGTCCGTCTGTATGCAACGCAGTTGAAAGCTGTCTTGTTCACAGGGATATTGCGGAGGATTTTCTCCCGAAGCTTAAAGAAAGACTTGACAAGCACCACGTTGAAATAAGAGGCTGTGAGCTTACAAGGCAGATACTTGGTCCTGAGAACGTTACTCCTGCTGATGATGACGATTATGCAACAGAGTTTCTTGACTATATAATCTCTATCAAGGTCGTTGACGACATGGCGGAAGCCCTTGAACATATCGACAGATTTTCTACAGGACATTCTGAGTGTATCGTTACAGAAAGTCTTTTTGCCGCACAGGAATTTCAAAAGCGTGTTGACTCAGCGGCAGTATATGTAAACTGCTCAACAAGATTTACAGACGGCGGAATGTTCGGTCTTGGTGCTGAGATAGGCATTTCCACTCAGAAACTTCATGCAAGAGGTCCTATGGGTCTTAGAGAAATGACAACTACAAAGTATCTTATCTCTGGCAATGGACAGATAAGAGAATAGATATTAGTGAGGAATGAGGAATGAAGGTATCGCCTGCGGCGATGATTTCTCTGTAGGGGCGACCTTTGGTCGCCTGTCTGCTCTGATACTTTGATATATTACAAAAAAGAGGTAATTATAATGATAAAAGCTATGAATATTTCTTATGAGATAGGCGATAAGCTTTATCTCAACATCACAAACAAGTGCCCATGCAACTGCACATTCTGTATTCGTCACAATGGTGACGGTGCTTATGGCTCTGACCCGCTGTGGCTGGAACATCAGCCTACTGCCGAAGAGGTAATAGACAACATCAAAAAGCGTGACCTTGACAGCTACAAGGAAATTATTTTCTGTGGCTATGGCGAGCCTACCTGTGAGCTTGAAATACTCAAAGAAACTGCAAAGTATATAAAGTCTGTTACAAAGACACCTGTAAGGATCAACACAAATGGTCTTAGCGACCTTATCAACAAGCGTGAAACTCCTGCTGAGTTCAAGGGACTTGTTGATATAATCTCAATAAGTCTTAACGCTTCTGACGCAAAGGCTTATGACGAGGTAACAAGACCCTCATTTAAGGGCGTGAACTGCTTTGAAGAAATGCTCTCTTTTGCAAAAAGAGTGAAAGAGTTCGTGCCTGAGGTAATGCTCACTGTTGTGGATATAATCGGCGAAGAGGAGATAAAAAAATCTCAGGCAGTTGCTGACAGCGTGGGTATACATCTCAGAGTCAGAGAATATGTTGATTAATATTTTGTAAACAATATATTAAGTTTTATATTTGCTCAATATTCCGTTTTCAGCAAACATCTAAGTGATGTCGGAACAATAACCGAGTGCTGAAAACGGATATTTTTTGTTCGATAATAAAAAGAAAGCTGGGTAGAAAAAATGGAAAAGGAAAAGATAAGACGTCTTGTTTTGCAGGCAGGACAGGGTGACAGAGCAGCTTTCGGCGAGCTTTATGAAGAAACGGGCAGGAGCGTATATTTCAACTGCCTGAAGCTTCTTGGAAATGCTCAGCAGGCAGAGGATATAACTCAGGACACTTTCATGAAAGCTCTTGAAAAGCTTGACAGCCTTAAAGAGCCTGAGAATTTCTCAGCGTGGGTAAACCGCATTGCCATAAACAACTGCAAAATGTATTTCAGGAAAAATCCCCGCACTGCGGAGGAGGAGTCGGAAAAGATAATCGACGATACGCCCGACAGCGAGCTTATTCCTGACGATTATGCCGACAGCGAAGAAAAACGCAGGATAATAATGAACATTATCGACACCGCTCTCACTGACGAACAGCGTCAGACAATAATACTTTACTATTTTGATATGATGAGTGTGGCTGAGATAGCAGAGATAATGGAATGTTCTGTTGGCACTGTCACTTCCCGTCTTAGCGCTGCAAGAAAGAAGATAAGGGAGGCGGTGCTTATTTACGAAAAGAAAAACAATGACAGGCTTCATGCTGTTATGCCTATACCTGTTCTGTCAAAGATATTTATGCAGGAATGTCAGCATTTGAAGCTGCCTGAATTATCCGTTTTCAGCAACACGGCAGCCGCCGAGGATATTGTTCCCGAGAAAAATCCAACAATGAGAAGATCGGGAGGAAAAGGTATGTTTTCAACAGTAAAAGTAAAAGTGATAGCAGGAGTAGTTGTATTGGCAGTAGTTGGCGGAGGTATCACAGCGGCAGTGCTTGCAAACAGAGATAATACAGCAGATGCTGATAAGCCAAACACAGCCGTTCAGACAGACGCACAAGGTGATGTGAATGAGCAGGAGATAGAGAATAAGCTAAACGAACTTGATGAAAATACTGATAATGAAGATGATGTTACTGGCGATGCTGCAAGCGGTGTAGATTCTGACGGAGAGCCTGAAATGGCTGTTTACACTGTTTCTGATGAGATAAAAAATGCTGATCTTTCGTCGGGTCTTGTTCAGCTCAACGGTGATATCATGCAGGTTGGCGGATATGAAAAGACCTCTGACTTCTGTGCAAAATATGCCGATGAATATGACATTATGTACAGCGACGGCACATACGAAGAGAAAAAGGACGAGATGCTTAATTATTTTGTGGGCAAAGACGGTCTTTTAACTGGCGAATGGTGGGATATATATTCCCTTACTCTTATCCCAAAAAATGAGCCGAAGGGCGACCAGATAACTGTCTATGTGACAAACCTAACAGCCCCAGACGGTCAGGTATCTCTGGCAGACAGCTATGTGGTATGGGCAGAGGAAACGCCTATGTCAAACGATATTTACACTCCTGCGTGGATACCGACCGGTATGCCTGCAAGATTGAGCAGTGATGTGTTGAGCACAAAGAAGCTTGATGAGATATATGACAACATAGACGATTACTCAGCACAATCAGTGCAGGATATGCTTGCTTCTCAGGGCATCTCAAAGGGCGAGAACAGCATTTCAGGAAACTATCTTTCCTATGTTTACTCACAGGGCGATATGTCAATGAGCGGAACATACTGTGTGAACAGCGACACTGACCCTGATGTTTTCGTTGCATATGTTGCAGGTGAGAAAAATGCCGCAGGGCTTACACCTCTCTACAGATATCATTTTGCCTTCGATACAAATTCAAAAAAGCTTTATGAAAGCAGAATGTATCTTGCAGGTATGTTCTGAAAAAACTATCCCTCACATCTGTGGGGGATATTTTTTTGCTTGTTGACAGGCATTTTGTTATGTGATATAATTATTTCTGCAATATTATAATAATAAATATTAATTATATGTAAATTATATATGAAGATTCTGAATTTACTCAACAAATCGTCTGCGTTTTGCATCTAACTAATGTCGGGACTGATAAAACAGCGGACGAGAAAACGGCAATTCGGAAAGAAAGAGCAGGTCAAAAAAATATGGAAAAAGATGATATCAAAAAGCTTGTATTGCAGGCGGCACAGGGAAACAAGGCGGCGTTCGGTGCGCTTTATGAAGAAACGGGCAGAACAGTGTATTTTAGCTGCCGGAAGCTTCTTGGCGACCCACAGCTTGCAGAGGATATCACTCAGGAAACTTATCTTACAGCCCTTCAAAAGCTTGGCACTCTTGCACAGCCTGAGAATTTTCCAGCATGGGTAAACAGGATAGGGATAAATCTCTGCAAAATGCACTTTAGGAACAATTCCGCCCCTGAGGACAACTCAGAGGAGATAATAGAGGAAATCCCTGACGAGGGTCTTATCCCGGAGGAATATGTGAGCAATGACGCTAAAAGAAAGATAATAATGGATATTATCGACACTGTTCTCACAGAGGAGCAAAGGCAGTCGGTGATACTGTATTATTTCGATATGCTCACAGTGCCTGAGATAGCAGAGGTAATGAACTGCACCACAGGTACAGTAACTTCCCGCCTTAGTGCCGCAAGAAAAAAGATAAAGGAGGCGGTGCTTATATACGAGGAAAACAACAACGACAGACTTCATGCTGCCGTGCCTGTATTTATTCTTTCAAAGCTTCTTAATAAAGAGGCTTCAAACACCGTTCTTCCGAAACTTACCGTTTTCACAGGCTCAGCCTCAGCCGCTAATGCAGTTCCCGATAGCGTAACATCAACAAAAACTATATCGGGAGGAAAAGTAATGTTTTCAACAGTAAAAGCAAAGGTAATAGCAGGCGTTTGTGCCGCAGCAGTTGTGGGCGGAGGTATCACAGCGGCGGTTGTGCTCAGCTCAAACGGTAGTAAGGATAATGATAATGATGACGGCGTGGTCGTTGTGACTGAGTCACAAAAAAGCAGTGAAAGCAGTTCGGCTGCCGATAAAGCTGATACGGCAGGCGATAACAGTGATAAATACTGGATAACAGGCTTTAAAGGGTCTGATCCGTCAGATACTTTGCCGCAGGATATTTTCGGCAGCAAAATATCAGTGCCTGTTGACCTTAGTGCCATAGACGGCGGCAATGCTGCTATGGAATTGTACGGCGACGATATTGGCAGATCTGGTGATATTATGAGCATCGATAAAATGGTAGGTGAAAACACTAACGTTGAGATAACCTTCGTTTCATCAGATGAGAGCCAAACAAAATACGACCTTATCAGTGGAAACCCATTTGACCGTGACGCAAGCGTGGCTGACATTCTAAAGGAAAACAGCTGGAGCGTTACAATACCTTTGGAAGAGGCTGTTGATACCTCCGACTGGGAGTATGAAAGCTACGGCAGCTACAGCAATAAAGAAGATCTTGATAAAATAATCGACAAAATGGGCTGTCCTACAAGCATTTATATGAACAGCGAATATGACGGCATGGACGATTACAAATGCTATACAATGTATTGGGAGAATGTTGACTATACAATTTCACTTACCGTGGTGGAAACATATAGTAATTATGAAGAGTATGACGTAGTGCTTGATGACTTCTCGGTTTCCGATTTCACATACTACAGCAAAAACTATCCGCAGGAAGAAATACATGAAAAAGACGGAGAGGCTGTTTTCACATCTGAGTACACAGGTATAACAACACCGGGCGAGAGCACTGTAAATACTGATGAGAACAGAGTAAAGGTATATGATGACCTCAAGGCACTTGACCTTACTTCAGACGCTGCTCTGCCTAAGGATATAAGCGTAAGCTACAAGGGCGTAGACCACGTTTTCACAGGCACAGAGCTTATTGATGATGTAAGAAAAGAAATGGTGGATACCCCTGACGATGAATACGATTCTGCTCTTTGTTACGGAAAAACAAGCTCGACTGTGGATAATATTATCATCTTCGACTTCTGGCTCAACAGCGATCATACCCTCCATAAGATAAGAATGAGTTTCACCACCGAAAGCGACTGCTCAATATTCGGTATAACAAAAAATTCAACTCCTGAGGAGATGGCTGCGATTCTCGGCACACCTGAGGTCAGCGACAGAAACGGCAAAGATCAGTTTCTTGATTGGAAGAGCGATTCCATGAGCGTGAACGCATATTACTATGACGGCGTTTTGCAGTCTATACAGGCTTACTTTGAAAACTAGGCGGCTTTTATTTGACAACATAAGCGGTATGTGCTATAATATTTTATATTAATGCTTTACTATGATAAAATATAGAGAGGATAATGTAAAATGAGCGAAAAGCTTTGGAGAAAAAACCTTATAAATATAGAGCCATACGTTGCAGGGGAACAGCCTAAAAACGATAAGATAATAAAGCTCAATGCAAATGAAAACCCTTATCCGCCGTCACCAAAGGTAAAAGCGATACTTGAGGGGAAAACTATAGCAGAGCTTAGAAAATACCCAAGTGCTGACGCTTCTGTTCTTAGGGCGGCGCTTGCGGAGCGTGTGGGACTGAAAAGCGAGAATGTTTTCTGTGGAAACGGCTCAGACGATGTGCTTGCCACAGCTTTCAGAGCGTTTTTCAACTCTGATAAGCCTATACTTTATCCTGATATCACATACTCGTTCTATCCTGTGTGGTGTGAGCTTCTGAAAATACCATACAAGACTAAGAGAGTTGACGAGGATTTTGTAATTAATATCGAGGACTTCAAAGAGCCTAACGGCGGCGTTGTTATACCAAACCCTAATGCACCCACAAGCCTTGGCGTAGGTGAGAAGTTCATAAGAGAGCTTATTGAGAGCAATGAGGACAGTATCGTCATAATCGACGAGGCATATGTGGATTTCGGCAGGTATTCCTGCGTGGAGCTTGTGAAAGAGTACGATAATCTCGTTGTAACACAGACTTTCTCAAAGTCACGTTCCCTTGCAGGCATGAGAGTTGGCATGGCATTCGCAAGCGCCGAGCTTATCAGCTATATGCAGGCTGTGAAGGACTCATACAATTCTTATCCTCTCGACCAGATAGCCATAGAAACTGCCGTTGCAAGCCTTTCTGACGAGGATTATTTCAAGGCGACAGTTGAAAAGGTCAAGGCAACAAGGGATAGAACAGCGGAAAAAATGCGTGAAATGGGCTTCAACGTCCTTGACAGCGAAACGAATTTTCTCTTTGCACAGCATGAAAAGCTCTCTGCAAAGGAGATTTTCACATACCTCCGTGAAAATGGTATCTTCGTGAGATATTTCAACAAGCCGAGAATAGATAACTTCCTGAGAATCACTATCGGCACAGACGAGGAAATGGATCTTATGCTTGAAAAGCTTTCGGAGATATGCAAATAATACAGTTATCACAAAAGCTTATGGATATATCTATTCAGTGTAGGGGCAAAAAGTGTTCGCACCTTAGTTTCTGATTTTTTTGAAAGACTTTTGATTGGGCGGCTCTGACCGCCCTTTTTTGTGCCTTATCCCTTAAAATCAGAGCATAAAGGTATTGAAAATCAGAAAATGTTGTGATATAATTATCATAAGTAATTATTGCCTGAAGAAAGGATATGTATATATGTTGATAAATTCACTGGCGGCGCTTGCGCTTGGCTTTGCGCTGGATATGCTCCTTGGCGACCCTGAAGTAGTGGTCTATCCTCAGTATTTTATAAAAAAGCTTGTGGCAAAGCTTGATAAATCTTTCAGAAACAGCTATAAAAACACCCCCGAAGCACAGCGTATGGCAGGTCTTATGATGACTGTGATAGTGCTTCTTATAGTTGCCGCTGTGGCATTGCTTCTCCTATTCGTGGGCTATAAGCTAAATGCCGCACTTGGCATCTTCCTCGAGGGCATAATGTGCTGGTCAGCACTTTCTGTAAAGTCCCTTAAAACTGCGGCAGGGGGAGTGATGCGTGCTGCAAGGGCAGGCAATCTTTCTTCGGCACAGCGCAAGGTAAAAAAAGTGACTTTTCGTGACACCGACGATATGAACATTGACGCTGTTATAAAAAGTACGGTGGAGTCGGTTGCAGAGAACACCACAGATTGGGCGGTCGCACCTATTTTCTGGTCTGCGATATTCGGCGGTCTGGGCGGAATACTCTACAGAACAGTGAATATTATCGACAACACAGTGGGCTATAAAACAGACACATACATAAACTTCGGCAAATTCCCTGCAAAGCTAGACGACGTTCTCAGCTTTATACCTGCAAGAATAGCCGCCCTGCTTATGAAAATGAACGTTTCTTATCTTCACCTTGACAGCAAGAACGCTTCTCAGGTATACAAAAAAGACAGAAGAAAATCCCCTAGTCCTAATTCAGCGCAAACTCAGTCGGTGTGTGCAGGTGCATTGGGTATACAGCTTGGCAGTGATGAGTATTACGGCGGACAGCTTGTAAGAAAGCCTGTTATAGGCAGAAATCTAAAGCCATGCGAGCCTAACGATATATTCTGGGCAAATCAGCTTTTGCTTGGCACATCGTTCTATGCTATGCTTTTTACAGCCGTTATAAGAACGGCACTGTTCTTTGTGATATGATATAAAATAACAATAGCCGAGAGGTAAATGCCCCTCGGCTTTGTTTTTATAGTGTAGAGGCGACCTTGGGTCGCCCGCTTATCGTTAGTTTCTGTGCAAAAAAAGACCTCCCACCAAGAGAGGTCTTTTGTGTTATCAGTGGTTTCTGTACCAATCACGAATGAACTTGCCGCTTGCTGTGAGCTGTGAAGTGCCGCTCTTTATAGCTTTGAGGTTCGTGCCGCTCTTAAATGCGGAAGCCGTTTCGCTCTTTCCGCAGGCTGACCAGTTTATGTAGCCCACTTTTAGTGAGTCGAGAAGCTTGAGCCATTTCGTGCTTTCTGTTGAGTTATATCCGCCGTTTCCGCTTGCATCGCAAGTTCCAAACTCAGATACAAGAACAGGAAGTCCCTTTTTGTAGCAGTTCTGAAGTCTGTTTCTCAGCCAATCTCTGTGAGTGTTTGCATAGAAGTGAAGAGCATAAACGCAGTTTTTGTCTGAAAGCTTGTTGCCAAGCACCTGATCTATATCCTGACTCCATGTGCCTGTACCGCAAATTATGATAGCGTCACTGTCGTATTTTCTGATAGCGCTTACAACGCTCTGGCAGTAACTTTTTATGCCGCCTGTCCATGTTACACCGCCGTTAGGCTCGTTGCAGATCTCGTAAATAACGTTATTGTAATCCTTGTAGGTCTTAGCCATTTCTGTGAAGAACTTGACAGCTTCATTTTTGTGGTTGTTAGGGTTTTTGTCATTGAGAACGTGCCAGTCGATTATAGCATACATTCCAAGAGACTTTGCGTTCTCAACGCCTGTCTTGACTTTCTGCTTTGCCTGTGCCTGATACTTGCCGTTCTCGGTGCAGTAGCCACCCCATTCTTCTGTGTACATTGCAATTCTTATAGTGTTGACCTTCCAGTCATCTCTCAGCACTTTAAGAGAGTTCTTTGTAAGAATATCGGAGAAATCTTCCCACATGATGCCGTGAGTTGACATACCCTTTATCTTGAATACCTTGCCGTTCTTGTCAACAATATTCGCACCCTTTACAGAAAGCTGACCATGCTGTGAAACTGGGGTCACAACAGCAGGAGCTTTAGATGTGGTAGCCGATACCTCTGCAGAATATTTTCCGTAGTGGTTGGCTTTCTTGTCGTCTGTCTTGCAGGCTCTTATCTTGAACTTGTATGTGGTCTTCTGGCTGAGATTTTTTACAGTGTAGCTTGTGCCTGTGGTCTTCGCGATCTCTTTCCACTGACCATTTTTAAGCTGAAATACTCTGTAATTTGTGCATCCTATCTTTGTCCATGAAAGCTTTACGCTGTCATAGGAAACGCTTGATACTTTAAGACCCTTTGCAGGCTGTGGGTTCGTGGCGGTGTTCCAGTTGTCGGAATATGCACCGTAGACCTTTTTTCCTTTCACGGTCTTGTAGGCTCTTACCTTGAAGTTTTCACGGGTAGCATTTGGCAGATTTTTTACAGTGTATGTGAGGGTCGAGCCACTTTTTACGTCTGCGATCTGCGGATATTTACCGTTTTTTCTCATACAAACTGAGTATCCCGAAGCTCCGCTGACCTTTTTCCAGCTAAGCTTTATCTCGCTGTTGCTAAGAGTTTTTGAAGTAAGCCCTGTGACTTTTCCGACGCTTGCCGCCTCGACAGTTATCGCCGTCTGCGAAAGAAGCGGCGTTTCGTTCACAGCAGGCAGTGCCGCCGCAGCCGACATGAGTGTTACCGAAGTCAGCAGCACAGCGGCGGCTTTCTTCAGACTGGTTAAGTTTCCCATAATTTTTCCTCCAATAATGAATATTGTAACTTTTCATTCATATTTATTATAAGTTTAACATATTTTCATTCATTTGTAAACAGCAAAAGCCTATTTTAAAACTTAAATACTTCACAAATTTTAAATTCGTTCATTGGTTAAAATGTAATAAATCCTCCCTATTTACTATAGAAGTACGAAAAATGAATAAATTACAAATGATTAAAAAACGGTAACAAGAGCTTTTTTGGACAGTTGAAAACTACAGTTGAAAACTTTTGAAAATGTTGAAAACTATGTTGAAAATGTTTAAAACTCATGCTATAACAGCAATTTGGTGTTGAAAATTATAAAGTTTTCAACAATCGTCCGTTTTTTTACCCTTGTCTGTAACCAAAATGTAATCAAATCATTACATTGTGATATCCAAAAAAACGTACTTGAAAGAGTTGAAAATGTACAGAATATTATTTGATTTGTAATCATTGTGTAACGTGGTTTACTTTATCTCACAAAGTAAGTGACTTTTACATTCTAACGCATAAATAATAAAAACCATGCCTGTTTTGGTGAAAGCCGCTATCGACATCGTGCCATAGACAGTGTATACTATTAGTAAATCATATTTACATAACAGTGCATGACAAATGTCAATTGACATTTGGAACGTGGTGTGCTATACTTGATTTATTCACAAAAAATACAATGATACAGACAAAGAAAGGAATGGGGAAACGATGGAAACCGTTTTACAGGTCAAAGGGCTTTCAAAGCAGTACAAAAAAGGCATTTACGCCTCCCATAACGTCACTTTTGATGTTGGAAAGGGCGAGATATTTGCGCTGATAGGTCCAAACGGTGCAGGAAAGACAACAACAATAAGAATGATATCAACACTTTTGCAGGCAACAGAGGGCGACGCTATCGTGGCAGGTCATAGTATTCTCACTGAACCTGATATGGTAAGAAAAAGCATTACATACCTCCCTGACGAGGCTGGTGCGTATAAGACCATGACAGGCAGAGAATATCTGGAGTTCATGGCTTCTATATATGCCGACAACGGAGAACAGGCTTACGAGTTTGTTAAGCGTGGCTGTGAGATATGCGAGCTTGGTGACAGGCTTAACGATAAAATATCAAATTATTCCCGTGGTATGGCAAGAAAGCTTCTCCTTGCAAGGGCGATAATGCCGCTCCCTGCGCTGGCTATTCTTGACGAGCCGACTTCAGGACTTGATATTATAAACGCCCTTGAAATAAGAAGAATGATAAGAAAGCTTGCTTCTGAGGGCATGAGCTTTCTGCTTTCTTCCCACAATATGCTTGAAATAGAGTATGTTTCAGACAGAGTGGGTATAATTGCAAAGGGCGAGTTGCTGGAGGTAGGCAAGCCTGCGGAGCTTATTGAAAAATATGGCGCTCAGAACCTTGAAGAAGTCTTTGAAAGGGTGGTGCTTGACCGTGAAGTTTTATAGTCTTTTCCGCAAGGAATTAAAGGAAATGCTCAGCCTGCAAACTATTATAACAATGATAGTCACAGTAGTGGTGCTTGTTATGGCGGGTCAGGCAATGTCAGGGGCAATAAGCGACAGTGCCGAAAAGGCCTCCGACCTTACTATCTGCGACCTTGACAAAACAGAGTTCACAGAAAACGTTTTAAACTCTCTGAAAGCTACCGCAAAGGCTGGTGACGGCAAGATAACAGTTGTAGATATAAAGTCTGACGACTATGCCGCAGAGCTTAAAAGGCTCGATCAGGACAGCGTTGTGATAATACCAAAAGGCTTTACAGAGCAGGTAAAACAGCATAAAAAGGCAGACGTTGGATATGTTCAGAGAATGACCTCTCTTGCAACCATGTCAAATATAAACACAGGCTCAGACACTGCCCTTGCAGTTATACAGCAGGCAGTAAAATCAACTATCTATCAGGATAAGCTTTCAAGCGGCGCAATGACAGAGGACGAAATGAATCAGCTTGAAGACCCTGTACTGCTTTCTGAAACAACGGTTGTTGGCGATAAGGCAGATAAAGTTAGCAGTTCTATAGTGATGTCGCTTTGCTCGGCACAGAGCATGGTAGTGCCTATAATAATGTTCGTTCTTATAATGTTCTCGGCTCAGATGATACTTAGCGCGATCTCTACCGAGAAAATAGACAAGACCCTTGAAACGCTTCTTTCCGCACCTGTTTCAAGGCTTTCAGTCCTTGCGTCAAAAATGCTTGCCGCAGGTGTTGTTGCGGCTTTGCAGGCTGTGGTCTATATGTTCGGCATGAGCAAAATGACAGGCGGTCTTACGGAGGGCATGGGAGATACCTCGGCATATGAATCTGCAATGGAAAACCTTGGTCTTACTATGAGCATCGGACAGTATGCTCTTGTGGGAATACAGATGTTTGTGTCTATCCTTATCTCATTGTCACTCTCAATGGTATTAGGAGCACTTGCAAAAGACGCAAAATCTGCCCAGACAATGCTTTTGCCTATAACCTTCTCCGCAATGATACCATATCTTCTTGCAATGGTAGTTGATATCAGAACGCTTTCACCTGTTATAAAGTATATCGTCTATGCTATACCGTTCACCCATACCTTTATGGCAAGCGAGAACGTAATGTTTGGCAACTACAGCCTTTATGCAGGGGGACTTATCTATCAGATAGTGCTTCTTGTAGTGTGCATGACTGTCACACTGAAAATCTTCATGAGCGACAAGATATTCACAATGTCAATAGGCGGAAAGCAGAGAACAAGAAAGTCATTTGCTTTTAAGAAGAGATAATATCACATAAAAGCGTATAATTACGCCACTTATATGTAGGTGAGCGACTCAATTTCTGTTTAACAGAAATACGGCGTCCCACCATATAGGTTTTATCGCAAAACAAAAAACCGCTGCGGATCTTTCTCCGTGGCGGTTTTGCTTTGTGCTATTTAATTTTCTGAAGTTTTAAGCCCCGTGTCCTCGTCAACAATGCCGTTATCCTGCGTGATATTGAAAATGCACCATTTTCCGCTGCATTTTCCAACATAGATGTAAAGCTTTGCGTCCTCACTGCCCTTTGAGCCTTTGAAAGTCACGTTCGTTACTATTTCATAAGCCTCTGAAACATTCGGTGCAGAGCCGTAAAAGCTTTTGTATTCGCTCAGGCCATATTCAGATTCTTTAAGCTTTGTTTCTCTGCCGAAAGATACGTCGATAGTGTAATCAGAACCATAGCTTTCAATGAAATCACCGTAAAGGACTTCTTTCATAACTTGCTCTTTGCCATATCCGCCTTCGGTTCGCTGCTGTTCGTATTCGTTCTTCATCTCTTTCGGAAAGCACTCCACGAATGAGTCGAAATCGCTTGTCTGTATGGACTTGAAGTATTTTTCTATTACCTCTGTCTTTGTGGAGCTGAAAATAACTCCGCTTTTGTAAAGCACAGCCACAATAACGCCTATAACAACTACCGCCACAATGGCAAGGGTCTTTTTGCCTGCGTTGGGATCATAATGACGCTTTATCTCAGTGTCCTCTTTTTTCTCCTTTTCCCACTCGGCGTAAAGCTCTTTTTCCTCCTCAGTCCTGAAACGTTCAGGCTTTGTGGGCTTTTTGTATTTGTCGGCGGCGTGGGTCTTTAAGTTTGGGTCGCCATAGCCGCACTTGTCGCAGTGATCTCCCTCATAATAGTTTCCACATGATTTGCAAAGTTTTGACATTTTTGTTGTACCTCGTGTCTGTATTTGTAGATGTATGGTATGAGCATAAAAGCATATTGGGCGAACACTGTCCGCTCTACAGTTTTACTTCTGCTTGTAGTCTTTGAGGAAATCTCTCATTTCATTCATGGAGTATTCAAGATCCTCAAGCTTAGGAAGATAAACTATCCTGAAATGGTCAGGCTGTTCCCAGTGGAAGCCGCCGCCATGAACAAGAAGTATCTTCTTCTCACGGAGAAAATCAAGCACGAACTGCTCGTCATTTGTGATGTTGAAACGCTTTGCGTCTATCTTAGGGAAGATATAGAATGCCGCCTTAGGCTTTACAGCCGACAGACCGTCAATGCTGTTAAGTGCGTTGTAGATATACTCTCTCTGATCGTAGATACGTCCCCCCGGCAGGAGCAGATCGTCAGTTTTTGTGTAATCACCAAGAGCATATTTGATTATATACTGGCTCGGTACATTTGAACAAAGCCTCATGCTTGAAAGCATATTAAGACCCTCTATGTAGCCTTTTACTCTGCTCTTATCACCGCTAAGGGTCATCCAGCCTACACGGAAGCCTGCAATACGATGTGACTTTGAAAGTCCGTTAAGAGTGATGCAGAAAACGTCAGGGCAAAGTGAAGCGATAGAAGTATGCTCAACGCCGTCCATAAGAAGTCTGTCATATATCTCGTCTGAGAATATGATAAGCTCATGACGTCTTGCCATGTCTGCTATCTTTTCAAGTATCTCTTTTGGATATACCGCACCTGTCGGGTTGTTAGGGTTGATGATAACGATAGCCTTTGTCTTGTCTGTTATCTTCTTTTCCATGTCCTCAAGGTCAGGATACCATTCGGAGCTTTCATCACAAATATAGTGAACGGCAGTACCACCTGCAAGAGTAACGGAAGCTGTCCACAGCGGATAGTCAGGGGCAGGAACAAGGACCTCGTCGCCGTTGTTGAGAAGACCCTGCATTACCATTGTGATAAGCTCGGAAACACCGTTTCCGGTGTAGATATCGTTAAGACTTTCAACAGGTATGCCCTTAAAGTGTGCATAATCATAAATAGCCTGTCTTGCTTCTGTTATGCCCTTTGAGTCGGAATAGCCCTGAGCGTTTCTCAGATTGTCTGTCATTGCCTGTATTATCTCGTCAGGGGCATTGAATGCGAACGGAGCAGGGTTTCCGATATTGAGCTTGAATATCTTCTCTCCCTTTGCTATCATTTCATTTGCTTCGTCCATAACAGGACCTCTTATATCATAACACACGTTATCAAGCTTGCTTGATTTTGAAAAAGTTCTCATTTTATAAAGCTTCCTTTCGCTTTTTGGTTTTCTTTTTATCTTTACTCTTTGTAAGCTCAAAGCTTCTGAGGGTAAGATCTTCTATCTCCTCTGTTGGCACGTCGCTGTCGAGATACAATGTTATCCAGTGGACCTTGTTCATGTGATAAGCTTCCGTCACGCCCTTGTAGATATCCCTGTAAAACAGCACTTCTTCGGGTTTTAGCTTTAAGTTTACTATCCACCTGTCATTGTGGAGCATCAAAAGCCCGAACCACTTTTTCGTGTCCCAGTGGCGCAGTGCAGTGGTCTGAAAGTCCTCGTTGAAAGGCTGGTCATATGTCGCACCTGCAATAGAGCCGCAAAAGTCAAGATATTCTTCTTTTGTCATAAAATCACCGACCTTTGCAAAATAAAGAAGTGTACTCGTTTAAGGCAATACCGTCAGGCGGGCTTTGTGCGGTGTTGCCTTAATAGTATACCTTATTATAATAACACTGCTTTGACCCTCTGTCAAGAAGAAAGTCAAGAAAAAAGCTGTCCCGATCTCTCGGAACAGCTCTTTCCCTGAAGTAAAAGAATATGAAAAATATGAAGAAAGCTTTGTTATTTAGAAACCATAGCCGTAGTCGTATCCGCCAAGACCGTTTCCATAGTAGCCGTTGTAGCCGTCGTTGTTATTGTTATTATTATTGTTATTGTTGTTCTGGTCGTTGTCATTTGACTCAGAAGTGTCCTCTGTGGACTCGCCGAGAACAACGTCAACATTTATCATTTTCTTGTTTCTGTATATAGTAAGCTGAACAGTGTCACCGACTTTGCACTTATTCTTTATCTCATTCAGCTCGCTGATGTTTGATATAACAGTTCCGTTTATGCCTATAACGATATCATTTTCCTGAATACCAGCCTTTTCAGAGCCGCTTCCCTCAGTAACGCTCTTTACAAGGAAGCCCTGTGGGATACCATAGTATGAAGAATATGCGCTTGTGATGTCTGTGCCTGAAATTCCAAGGCTAGGTCTGCCTGTAACGTAACCGTTCTTCATAAGATCCTCAACAATAGGGAGCGCCTCGTCGATAGGGATAGCGAAACCAAGTCCTTCGCCCACGGATGATGATACCTTTGCAGAGGTGATGCCTATTACCTGACCATATGCGTTGATGAGCGGTCCGCCTGAGTTACCGCTGTTGATAGAAGCGTCTGTCTGGATAAGGTTCATTGTCCTGTCCTCAACAGTGAGCGTTCTGTCTGTTGCGGAGATAATACCTGCTGTTACAGAGTTTGCAAGTGAGAAGCCAAGTGGGTTGCCTATTACTATAGAAGCTTCACCTACCTGAAGATCTGCAGATGTGCCGAACTCAGCGGCTGTAAGTCCCTTTGCGTCTATCTTCAAAACTGCGATATCAGTCTGAGTGTCTTTGCCTACAAGGGTAGCTGTGTATGTGAGGTTGTCCTCATCGTCATCAGAGCTGCTGTCAGAGCTTGATTTGCTGTCATCTGATTTGCTTGAAGTATCGTTGTAGCTGTCAGGAAGCACAACTGAAATAGACTGTGCACCATCAACAACGTGTGCGTTGGTTACGATGTAGCCGTCCTCGCTCATTACGATACCTGAACCTGTTGCGGTGCCGTTTGAAAGGATACAGGAGATGCCTACAACAGAAGGTGAGACCTTCTTTACTATCTCAGGGATAGTCAGTGCGTCGGACGGAGTTGAGAGCTGCTGGATAGTTGGCAGATTTGAACGGTCAACAGTGCTTTTTGCACTGTTTGATGAGCTGTCGTCCTTTGAAACAACGGTGCCGCTGTTTGAAGAGCCTACAGCGTTCTTTCCTGTAACAAGATTGTAGCCTACAATGGAAGTGGTTCCGATAGCTGCAACGCAAAGCACTGCGATAATGCCTGAAAGCACCTTCTTGCCCTTTGACTTTTTCTTATTAGGATTGTATGTGAACTCATTCACGCTGCCTGCCTGAGCCTGATATTGATTATATCCGTTTTGCTGTGTATAGCTATTCTCAAAGTTGTTATTATTGTTATCATTGAAGTTGTTGTTTCTGTATTCATTCATGATGAAAACCTCCTGGTATGTCAGCGGCGTGAGCCGTGGTAATCAATTTTAACCGCCCCTTGTGGGGCTTTCTTGTTTCGTTATCTAATATTATACTTGTTTATGTGAAAACTGTATGATAAATAGGACAATGTTTAATGTTTTTTACGGGAATATTACGTCATATTGCAGGCTTATTTCTTTCACATTTGGCTTTTTTTATAGGTTCAAATTGCACAAATGCCTTTTTGTATAGTTTTTTTTGCCTCCTTTTACATAATGTTAAGAACAGTTTTGCTTTTGCATATTTTAAATAAATATATCAAATGTTTTTTGTGCATATCAGTAGAAATTTTTCGGATTTTATTCTTCAAAATGTAAAATTTTTATTAATTGAAAGCTAAAATCTTGACGGTTACAGAGTTTTCAACCTTTTTTGACAAGATTTATTGCGAAATGCACAAAAAATGATTTTATAGTTTGTTTAAGGTGACTAAATCCTCCGCAAGCCTCGTTTTTATGTTATCTTAAACGTTTAATATCCTTGACAAAATACAGAGAAATTGATATAATTAAGATTAGCTAAATAAGCCCATTTTGGCATTTTACATAAAATTGTGGGCTGATTTGCATAATTTATTGCCCGAAATTTGAACATATTGTACAAGAAATACAATATGTTGTGGTCGTTGTGTGCTTCTGACACGATATGTGAATAATGCACAAATATTTTAACCTTTGTTTGAGTATATTACATAGGTCAAAATGACCAATACAGTGGATGAGATGAGGGCGATGATCCTGTTTGATGTGATAAAGGAGCCATGCGGTATGGACACTATACTTTCAACTGAAGATCTGTGCCGTGACTTTAAGATCGGCGACGGAAGCGTTGTGAATGCGCTGAAAAATATCAACATCGAAATAGAAAAGGGCAAGCTGACGATCCTTAGGGGACGTTCAGGAAGCGGTAAGACTACTCTTATCAATATTCTTGGAGCGCTTGACAAGCCAACAAAGGGCAAGGTCATGTTTGGCGGACGGGATATTACAAGGCTTTCTGAAAGAGCCAGAGATGATATACGGCGGTATAAAATGGCGTTCGTGTTCCAATCTGTGGCACTCATGTCGGGAATGACCGCTTATGAAAACGTTGACTTTGGTCTAAGACTTGCGAAATATCCATATGAAGAAAGGGATAAGCGCACAAGGGAATGTCTGCGAAGCGTGGGACTTGAAAAGCGAATGTTCCACCGACCGGGGGAAATGTCCGGTGGTGAACAGCAGCGAGTTGCTATAGCAAGAGCTATCGCACATAAGCCTGACATAATTTTTGCGGACGAGCCTACTGCCGAGCTTGATACGGCAACTGCGCTCCACGTTGTAAAGCTTTTCAAAGAGCTGGTGGCGAGAGATGAGATGACAATCATAATGACCACTCACGACCCCAGCATGATAGATATAGCCGATAAGGTTTATACATTAGAGGACGGTGAGATAGTTGAGTGATGAACTTGATACTATTGTAGCTGCCGACAATGATAAATATATGATACGGTGTGAAAATCTGGTGAAGATCTACAAAACTTCTGATGTTGAGGTGGTGGCGCTCCAAGGACTTGACCTGGATGTGGAGCGTGGAGAGCTTATGGCAATCGTCGGAAACTCAGGAAGTGGTAAATCGACGCTGCTCAATATGCTTGGAGGACTTGATAAGCCTTCGGCGGGAAACCTTTATGTGGACGGTAAGGATCTTCTGAAGTTTACTGATAAGGATTATATGGAGTATAAAAGGAACACCGTAGGCTTTGTGTGGCAGAATAATGCAAGAAATCTTGTGCCGTATCTTACGGCTGTGCAGAATGTCGAGCTTCCTATGCTGCTTAACGGCGAGCATAAAAGACGGCAGAAAGCACTGGAGCTGCTTGACAGAGTGGGACTGCTGAAAAGAAAAAACAGCAGGCTTGACCAGATGTCGGGAGGCGAACAGCAAAGAGTTGCAATAGCTATTGCATTGGCAAACGATCCGAGATTACTGTTGGCTGATGAACCTACAGGCTCGGTGGATACAAAGACTTCCAATATGATACTTGATATATTCAAGGAGCTTAATAAAGATGAGAAGATCACTATAGTGATCGTTACCCATGACCTTAAGCTTGCCGACCATATCGACAGAGTGGTGGCTATCAGAGACGGAAGAACAAGCTCTGAGATCGTAAGAAAGCGTTCTTATGTGGAGGAGCTTAATGAAATGGGAGATATCGTGCTGGTTGAGAACAGCGAGGAAACGGCTCATGAAGAGCTTATCGTCCTCGACAGATCCGGACGGCTGCAGCTCCCGAAGGACTTTATGGACGCTCTTGAGATAAAAGGCGGCGATAAGGTCAAGGTCGAACTTGATGAGAACGGCGAAAAGCTCGTGCTGTTCAGATCGGGGGGGACGTAAGCTTTATTTTCTTTATTTCCCGTGGGGGATCACATAATGAAGAGGTTCTATACTATTTATATTAGAATGTAATTAAGTAGGCTTGATTCTCGCAAAACCAAAAGCAATTTATTTAGAAAGGTGGATTCATAGTGAAAGACACAATGTTTAGGCGTGTTATTGCTTCCGCATTGGCACTTGCTCTGTGTGCAAGCGCATCAGTTCCGGCATTTGCAGACAGTGAAGCGGCGGACGACAGCACTCTAGGCACGCAGGCAACTGCTGATGATTCTGCAACAGGCGACGGAAGCTCCGCTGCCACGACGGGTACCGATTCGATCCGTCAGACTTCTTATACTAACTATGTAAAGAAGTATGCCGACGCTGCAAGACCTGACCAGACAGTCGAGGTCTTGGGAAAGGATTACGATCCTGCTTCAGTAACAGACGCTCAGATCACTGTAACTACAGTAGATGGAGAGAATGATGTTATGCAGTGGGCAAATCAGGAGGGTTCAGTTTCTTGGACGGTGAACATTCCTGAAACAGGCGTCTACAATATCAAGATGATATATGAGGCACTTGAAAGCAACACAAACGACGTTGAGTTTTCGTTGCTTATCGACGGCGAAAGCCCATATGCAACAGCGTCAAGAATCACGCTGAGCAAGAGATGGATCAACGAATCTGAGATCAAACAGGATTCAAGACAGAACGATATCCGTCCTGGACAGGTATCGACTCCATGCTGGCAGGAAACTCCTCTGGAGGACATCGACGGACTTTTTAACGAGCCGTTGGAGTTCTATATGGAGGCAGGCGAACATACGATAACATTTGAATCTGAAAAGGCTGAGTTTGCTGTCAAGAGCTTTACTTTCTATCAGTATGAAGCACCTGCTGCCTACACAGCACCATCAGACAGCGATCTGACGCAGGCTCAGGGACAGAAGATCACTCTTGAGGGTGAAACTGCTGCCTACAAGTCATCAAGAACTCTTTATCCTACATCAGATAAGAGCTCTTATCTCACATCTAGCGCAAACGGCTCAAGCCCTACTAAAACAAGATATAATACTATTGGTTCAGGAAGCTGGACGCAGTCAACTCAGACAGTAACATGGGAGTTCAACGTTGACAAGGCCGGCTACTATAAGATAGGTATAAGAGGCAGACAGGATCAGATGAGAGGTATGTACTCCAACAGACGACTTTATGTCAATGGCGAAGTACCTTGCCTTGAAGCTAATCAGATAAAGTTCTACTATGATACAGACTGGAGCATCACAACGCCAAAGTCTGAAAATGGCGACGATCTTTATTTCTACCTCCAGGCAGGCACAAACACTATTTCTCTGGAAGCAGTTCCTGGTGAGATCGGTGAGATCATGGGCGATCTGGACGAGCTTGTTTATAACATAAACAGCTACTATAGACAGATCAGACAGATCACAGGTCCTGATCCTGATGAATACAACAACTACATGATCGACACAGCCATCCCTTCTATCGTTCCTGATTTCAAGGAATATGCTAAGACATTGAGAGATAAGAAGGCTGAGATCGAGAAGCTTTCAGGTTCAGGCGGAACTGAGGCTGAAACTCTTGAGAAAATGGCTATCGTTCTTGATAAGTGTATAAAGAAGCCTGACCTTATCCCTGAGATGATGTCACAGATCAAGGATAACATCACATCAGTTTCTTCTTTCGTAAACCAGTATCGTGAGCAGCCTCTTGAAGTTGATATGATCGAGGTAGTTACTTCCGATCAGGATTTCACTTCATGTGACAAGTCATTCTTTGGATCACTTGGCTTCGGCTTCAAGGGCTTTATCGGTTCATTCTTCGAGGACTACAACGCACTGTCCGATGAGGACGAAAGCGCTATGGAGTGCTGGGTAATGCTCGGTCGTGATAACGCTGAGGCTCTTCAGCAGCTCATTTCAAGTGAATACAATCCAACAGCTAAAACAAAGATCAATCTTAAGCTCGTTCAGGGCGGTATCGTTGAGGCTACATTTGCAGGCAAGGGTCCTGACCTCGCTCTCTTCATGGGCGGCGACTTCCCTATCCAGCTTGCAGCCCGTGGCGTTCTTACAGATCTCACCACATTCAGCGACTTTGACGAGGTAAAGACACGTTTTGCAGACGACGCTACTGTTCTTTATCAGTACAACGGAGGTACATACGGTCTTCCATGTGACCAGTCCTTCCCGATGCTGTTCTATCGTTCTGATATCCTCAGCGAGTACGATATCGACCCGGCAACAGATCTTAATACTTGGGACGGACTTCTTAACTGTCTGCCAACACTTCAGAGAAACTACCTTGAAGTTGGTCTTATCCTCCCTGTAATGACAAGCACAGGCGGAACAACTCAGGTATCTGCTATCACAGAGCCTGGTAACACATTCGCTATGCTCCTTCTCCAGCAGGGTCTTAACTACTACAACGAAGAGCAGACAAAGACAACATTCGATACTCAGGAAGCCGTAAACGCTTTCGATACTTGGACAAAGTTCTATACAACATACAGCTTCCAGCAGACATATGATGCATTCACACGTTTCAGAACAGGTGATATGCCAGTAGTTATCCAGAACTACACATTCTACAACCAGCTTTCTGTAGCCGCTCCTGAGATCAAGGGCTGCTGGGGATTCCAGCCGGTTCCAGGTACCGTTCAGGAAGACGGAACTATCAACCACGCAGCAAACTCCAATGGTTCAGGTGCTATTATCTTCACAAAGGCAGCAGATCAGGAGGGCGCTTGGGACTTCATCAAGTGGTTCACCTCAACTGACGCTCAGGTCAAGTACGGTAACAACATCGAGTCTATCCTTGGTACAATGGGTAGATATGCAACAGCTAACGAAGAAGCTCTTCAGCAGTTGTCTTGGACAACTTCAGAAGTAAATCTTCTTCTTGACCAGCTTAATTCACAGGTAGAGATCCCAATCATTCCTGCATCTTACGGTGTAACAAGAAACGTTATGAACGCATTCAGAGCTGTAGTTAATGACTACGACAACGCTCGTGATACACTGTTCTGGTACAATAAGGATATCAATGACGAGATCACTCGTAAGCTTGAAGATCTTGGTCTGTACGACAATTAATGAAAGGGGAGTAACTAATGGCCAAAACCAATCCTGAAGCGCCTATGATAAAACAGGGCAAGTGGAAGTACACATGGCACATGATGAAAACCAACAAGGCTTGCTATGCAATGCTCCTGCCTTTCATGTCTTTGTTCATTATCTTCACGGTAGTGCCTGTCGTAATGTCGCTGCCAATGGGCTTTACAAACTTTAACATGATCGAAACTCCTAAGTTCGTAGGACTTTCAAATTTCTATACGCTGTTCCTTAACGACGACGTATTCCTTATCGCAGTAAGAAACACTCTTATCTTTGCGATATTCACAGGACCGTTCTCTTATATCCTCAGCTTTATCATCGCTTGGCTGATAAACGAGATGAACGCATTCCTCAAAACCTTCTTCACATTCGTGTTCTATGCACCTTCTATGACAACTTCCGTATATGTTACCTGGCAGCTTATCCTGTCAGGTGACTCCTACGGTTACCTGAACGCTGTGCTTATCGATCTGGGTATCCTGAACGAACCTGCACAGTGGCTCACAGATACAAACTATATCCTTACAGTTGTTATCATCGTTCAGCTTTGGATGTCAATGGGTGCAGGCTTCCTTGCTATCCGTGCAGGCTTCCAGAACATTGATAAGTCAATGTACGAAGCAGGTGCTATCGAGGGTATCAAGAACAGATGGCAGGAGCTTTTCTACATCACTATCCCTTCAATGGGACCACAGCTTCTGTTCGCTGCTGTTATCCAGATCTCAGCATCATTCACAGTCGGCGTTGTTGGTCAGAACCTCGTAGGTCTGCCTTCAACAGACTATGCAGCTCACACGATCATGAACCACGCAACAGACTATGGTAACATTCGTTACGAAATGGGTTATGCGTCAGCAATATGTTTCGTATTGTTCGCTGCAATGCTCCTTGCCAATAAGGGTATCAACTGGCTCTTAGGCAAGTATCTTGACTAAAGGAGGGGAGTATATAAAATGGCTAGAAAAAGAAAAAAGCAGCAGTCTATTGAAAAGCTGAAGGTCAAAGAGAAAAAGGCGAGAGTCAATGGTTCTCTTGGCGGAGATATAGTTATTTTCGTATTCCTCTGTCTCCTTGGTGCATTCATGGTGTTCCCGCTGTATTACTCAGTTATCCAGTCTATGAAGCCTGTTGAGGAACTTTTCGTATTCCCTCCAAAGCTTTATGTACTGAATCCGACTACCAACAACTTCTCAGATATGTTCAAGGTAGCCGCAAGCTCATGGCAGGTACCGCTGTCAAGATATATCTTCAACAGCTTCTTTATTACAATAGTAATTTGTATCTGCAACCTTTTCGTTTGCTGCTGCGCAGCATTCGTTCTTGCAAAGTGTAAATTCCCGGGAAACAAGGTCATTAACCAGATCATCGTTATTGCCCTCCTGTTCTCCTCAAATGCAACATGGATCATGCAGTTCCTCGTAATGGCTAAGCTCCATATGATCGATACATACTGGGCATTGATCCTCCCAAGCATTTCAACATCAATGGGTCTTTACCTCATGCGTCAGAGCATGACAACCATCCACGACTCCATGGTGGAAGCGGCTAAGGTGGACGGCGCAGGTCTGTTCAGGATCTGTTGGCAGATCGTCGTTCCAAACTCAAAGCCAGCTTTGATGACACTTATCATCTTCGCTTTCCAGGGAGCATGGAACATTCAGGGCGGAGCACTTATCTACTCCGAGCAGCTCAAAACACTACCTACAGTTGTACAGCAGATCACAGCAGCAGGTCTTGCTCGTCAGGGCGTTACATTTGCCGCAGCAGTTGTACTTCTGATACCACCACTGATCGTATTCCTTGTAGCTCAGGGCAACGTCATGGAAACAATGGCTAACTCAGGTATGAAGGATTAATTTGAACTTAGATTATAGAAAAGGAAAAAAGGTGATAAGTAGTGTCGAGAAATAAAATCTCTCTAAAACGAATGATCTCTGCGGCACTTGCAGCAGGTCTGGCGCTGACCATGACCGTGACTGCTTTCGCAGATGAGCCTTATACAGCCTATAACTACGACTATTGGGACGATGCGATCCCATCGCAGAGTGCCTACCGTGTAGAAAAGACTGTAACAGGTGCAGATATGGGTCTTGACAGGCTTTCAGATCCGAGCGACCCGCTTTATATAAGCGATGACGCTCCTGCAAAGCTCTCAGATGCAAAAGACCTCTTTTACGATCAGGACAACGATACTTTCTGGGTGTGCGATTCAGGCAACAACAGAATACTCCGTCTTGATACTGATCTTAAGGTAACAGGCTGTTATACCGGATTCACAGGCTCTACAGAAATATCTGTGGGCGAGGACGGAAGATCGACCTTCCTTAATCCTAACGGCATATATGTCAAAAAGAGCATCTTTGATGATAAGCTTTATGTTTACATTGCAGATACAGACAATTCAAGGGCTGTTAAATGCACTGTTGAGTCAGGCACAGAGATGACTCTGGTGCAGGAATACACAAAGCCTGACACAAAGCTTTATGATTCCGAAACATTCAACCCTTCAAAGATACTTGCAGATAAGGCAGAGAACATCTACGTTGTTTGTAAGTCAGTAAACACAGGTTCTGTTCAGTTCAATAAGGACGGCGAGTTCCAGGGCTTCTACGGTGCTAACCGTGTTGAGGTAACCGCCGCTGTCATTGCTCAGAAGCTGTGGAGAAAGATCGCTTCAAACGAGCAGATCTCAGCAATGACAAGAAACGTTCCGGTCGAGTATGCAAACTTCGATATCGACGCAGACGGATTTATCTACACTGTAACTGAGGCTGCAAATACTACGACCGACGCCGTTAAGAAGCTTAACCCAGCAGGTTATAACATCTGGGATAACGCAGTCGGCGACAAGTATTCATTCGGTGATGTTGCTTCAGAGTATGATTCAACAACAAACAAAACTTATAAGTGCAGACTCACAGATATCTGTGTTTCAGACAACGGAACAATAAATGTTCTTGACTATGAAAACGGCAGAGTGTTCCAGTATGATAAGCTTTGCAACCTCCTTTGTATCTTTGGTACAAAGAACTCCACATCCGATCAAGCAGGAAGCTTCCTTGGACCAAACGCTATCGAGGCAAGAGGTAACGAGGTCTATATCCTTGACGGAACAAAGAACGATATCACAGTTTATACTGAAACAACTTTCGGTAATGTCGTTCACAGAGCAGTTCTCCTCTATGACGAGGGTAGATACTCAGACGCAAGAGCTGACTGGGAAGAAGTTATAAAGAGAGACGGCGGCTATGCAATGGCTTATGTCGGACTTGGTAAGGCTTGCCTTAACGACGGCGAGTATACAAAGGCTCTGGATTACTTCAAGACAGCTTACGATCAGGACGATTACGATAAGGCATTCAAATATGCAAGAGAAGAATGGCTCAGAGATAACTTCACAGTGATAATGGTAGTTATTATCGTTTTGATCGCTCTGCTCATCGTAAAAGCAGTTCTCAAGAAAAAGGGCATAAAGCTCATCAAGCGCAAAAAGAAGGAGGGAAACTGATATGTATGAATTTACTCCGGTAGGTTGGCTCAAGCATTGCGTTTTCCACCCTGTTGAGGGCTTTGAAGACCTTAGGTGGAAAAAGCAGGGTTCTATAAAGATCTCTATGATAATAGTTCTCTTCCTCTTTATTGCAATGGTCGTTGACAGACAGCTCACAGGCTTTCAGTTCAATGACAGCTACGTTAAAGTATTCAACGTTGTTCCGCTTATCGTTCAGTCTGTAGTTTACTTCTTCACATGGGTACTCGGCAACTGGGCAATATGCACACTTCTCGACGGTGAAGGTACACTTAAAAAGATCTGCATCTATTCTGCATATTCTCTTGTTCCTTACATCGTTTGCACATTTATCGCAGTGATCTTTTCAAACGTTCTGGTACAGGACGAGTCGATCTGGATCACAGCTATCCAGTATCTTGGCATCGGCTGGTCTGTTATCCTTATGGTGCAGGCAATGAGAGCCGTTCACCAGTATTCATTCGGAAAAACACTTGCTTCAATTATTGGTACGATCTTCGCAATGCTTCTTATATTGTTCCTTGCGATACTTCTCCTTTCATTGTTCCAGCAGGTATATGTATTCGGTTACTCAGTTTATACTGAGATCATGTACAGAATCAGAGGCTAAAACAGAAACGGTGGTGTAAATAATAAATGCATAACAAAAGTTACAAGAAAGCAGTTGTCTTTGCTATCTGCCTTACAATGCTGATGCCTCTGGGGTCAATGGTGGTTTCTTCCACTGACGAGAGTTCAAGCCAGGCTGATTCAAGCGCCGCAGTAAAGGATACTGACAGCAGTGTCGATTCAGCGGCTGATGATACAAGCTCAGCTGACGCTTCCGACGCAGCAGCTACTGCCGATGAAAGCAGCGATAAAGCTGCTGAAGACTCAGCAGCCGATGAGAAAACAACTACTACAGCAAGCAAGGACGACGAGGTTCAGCCTATAACTGACGAAGAAGCTCTTGCAATGTGCGAAAAGATAACAGAGAACGACAAGATAGCTCTTTATCTTGACGAAGAAAACGAAAGACTTTGTCTTTATGTAAAGGCTTCAGGTAAGTATTGGTGGACTTCGCCTATAAATGTTCAGGCTGACCAGACAATTATCGACACAGTTAAGGGCACAGCAATGAAAAATGCCCAGAGAAAGCAGATCGCTGCAAGTGCCGCTATCAGAGTCGGTGACCTTAGACAGGAAAAGAGAACAGAGTCCCCTGCTCCGGTTTACTCCAACAAGGCAAAAGTAAAATGGGAGAAAAATTCAGACGGCGTTGTTGCTACATATAACTACGTTTCTGATGGTGTGAAGCTCAAGATACACTATGTTCTTGAGGACGATAACCTCTATGTTTACTGCGATTCAGATGAGATCGAGGAGAAAAACACTTCTCAGGTAGACGGAAAGGTGCTTACAAAGATCGAGTTCTGCCCTAACTTCGGCGCTGCTGATTCAACTGCGACAGGCTATATGATAGTTCCTGACGGAAGCGGTGCTGTAATAAACTACAACAACGGCAAGACCGAGTACGCTGACTATAATCAGCAGGTATTCGGCAGAGATTATACAGCTGTTCCAATAACAGCTCCAAGAATCACTCAGCAGGCTTATATGCCGGTCCTTGCAACAGTAAGCGGTTCATCCGGACTTGTTTGCGTTGCTTCTGACGGTGAGTCAAACGTTTATGCTCACGCTCAGGTATGCGGACAGGAAAAGCAGGCTTACAACACTTGTTACTTCGAGTTTGAAACAAGAAGCTCAGACTCATTCTTCATGAGCGGTGATAATTCAAACAAGATCACAGTGTTCGAGAAGAACGGAATAAAGACCGAGAGATTTGGAGTTCGTTATTATCCTGTTGATTCAGATAACGGCGAGGATCTTAACTACGCCGACTGCGCTGAGGTCTACAGAAACTACCTTATCAATAATAAGGGTCTTACAGCTAAGGCTCAGGCAAATAAGAGCGATCTTTACGTTGACCTTTATGGCGGCGTTATGAAGGATACTTCTATTCTTGGTATCCCATTCAATCTTAAAACAGAGATCACTGGCTTCGATCAGGCTTCCGACATACTTGATATCCTCAAGGACGGCGGAGTTGACAACATAACTGTCAACTATAACGACTGGACAAATGATTCTATTAAGAACAAGATATCCACAGAGGTATCTCCGTCCGGCAAGCTTGGCGGTTCAAGCGCATTTGATAAGCTTATCTCAAAGGACGATAATATGAAGATCGTTCCTTCAATGAACAACTTCAAGATGGACAGTGGTTCATGGGGATATATGACTCTTACAAGCACAGCTATCAGAGTTTCAAATGCTTATTCAAGACAGTCATCATACAGCCCAGCCTTCGGTGTTGCAGAAAAGGGAGTTTCACCTGCTCTGCTCACACCAAACAAGTACTCAAATGTGTTCACAGAAATGCTCGAGAGCTATACTGATGAAAAGCTCACTTCTATCGGCTTCGGTGATTATTCAACAAAGCTTGTTTCTGACTATTCAAAGAAGGATCCTTCAAGCAGAAGCAAGACCATGAATACTGTCGTTGACGGCTATAAGAGTGCGAGCGAGAAGATCAGTACAGTATTCGCAGACGGTGCGAACTCTTACGTTCTCCCATATGTAACAAACGTTTCAAACGTTCCTGTTTACTCCAGTGGATTCAACGTAACAGATTTCGATATCCCGTTCTATCAGATGGTCATTCACGGATATGTTGACTACGCTTCAACACCTATCAATAAGAGCTCAAATTCAGATGAAACATTCCTGCTTTCACTGGCTTCAGGCTCACAGATACACTATGATATGACATACGCTGACGCTGATACGCTTCAGGATACAGAATATGACGACCTGTATTATTCAAACTATGCAGGCTGGACAGATCTTGCGGCTAATCAGTACAAAAAGGTAAGCAGCATACTTTCAGGCGTTTCAGATTATACGATCACAAAGTATGAGCTGAGCGACGACAAGAACGTTCTTACCACAACTTATTCAAAGGACGGAGCTTCAGACGTTGTTATCAGTGTTGATAAGAAGAACGCAACAGCTACCGTAGGCACAGAGGTCTATGACCTTGCAGATTGTATAGAAGGAGGTTTGACAGAATAATGAGCGAAGAGATCAAAAACACTCCTGAAGAGATCGAGGCTGTTAAGGCTGAGGATCTTGAAGATACAGTCGAAAAGGAAAATGACGCTGAGGCTGTTATAGAAGAAATTTCAACAGAGGAGATAATCGCAGAAGAGCCTGCCACTGAGGCAGTCGCTCCTGCACCTGTGATGAAGGAAAAGAAGCACAGACTTTCTTATGAAAAAAGAAAAGGACTTTACGGCTACGGATTTATAGCGATCTGGGCGCTGGGTACTATCTACTTCTTTATCCTGCCTCTTATAGAATCTCTCATTTACTCATTCAACAAAACTGAGGTAACTCAGGGCGGAATGAAAATGTCCTTTATCGGTTGGAAAAACTATGTAAACGCTTTCCGTAAGGATCAGGATTATTCCAAGGCTCTGGTAGCAATGATCGAGAATACGGTTTTGAGAACTCCTCTTATCCTCATATTCTCTATCTTTATCGCAGTTATCCTTAATCAGAAATTCAAGGGAAGAACATTCGCAAGATCAGTATTCTTCCTCCCTGTTATCATCGCTACAGGTCCTGTTATCGACATCATCAACGGTAACATGAGCACAGGCGGATATGCAGGCGGATCTGAGCAGTTCAGCTCAATGTTCGAGGCTGACCTCGTTGACCAGTTGCTGAACTTCCTCGGTATCTACAACATCAGTGATAAGCTCACTATGATGATAAACTCGCTGACCACCGACATCCTGAACCTTGTATGGAACTCAGGTATCCAGATACTTCTGGTGCTTTCAGCACTTCAAGGTATACCGCTCTCAGCTAAGGAAGCAGCCCAGATCGAGGGTGCAACTTCATGGGAGTTCTTCTGGAAAGTCACAATTCCTTATATCAGCCCAATGATACTTTCAAGCGTGGTTTATACAATCGTTGACTCATTCGTCGATCCACAGAACGAAGTTATGACGATCGTTCTTAACAAGGCAAGCAACTGGGAGCATGGCTACTCAGCGGCAATGGCTTGGGCATACTTCCTTATCGTAGCAGTATTCCTTGCACTTGTCGTAGCACTTGTTAATAAGTTCGTTTACTATGAAGTAGAATAAGGGGGGATTTAAGTGGCAACTAAAAAAGAAGAAAAAGAGTTCGAAAAAGAACGAAAGGCTGCTATTAAAGCCCGTTATAAGAAGATGAAAGAGGAGGGTCTTGAGAAATATCTCACCCCTGAGCAGATCAGCTATAACAGAAGAAGAAGAGCTATCGGAATGGTTTGGCCGTTCTTCAGATTTCTTATCCTGTTTGGTCTGTGCTTCGTAATCCTCTATCCACTGATATTCATGCTTTCAACTGCGTTCAGACCAAATGAGCAGATGAACGACCCATCAGTAGTTTGGATCCCTAAGAGCTTCACACTTGATAACATCAAGGACGTTTGGGGAGTAATGAAGTTTGAAGATACTGTTGTAAACACAGTTATCCTTAACCTCGTGGCATCTGTCCTTCAGGTTATCACCTGCTCTATCACAGGCTACGGCTTCGCCAGATTTAAGTTTAAAGGTAAGGGAATCCTGTTCGGTATCGTTGTTCTTATGATCATCGTACCTCCACAGATCACAACTATCCCACTTTACCTCCAGTATGCTTACTTCAAGCCGGAGTGGCTTGCTAAGGTATTCACACTTGGCAAATCAACATCGCTTATCAACAGCGGTTGGACAATGTATCTTCCTGCATTGTTTGCAAACGGACTCCGTGCAGGTCTGTTTATCTTCATCTTCCGTCAGTTCTTCAGAGGACTTCCTAAGGAGCTTGAAGATGCTGCATACCTCGACGGCTGCAGCCCACTGAAAACATTCCTTGTTATCATGTGTCCTAACGCAAAGTCATCGTTCCTGACAGTATTCCTGTTCTCTATCGTTTGGTACTGGAACGACTACTATGTATCATCATCATTCTTCACACAGAACGACACTGTTGCTCTTATGCTGAAGAACCTGAATACAAACCTGACTCAGCAGCTCTTCGACGGTCAGGCGGTATCTGTAAGACAGATAATCGTATGGCTTGAAGCAGGTTGTCTGCTTTCTATCACACCTATCCTTATCATGTATGTATTCCTTCAGAGATACTTTATCGAGGGTGTTGAAAGATCAGGTCTTGCAAACTAATTTGCAAATATGCTTATCAAAAGTCCTGCACTTCGGTGTGGGACTTTTTTTTGCGTAAAGCCTTTTTATGTTCATATATTTAAGACTTATTAAATTTGTACATATATAAAGCAACGCAATTGTGCATATTGCTTTGAAATGTCAGGTTAATTTAGTACAATCGTGTATAGAAAAAACATCTTTTTTTTGATATAATTACTTTGGGTATTATTGCCCATGGTAAGTTGTTTATAAAAATATTCAGTTAGGAGTCTGAACATGAATATAAAAGTTGATTTAAAAAAGCTTTTTGCTGCCGCAGTATCAGCGATAATGTGCCTGTCCGCAGGGGGCTGCTATCTGCTTCCTGACGAGGAGGAAGTCCTTGATGCACCGACCGTGAAGGCAAGCGATGTTACATATTCCACAGTGACGGCAAAGAAAAAAGACCTTGAAAAGAAGATAGTCGCAACAGGCACTGTCACAGCGGAAAATCAGTATACTCTTTCTTATGAAAAGCAGAGCGGCACAGTGTCAAAATTTTATGTAAAAGCAGGCGATAAGGTCAAAAAGGGTGATGTTATCTGTGACCTTGATACATATGACCTTGACTATCAGATAGAAGAAAAACAGCTTTACCTCGAAAAAGCAAAGCTTAAAGTTGATATAATTTATGAGGGCGGCGGCACTCAGGCAGAGATAGACTCTGCTTATGTTGACGTTCAGCTCCTTGAAAAAGAGCTTGAAAAATTGCAGGCTCAGAAGGAGGATTCAAGCCTGAAATCACCTATAGACGGCGTTGTTTCGTCACTCTCTGACGTAAGAGCAGGCGACAACGTAAATCCTGGTCAGACTATCGCAACTGTTATAGATACTTCGGCTCTTTATATCGCAATACAGCCTGACGACCTCACCCAGTATGATATCGACACAGAAGTGCAGATAAGGATAGGCGAGGATTATTATGACGGTGTTGTTTTTATGACTCCTAAAAAGCTTGCTGATTATCAGGCTGAGCAGAATGAGGATCACAATAATGTTGACGATACAGGTATAGATTATCAGGCGGATACTATCTATGTTCGTTTCAAGGATACCGCCCCTGCGGAAACAGTGGGTCAGCTTGCAGATACGATACTTGTCCTTGACAGCGTAAAGGACGCTATCGTTATCTCAAATAATCTGATAAAAAAGGTTGACGGCACAAAGGTAGTTTATGTGCTGAAAAACGGTGAAAAAACTGCCGTTGAAGTGGAAACAGGACTTTCTACAGGCTCTCAGACCGAGATAAGATCGGGTCTTAAAGAGGGCGACGAAATTGTTATCAGATAGGTTTGAAAGGATAAGCTTATGTTCACCTTATTGTTCCGTAAAATGCGAAACACCAAATGGATGGTGCTTTGCCTGCTGATAGGCTTTGTTATGGCGTCTGCCATGATGAGCACTATCCCTATTTATATGAACGCTTCTCTGCAAAGAATGCTTGTAAAGGATCTTGAGTCGTTCCAGACAGAATATGAGATCTATCCAGGTGCGTATAATACCAGCTATGGATTGAAAATGGATATCTCAGGCAGTGAGCAGCAGAAAGCTGTTGAGAATTATAATAACAAAGTGGAGGCTCAGTTCAAGGAGCTTGGTCTGCCTGAAAAGCTTGATAAGAAGTATATAAGTGACGAGTATCTCTATGTGCGTTCACTTGCCGTTTCAGATGGCAATTCGCAGGCAAGATTCACTCTCGGCGGTATGACGGATATCTCTGACCATATCAGCATAAAGCAGGGCAGAATGTTCACTGCAGGCAAGCGTTCAGACGGCGTTTACGAGTGCGTTGCCACAGAAAAAGCCCTGAAAAGCACAGAGCTTGCTATAAACACAGTCTATGAGATAGCCGACGTGTTTGATGATAACAAGTCAATAAAAATAGAGATCGTGGGCGTTTTTGACGTTAAGGACGAAAATGACGCATATTGGGCAGAGGGCCTTGATTCTCAGTATACAGCCGTTGTCTTTACAGATTATGACACAATGCTCGGGGATTGCGTTGATACTGGCGTTGTGAATATCACAAAGGCTGTCCATAACTATGCGGTGGATTATGCTTCCATGAATATGACTGACCTTGCAAGCACAAACGAGATGATAGCAAAGCAAAAGACCTATTTTGGTGAAAATTCCATAGGCTTTTCGATGCCTGCCTCAGATATCCTCAAGGACTATGAGAGCCGTTCATCACAGCTCCAGCTTGTTTTGTGGCTTTTGCAGATACCTGTCATACTTATGATAATATTCTATCTCTTTATGGTGTCGCAGCTCAACGTTGAGCAGGAGCGTAACGAGATAGCGGTGTTCAAAAGCCGTGGAGCAAGCCGCTTGCAGATAATGGGCATTTATGCTCTGGAATCTCTCGTGCTGGGCGTTCTGACCGTTATAATAGGACCATTCGCAGGTCTTGGACTTTGCAAGGTACTTGGTGCGTCAAACGGATTCTTGGAGTTTGTCAACAGGCGTTCGCTCCCTGTTCATATGACAATAGAAGCTGTCGTCTATGCGGCAATAGCCGTGGCAGTGTTCTTTGTCACAACTATGATACCGATCGTTCCTGCCACCAAAACAACTATCGTTGAGCATAAGCAGTCAAAAGCCAAAAAGAAAAAGCACGCTCTGTGGGAAAAGGTCTGCCTTGATTTTATCCTTGTGGGCGGTTCAGTTGGCTGGCTTTATTATTACAACAAAACTCAGGAAAAGCTTGTTGCAGAGGGTGTAACAGACACCACCGCAACAGTAAACCCTATAATGTTCGTGGCTTCCACTGCCTTTATACTTGGCCTTGGTCTGTTCCTTATAAGGATATATCCTTATATAATAAGGCTTCTTGCAAGAATAGGCAGAAGAGTGTGGTCGCCTGCACAGTATGTTTCACTGACTAATATCGGTCGCTCCTCAACGGGCAGGGAAAGATTTTTGATGCTGTTCCTTGTTCTTACTGTATCATTGGGCGTGTTCTTTGCAAATACTGCAAGAGCCTTGAACAGAAATGCAGAGGAAAGCGTTGCCTATGGGGTTGGCTGCGACGCTGTTCTTACAGAGCAGTGGTATAGCAGTAAAATAGAATCTGCACAGCAGTCCACTCCTCAAAGCGCATCTCAGGCAGCTCAATCAGGCACAAAGCAGACTTCCGAAGAAAGCGACGAAGAAGATACAGAAACTACCATACAGTATGTAGAGCCTGTTTTTGAGCGATTTGAAAAGCTCGCAGGAGTGGAAAATGTCACAAAGGTTTTCAGAAAAGACGACGTGACCATATCTTCAAACAAAATGAACGTTCCAAGACAGCAGACAAAATCTGACGATGAGGAAAAGACCCGTGACGATTTCCTTGACCAAAGCGTTGACACAAGCTCAGGCAAAAGCTCAACAAGCAATGTCCAGCTTATGACCATAGTGCCTAGCGATTTCTCAAAGGTCTGCAAATTTGAGGACAGACTTCTGCCTGTTCAGTTAAATAACTACCTGAACGCCCTCGCAGAGTACACCCCGGGAGTTATCCTCTCTTCAAGCTTCAAGAGCTACGGTCTGGAGCTTGGTGATACTGTAGAGTGTAAGTGGGGCGGAAACGAGTCATTTGAAGTGACCGTCCTTGCCTTTGTTGACTACTGGCCGGGACTAAGCCCTTATAAAGAGGCGAAAAACGGCGGTTATATGGACTTTGCCGTTATGAACTACGATTATGTGAACGTTCAGACAAGCATGGAGCCTTATGAGGTATGGTTCAAGCTCAAAGACGGAGCTTCCGTTCAGGAGTTTTATGACTCAATAGATAAAGCAGGCATTAAACCCCTCACCCTTGAATCTGCAAGCCAGCAGACCATAGAAAAGAAAAACGACCCTATGCTCCAGGGCATGAACGGCGCTCTCACTCTCGGCTTTATCATCATCATGGTGATGTGCATAATAGGTTTCCTTATCTATTGGATACTCTCCATAAAGAGCAGGACTTTGCAGTTTGGTATCCTAAGAGCAATGGGAATGAAGTTCAGAGAGATAATAATGATGATAGTCTATGAACAGCTTTTGGTGTCAGGCGTTGCAATATTCGCCGCTATCTTTATCGGTGGCGTAACGAGCGACCTTTTCGTACCGCTGTTCCAGAGCATATTCGACGCAAGCCAGTCAGTGCCGCCGTTTGCAGTGATACCTGAACGCAGCGACTATCTGAAGCTTTATGCAGTTATAGGAGTAATGCTGCTCACAGCCTTTGTGGTGCTTGGCAGACTTATAAAGAAGATAAAGATAAGTCAGGCGCTGAAGCTTGGTGAGGATTGATAGGAGGAAATTTTATGACAGCTTATGAAAAGCTTACAAAATGTTATGAGTGCGTAAAAAGTAAAATAGACTTTGAGCCAAAGGTAGCCCTTGTGCTTGGCTCGGGTCTTGGCGATTATGCAAATTCCATAGACGTGAAATACACCCTCAGCTATAAGGATATAGAGGGCTTCCCTACATCAACGGTAGAGGGTCACAAGGGTCAGTTCGTTTTCGGATATGTTGGCGAAGTGCCTGTTGTTATAATGCAGGGCAGAGTGCATTATTATGAGGGATATGCAATGGAGGACGTTGTGCTTCCTGCAAGACTTATGAGAATGTTGGGCGCACAGGTGCTTTTCCTTACAAACGCATCGGGCGGAGTGAATGCAGGCTTCAAGGCAGGCGACTTCATGCTTATAACAGACCATATCTCAAGCTTTGTTCCTAATCCTCTTATCGGCAAGAATATCGACGAGCTTGGAACAAGATTTCCTGATATGAGCGAGATATATAACAAAAAGCTCAGGGATATCATCTCAGGTGCAGCGGAGGATCTTAATATAACCCTCCGCCATGGCGTTTATCTCCAGCTCACCGGACCGTCTTTCGAGTCCCCTGCGGAAATAAGAATGGCAAGAACTATCGGTGCTGACGCAGTGGGAATGTCAACAGCCTGCGAGGCTATCGCCGCAAATCATGCAGGCATGAAAGTCTGCGGAATATCCTGCGTTGCAAACCTTGCAGCAGGCATGACGGATAATCCTCTCACTCATGCTGAAGTTCAGGAATGTGCAGACAAGGCTGCTCCCCTTTTCAAAAAGCTTATCACTGAAAGCATCATAAGAATAGGTAAACAGCTTTAAGGTTTTGTAACAGCTTTTTCAAAATAATATGTAACAAATGTGCGAAAAGGGCTGATGATGTGTACTTTTTTGCTAAACTTTGTGAAAAACTATTGACAAATCAAACGCTTTGGTTTAATATTATTATTATGAAGTAAATGTCTTCAAAAAAAATTATAATGAATATGGAGAGAGAATTATATGGCAAAATTTTGTGGACAGTGCGGAGCTCAGCTTAACGACAATGCGACTTTCTGCACTCAGTGCGGTGCAACAATAGCACCTCAGCAGCCTGCACAGCAGACCGCTTCACCAATGGCAAATCTTCAGCAGGCAGCCAAGAATATTGACATGAACGCTATCAAGGACGCTGTTTCTGTTGAAAATATCAAAAATCTGAAAAACAAGCCTAATAAGCTCACTATCGCAGTTCTGGCAGTTTTGCTCGTGCTTGTTATTTTGGTAGTCGTTATCCTTTGTCTGATCTTCGGCGGTGGAAGCTGGAAAACTCCTATCAATAACGTTATGGACGTTCTCAATGACGGTGACGGTAAGGCTTATGAAGAGCTTATGCCTCCTTATTATAAAGATATGGCAGACGCTCTGGACGGTATCATTGAGATAAGCGACGAGGATTTTGATGAAGAGGCTGAAAAGCAGAGAGATAGACTTACAAAGAAATACGGCGATGACGCTGAGATAAGCTATGAGGTCGTTAAAAAGACTGAGGTAGACTCAGACGATATCGACAGCTACAACGATATGTCAGATCTTGCCTCTGTGCTTAGTGTTAAAAAGGCTAAGAAGTATAAGCTCACAAAGGCTTACAAGGTAAAGATCAAGTACACTATCGAAGGCGAAGACGCTGACAAGACCGACAAGACAACTGTTATTGTTGGCAAGATGGACGGCACATGGGTACTTCTCGACGAGGGCGACCTTCCAATAAGCACAGGTTTCTAAGATATATAAACTATCAGTAACGGGCGGAGAATTTTCCGCCCGTTTTTGAAAAAATACGGTGTTTGCACAATGAAAAAAATATCAGTTCTGTGTATGCTTTTGTGTGTGGCAATGCTCTTTTGCTCCTGCGGAAAGGAAGAAAGAGCGGTCCTTGGATATGAACAGCCCGTGGCGACACTTGTCACAGCAGCACAGTATAGCGATACACAGTCATATCTTTCCTGCTTTACCCCGGAAGCGGAGGCGGAGTATAAAAACAGCGACAGCTATAACGAAGCTCTTGCGGAAACTTTGCTCACAAGGGGCGAGGATAAAACAGAGCTTTCTTATAAGCTCAGCAATAAAAAAGAGCTTGACAGCGACGGCTTGAAAGACCTTGAAAAAAGCTATAAGGAAAGCTATCACAAAAATGTGACTATAAAAAAAGCTGTTAAAATGACAGCAAAGCTCACAGAGACCACCGACAGCGGCGAGCTGTCTGCCAGCCGTGAGATAACAGTGGTCAAAATAGAAAACAACTGGTATATTTTTGGAAAAGTTATCGAGAAATTTGATCTCAGTCAAAAGGGCTGAGGGGATCAATAATAATATGAAAAGAGGGTATTAATATGGAAAATTGTCCAAAATGCGGTCTGCCTGTTGCCGACGGCGCAAAGTTCTGTGCTGCCTGCGGAACAAGAATGCCGCAGAAGCTTATAAAGAGCAAGATCTGCTCAGTGTGCGGAAACACACTTAATGCAGGGGCTAAGTTCTGTAATGTCTGCGGAACAGCCGTGCCGCAGGACGAAACGCCTGCCGACGAGCCTGCAGTGGACGAGAGAAATCCTGAAATGGAGTCTATCGAAGTGCCTGAGCTGCATTTTGACGATACTCCTGTGCAAAATCAGACTATCCCGCCAACGACTCCTGATATGCCGACTATGGACAGCGTTTATCTGCCAGGGCAAGAGCCTGCAAAGCCTGTTCAGCCTGCACAGCCGACAGCCGAGGAAGTTGCAATGGCTTCAAGAACTGTGGAAATACCTCAGACGCCAACAGTTGCTGAAACACCGAACGTTGCCCCACAGCCTCAGCAGCCTGAAAGAGTTCTTACACCAGAGGGCTATCAGCAGCCTGCTCAGCCTGTGAACAATGCAATGCCACAGATGAATCAGGGTGGACAGCCTATCCAGCCAAATCAGATGAATCAAATGAACGGCGTTACACCTGGAAAGGGTGCAGGCGCACTTGTGCCGATAATACTTATCATTCTTATACTTGCTGTTATCTGCGTTGACGTTTTCTGGCTTTTCAGAGATCAGATATTCGGAAAAAAGGACGAAAGCTCAAATGGCTGTGCAGTGATAACACTGGCAGACGAGGCTGACGATACAGCTGACGAAGCATTTTTCTTTGAAGAATAGAATATAATGTAAAAAGGGACGTTTCAAAGCGTCCCTTTTTTGTGTGTCAATACTGTGATCTGCGTAAAAGATAAAGGCGACCTAAGGCCGCCCCTACATTTAATCTTTCATGCTCTCTATTATCTCGTTAGCTTTCTTGTAAATAACAGCAGGCTCTTCGCCTATCCTGAACTCGCCGTCCTCGTAAAGCACCTTACCTGCACACATCGTGAGCTTGACATTCTGCTTTGAGCCGCTGTAAACAAGGTTTTTGCCTATGTTGTTAAGAGGCTGCATATTAGGCTGAAAAAGGTCGATAACGATAAGGTCAGCCTGCTTGCCCTCTGCGATAATGTCGCAGTCAGAAAGCCCCATTGCCCTTGCAGAGCCTACAGTTGCCGCTTTCAGCACCGATTCAGCAGGGCAGGCAGAAGCATCATCGCAAGCTATCTTCTGCAAGCCTGTCATAAGGAACATTTCTCTGAACATATCAAGACAGTTGTTGCTTGCAGGACCGTCAGTACCTATAGCAATGTTTATACCCATATCCTGCATTTTTACGATAGGTGCAATGCCGCTTGCAAGCTTTACGTTAGAGCCTGCACAGTGAACAGCCCATACGCCCTTGTTTTTGAATATTTCAAGATCCTTGTCGCTCATGTGAACGCAGTGGAAGCCTGCACCGCCAAAGTCGAAAATTCCGAAGCTGTCAAAAAGCTCAGTTGGCGTCATGCCGTATTTCTCTATGCACTCTCTGACTTCTTTTGCGGTTTCCGAGTTGTGCATTGCAACAGGCGCTTTGTATTTTGCCGCAAGCTTGCCAACGCCCTCCATAAGCTCCTTTTCGCAGGTGTATTCTGCATGGAAGCCAAGCATAAAGCTTATAAGAGGGTCAGCATTGTTGTATTTCAGATAGTTGTTTTCAAGCCTTTCAAGATTAGACTTGTCACCGCTCACCGCACCGCAAAGCACAGAGCGGAAGCCGCTTTCCGTGCAGGCTTTTACATAATCGTCAAGCTCAAAGTACATATCAAATGTCGCCGTACAGCCTGTTGTGAGATATTCAAGTATAGCAAGCTTCGTGAGCCAGTAAACTTTCTCACCGTCAAGCTTTGCTTCCATTGGAAAGATCTGCTTAAAAAGCCAGTCCTGCAAAGGCATATCGTCAGCATATGATCGCAGAAAAGTCATTGCCGAGTGAGTGTGCGCATTTTTGAATGACGGCATAAGGAGATTTCCCTTGAGGTCATATTCACGTTCAAAAATCTTTCCGTCAAGCTCCTCAGCCTTAGGCTTGCCAACGAAAACTATCTTTGAGCCTTCCGTCCAGACCTCTATATCCTGCGTTTCTATGCCGTTGGCAAGGGTCATTACCCTGCCGCCGAAAAATCTTATCATGGCTCTTTATCCTCCCTTACTCTATTTCAAGAACAGCCGTCTGCTCTCCATGGCGTGAGATAACTCTCGGCACTCTTGCAGATATTCCGCAAACTATCTCGTAGCCTATCGTTTCTGTCATTTTGCCGATATCGTCAGCGGTTATCTTTTCATTTCCCTGTGCGCCTATGAGGACAGCCTCGTCCCCTGCCTTTACGTCCTCTACCTCAGTTACATCACACATGAACTGATCCATACATATCCTGCCTGTGATAGGGCATTTCTTTCCGTTGATAAGCACATATCCCTTGTTTGAAAGCGCCCTGGGATATCCGTCTGCATAGCCTGCCGTAACAGTTGCAAGCTTTACTTTTCCATTTGCAGTGTAAGTCCTGCCGTAGCTTACGTCAGTGCCATTGTCTATGTATTTTACCTGCGCAACAGCCGCCTTAAATTCCATAGCAGGCTTTGGCTCAAAAGGCAGAGCCTTTGCAGGGTCAGGATAAAGCCCGTAAAGTATTATTCCAAGTCTTGCAAGAGAGCTTCTCTCATTATAATAGTATACTCCGCCGGCTGAGTTGAGAAAATGCACTTTTTCAAGGTGAAGCCCCTCTGCTTCGCATTTGTCAGCAACGGCAAGTATCTTCTCCGTCTGTGCCTTTGTGTATTTCTCGTCCTGCTCTCTCAGGCTGTCAGCCACCGCATAGTGGGTGAAAATGCCCTCCAGCGCAATGTTTTCAAGCTTCGATATCTCTTTAAGCTCACCGTATATCTTGTCGGTTCCCCCGTGAAGACCTATCCTCGTCATGCCCGTGTCGATAGCAGCGTGTATGCGTACCTTGCCGTCAGCGTTTTCTGAAAGTGCTTTAGCATATGAAAGCTCTGTGCAAGCCTGAATGATGTCAAGCCTTGTGAGCCAATTAGCATTCTCAGGAGGTGTGTAGCCCAAAATGAGTATCTCGCCCTTTATGCCCATATCCCTGAGCCTGTGGGCTTCGTGTATGTTCGATACCGCAAACCAGCGAATGTCCATCTCGTTTTCAAGAAACGGAACTACCCCGTTGTCAAAATGTCCGTAGCAGCTCGCCTTTACAACGCACATTATCTCTGTTTTTTCCCCTATGAGCCTGCGGTATTCTTTCAGATTGTATTCAATGCTGTCAAGATCTACCTCAGCCCATGCTCTCTTCAAAAAATCCATTTTATTTTTCTTCCCTTTCGGTTTTATAATTGTGCCTTTGCACAAAATATTTGTCATTTTCTATTGAAAAAGATAAATCAATGTGTTATAATGTTCTTATCATGGGCATTGTGTCGCCAAATCTTTCAGGAGGCTTTGATGTGAGTAATATCGTCCCCGCAGAAGAATTTTTCTGCAACCGAGATACCTCTTGCTGCTTTACAGGTCATAGGGACAGGGATCTGCCTTTCGGCGGCGATGTCCATAAGCAGGGTATGAAAAATCTCCTGAGTATGCTCGTCCTTATGATAAAGGAAGCATATAGCGAAGGCTGCCGTACTTTTATATCAGGTATGTCAAAAGGTATCGACCTGCGCTGTGCTGAGATAGTCCACAGCCTTTCGGCTCAGCCCGAATATAAGGATATGAAGCTCGTGTGCGTTCTGCCCTATGCAGGTCAGCGTACAGAGATGAAAACACCCTTGGACAGCTATACATATTCGCTTATTCTGAACTCTTGCAGTGCGGTCGTGATAATAAGCCCCAAGTATGAAAACGGCTGTTATAAAAAGCGAAACAGTTTTATGGTGGAACATTCCTCTCGTCTGATCGGGGTCATAAAAGAGAAAGCCAAAGGCTCAGGCACTTTGCAGACCATAAACATGGCAAAGCGTGCAGGCCTTACGCTGAACATCATATGCCTTGACGATAATCCTGTTTTTTATATCGACTCAGACTCAGACAGCCGTCCTATTTAGTTTACACCTAAATTGCAAATTGTTCAATAGTTTTCGAGAATTTTTCCGAAAAAGTTTATATATGAAAATATGGCGGACAGTATGCCTGCCTGTATATATTTGAAAGTAAGGAGATCAATAACATGGCTCAGACGAAAGCTCACAAGAAAAAAAGAAGATCTCAGGCTCCTATCGCTCTGGTCTACTTCATAACGATGATAATATTCCTCTTTGTTATCGGCATGCTTGCACTGTATGCCCTCAGAGAGTTTGGTGTTATCGGCAATGATGACAGCGACAGCGACGCAGGCATAAAAAGCCCGGTTTATAATACCCTTTTTGCAAGAGTGAACAGCAAGGGTGTTCTTGCAGACGCAACAGTCATAAGAGTTGCACCGGACGCAAAGAAGATAATCATAATGCCTGTTTCAGCGTTCACAGTGAGCGGAAGCCAGACAATGCGTGAGATACACGAAGAGGGCGGCATGGTGAAGCTTGAAGCAGCCGTTGCAGACACTTTCGGTATCACTATAGACAATTACGTTTCTCTCACAAATGACGCATTCGAGAATGCGGCGGATATTGTGGGCGGAATTACATATACTCCTGATGAAGAGCTTTACTATCTCTCTCAGGATAATGACGAGAACGATATCGCTATCCCAAGCGGCGATCTGACTAACCTCAGCGGTCATCAGATAAGACTTATCTGTCAGTATCCTGTTTTCAAAGAGGGCAGGAACGGTAATATGAAGTTTCTTGGAACTGCGGTGACAATGCTTATAAACAACGCTTTCCAGCAGACGAATATCACTAAGGATAATCTTGATAACTTCTATAATATATTCACCGCAAACAGCGATACCGATTGGACAAGTGCACAGTATAAGGAAGAAAAGTCATATCTCAAGGATATGCTGGATCAGAACCTTACTCCTGCAGAAGCTCTTGTGCCAGAGGGCGAGTGGACGGACGATTCTCACTTTAAGGTGTCTGATAAGTTCAAGGAGAGCGTTCAGACAATGCTCAAAGATACTGCACCGTCAGCAGCGGAGAAGTAAAAACGTAAAGGCTGAAATTTTAACAGGGGGCGATATAACGTGAAACTTCTGGTCATAATCCTTAATAAAACAGACGTGCTTGACTATTTGCTGGAGGGACTTTCAGCAGCAGGCATAAAGGGTGCGACTATAATCGAGTCGTCAGGTATGGCAATGACCCTTTCAAGACTTGACAGCAGCTTTCTCAGCGCCTCTATCCGAGGACTTTTCAGCGGCGACGAGGATAACAGAACTATCCTGTCAGTAATAAAAAATAATCAGCTGGATACCGCACGAAAGATAGTTTATAATACTGTGGGCGATCTATCTCAGCCCAATACGGGAATAATGTTCACCGTTCCGCTGGATTTCGTCGAGGGAACAGTGAAGAAACCCGTGGATAAAGAAAAAGCAAAACCTAAGGATATCCCTAAGGAGAATGAAAAGAACGTCAGTTGACGAAATGTTTACAGACTATTAACATAATATTTAATTCTTTTCATTAAAAACTTTTGAATGTCCTTGCAAAAAACTGTTTTGTGTGGTATAATAATCACAATAGGCTTTTAATGAAAGACTGGAACTTGACTTCCGGTCTTTTGGTTTTGTATGGGGCTTTTTTTCATGGCAAAGCCTGATGGCTTTGCTTTGTGAAGCATTAACGGAGGTGCTGTATGGAAGTAAAGAAAACTACGGTAGAAAAAGTAAGAGAGCTTGCACAGCCTATCGCAGACGAGCTTGGCTTTTTCCTTTGGGACGTAAGGTTTGAAAAGGAGGGAGCAACGTGGTACCTCAGGGTGCTTATCGACAAGGACGGCGGCATAGATATGGACGATTGCGAGGCTTTCACAAGACCGATGAACAAGGTGCTTGACGAGGCAGACCCTATAGCTCAGAGCTATGTGCTGGAGTGCGGAAGTCCCGGACTTGGCAGAGAGCTTAGAAGACCCGAGCATTTTGAGGTCTGCATAGGCGACGTTATAAGAGTAAGGCTCATAAGACCTGACGAAAACGGTGAAAAAGAATTCGTTGTGGGTCTTGTGGGATATGACAAGGATAAGATACTTTGTCAGAAGCTGGACGAGGATATGAACGGCGTGGAGAATGTAGAGTTCAAGCTTGCAGATTGTGCTTATGTAAAGCTCAATGATGATGCAGACCTGTTCTGAATGAAGAAATTTAATAAATATGGGCAAAGCCCGAATCAAGTGTGAAAGGATTGATCAGAAAATGAATAAGGAAATGACCAGCAAATTTTTTGAAGCTCTGACGGATTTGGAAAAGGAAAATAATATTGGCAGCGATATACTTATTGAGAAAATAAAATCAGGTATCGAAAAGGCTATCAAGAAGGATTATCCTTACTGCGAGAATATCAGAGTGGATATCGACCCTGTTACAGGAAAGCTCGATATAAGAATACTCAAGGAAGTTATGGACGTTATGTATGTTGACGACCCTGACAACGAGATCTTCCTTGACGAAGCAAAGGTCTATGACCCTAACATCAAGGTGGGCGATATGGTGGAGATACCTCTCGACCCTGCAAAGTTCGGCAGAGTTGCCGCTCAGAATGCAAAGCAGTCTATCAAGCACGATATCAAGGATTTTGAAAGAGCAAGACTTATCGAGCAGTATCACGATAAGGAGCATGAGTGCGTTTCTGCCACAGTTCAGAAGGTCGAGCCTGCTACTCAGAACGCTATACTTACTATCGACAAGAACGAAGTTTATCTTGTAAGAAACGAGCAGATACCAGGCGAAACACTCAAGGCAGGAGATATCATCAAGGTATATGTTGTGGGTATCGCAAACCCTGACAGAAAGCCTTCTATCAAGATATCAAGAACTCACAGAGAGCTTGTTAAAAGACTTTTCGAGCTTGAAGTTCCTGAGATAGCAGACGGCACTGTTGAAGTAAAGGCTATTTCAAGAGTTGCAGGCGCAAGAAGCAAGATAGCGGTTTATTCAAAGGACCCTAATGTTGACGCTGTAGGCGCTTGTATCGGTCCTAGAAAGTCAAGAATAACTTCTGTTGTGAACGAGCTTAAGGGCGAGAAGATAGACGTTATCAATTGGTGCGAAGACCCTGCACAGTTTATCGCAAAGGCTCTTGCTCCGGCTGAGGTAATAAACGTTGTTCTCAGCGAAGAGGAGGGCGTAAGAGAGTGCCGTGTTACTGTTCCTGATAACCAGCTCTCACTTGCTATCGGTAATAAGGGTCAGAACGCAAAGCTTGCCGCAGGTCTGACAGGCTATAAAATAGATATCGTATCCGAAAGCTCTGCAAAGGCTGAGGCTGCTGATGATGAAAACTAAGAAGATACCAATGAGAATGTGTCTTGGGTGCGGTGAAATGAAACCCAAGAGAGAGCTTATCAGAGTGGTGAAGTCAAAAGAGGGGGATATCTCCCTTGACCTCACAGGCAAAAAATCAGGCAGAGGCGCTTATATATGCAAAAGCGTCGAATGCTTTGAAAAAGCAAGAAAAGCAAGAAAGTTTGAAAGAAGCTTTTCCTGCATGATAAGCGAGGATATATATAACAGCATGGAGGGCGAGCTTAGGGAAAATGAATAATAAAATAGGGCTTGTTACAATGTGCAGAAAAGCAGGAAAGCTTGTAATGGGTATGGATATGGTGAAGGACGCCTGCAATACAGGCAAAGCCTGCGCGGTGTTTGCGGCAACGGATTTTTCACCTAAATCTCTTAAAGAGATAAAGTTCAACTGCTACAAAAACGGGATAAAGCTTTACAGTCTTGGCATGACAATGGACGATATCCATTTTGGCCTTGGCAAAAGAACAGGCGTTATCGCTATTTGCGAGGGAGGCTTCGCAAAGGCTTGCGCCAAAGGGCTTGAGGAGATCCCTATAGACGAAAATGAGTTTTATAGCATTTAGCATTTATTGAGGAGGTATTTTATAGCCTATGAGTATGAAAACAACTAAATATAAGCTTAGCGATATGGCTAAGGATCTGAAAGTTACAAATAACGACCTTATCGAGTGTCTTGGCAAGCTCGGCGGAGAGCCAAAGAAAACACAGTCAGTGCTTACCCCTGAGGAGATCTCTTATGTTCTGGAGTATTATACACAGAACAATCAGGTGGACAGCTTTGATGCTTTCTATGCAAATAACGTAAAGCCTGCCAAGGAAGAAAAGAAGGCAGATAAGAAGCCTGTAAAGGCTGAGAAAAAGGAGAAAAAGGCTGAAAAGAAGCCTGAGCCTAAGCCGGCTCCAAAGGCAGAAGCAAAGCCTGAGCCTAAGGCAGAGCCAAAGGTGGAAAAGAAGCCGGAGGTCAAGGCCGAAACAAAACAGCCTGCACCTGAACAGAAGAAAAAGCAGCCAGCTCCACAGAAGCCAGCAAAGAAGAAAGAGCATGGCGTTCGTCAGCAGCTTGGCGGTTTTTCTGATAAGAAAGAAGCTTCAGGCGGATATACTATCTCTGAGGATAACGATTCGTTCGGCACACAGAGAACTATCGACACAAGAGGAAGCTATATAGAGCTTGATAAGTATAACGAGAAGTATGATAACCTTGCAAACTCAAAGCAGAACAAGAGCAAGGATAACTTTACAAAGAAGCAGAAGCTCACTCAGAAATCTCAGCAGAGAAAGAAACAGCAGTTCTCACATAAGAAGGAAACTGAGAGCGAAAAGCTTCGCAGACTGGAGCTTGAAAGAGCAAGAAAGCAGCAGCTCAAGGTCATGATACCTGACGAGATCGTTGTTTCAGAGCTTGCAAGCAGACTTAAAGTAACAGCTACCGAGGTCATCAAAAAGCTTATGGGTCTTGGCGTAATGGCTTCTATCAACGAGGTAGTCGACTTTGATACCGCCGCACTTGTTGCAGAAGAGCTTGGCGCAAAGGTTGAAAAGGAAGTACACGTTACAATAGAAGAAAGACTTATCGAAACTGACGAAGATCCGGAGGAGAGCCTGCAGGAAAGATGCCCTGTCGTTGTCGTTATGGGTCACGTTGACCATGGTAAGACATCTATCCTCGACAGAATAAGAAACGCTCACGTTACTGACACTGAGGCAGGCGGTATCACACAGCATATCGGTGCATATCAGGTAGAGTATGAGGGCAAGAAGATAACGTTCCTGGATACTCCGGGTCATGAAGCTTTCACAGCCATGAGAGCAAGAGGTGCGAACGTTACAGATATCGCTATCCTCGTTGTTGCCGCTGATGACGGTATCATGCCGCAGACTATCGAGTCTATCAACCACGCAAAGGCAGCGGGCGTTTCAATAATCGTTGCTATCAATAAAATGGATAAAGAAGGCGCAGACCCTGACAGAGTTAAGCAGCAGCTTACTGAGCAGTCCCTCGTCGTTGAGGAATGGGGCGGCGATGTTATCGCAGTTCCTGTTTCCGCAAAGACCGGTATGGGTATAGACGAACTTCTTGAAAACATTCTCCTCGTTGCAGAGGTCAAGGAGCTTAAAGCTAACCCTGACAGACTTGCAAGAGGTACTGTTGTCGAGGCCAGACTTGATAAGGGTAAAGGCCCTGTTGCTACACTCCTCGTTCAGAACGGTACTTTGAAGTCAGGCGACGTTATAATCGCAGGCACTTCTGTCGGACGTATCAGAACGATGACAAACGATAAGGGCAGAAGCATTAAGGAAGCCGGCCCGTCAACACCTGTTGAGATAACAGGTCTGGGCGAAGTTCCAAGTGCAGGCGACGTTTTCAACGCAGTTGCAGACGAAAAGCTTGCAAGAGAGCTTGTTGAGCAGAGAAAGCATGAAGCTAAGGAAGAACTGTTCCAGCAGCATCAGAAGGTAACTCTCGACAATCTGTTCAGCCAGATAGCTGAGGGAGAAATGAAAGAGCTTCCTATCATCGTCAAGGCTGACGTTCAAGGCTCAGTTGAAGCCGTTAAGCAGTCACTTGAAAAGCTTTCAAATGACGAGGTCAGAGTTAAGGTCATCCACGGCGGCGTAGGCGCTGTATCTGAAAGCGACGTTATGCTCGCAAACGCTTCAAACGCTATCATCGTTGGATTTAACGTTCGTCCTGACCCTGTTGCAAAGCAGAATGCAGAGCAGAGCGGCGTTGATATCAGACTTTACAGAATAATCTATGATGCAATAGAAGAAATAACAGACGCTATGAAGGGTATGCTCGCTCCTAAGTACAGAGAGGTGGAAACAGCTCGTATCGAGGTAAGACAGGTCTACAAGATATCCAATGTTGGTACTGTAGCAGGTTCTTACGTTCTTGACGGTAAGGTGGGCAGAAATAACGAGATAAGAGTCGTAAGAGACGGTATCGTTATCGCCGAGGATAAGATGTCAAGCCTTAAGAGATTTAAGGACGACGCCAAGGAAGTTGCCGCAGGCTTTGAGTGCGGTATCACTCTTGAAAAGTTCACCGATATCAAGGAGGGCGACATTTTCGAGGCGTTCTATATGGAAGAATACAGAGATTGATAATGATGCTTACGGGACGGACAGCCGCCCCGTAAGAGCATATTTAAGCAGGAGATAAAGATATTATGACAGGTTACAGAGCAGGACGTATGTCCGAAGATATAAGAAGAATAATATCGGGCAAAATGAGAGACCTTAAAGACCCAAGGATACACGGAGGAGATATGCTCACTATCGTCCGCTGCGACGTGGCAGGCGACGGCTCATTCTGTAAAGTGTATGTTTCAAGCTTTGAGGGCTATGAAAAGGCAAAGGAAGCCGTTAAGGGCTTTGAGTCGGCAACAGGATTTCTCAAAAGGGAGATATCAAACGTGCTGAAGCTGAAAAAATGCCCTGAGCTTAAATTTATCGCAGATAATTCTATCGAGCATTCAGCAAAGATAAACAAGCTTCTTAAAGAAGTTCTGCCCGAAGAAGAAAAAGAAGAGAAAGACGGCGAAGAACAATAGAGGAGAAAGGATATTATGACATTTCAGGATATTCTTAAAATATTTGAAGAAAACGACAATTTTCTTATTTTAACTCATAAAAGCCCCGACGGCGATACGCTTGGTTCAGGCTTTGCCCTGTGCGCTTTTCTGAGAGATATGGGGAAAAAGGCTAACGTTGTAAATTCCGACAGCTTTCCCGAAAGATATGATCTTATCTATGAGAGCTATTACCCTCAGGAATTTGATGTGAAGTACGTTATCGCAGTGGATATCGCAGACACAAATCTTCTTGGCAGCAACCTTTCAAAGTATGCCGAGGAGGGTGCGATCGACCTTTGCATCGACCACCACATCTCAAACAAGTATTTTGCGAAGCAGTCATATGTAGAAGCAGACGCTTCTGCCGCAGCACTTATAATGTATAAGATATTCAAAGCTTCAGGCAGAAAGATATCACGTCAGATAGCGAGATGCCTTTATACAGGCATTGCAACGGATACAGGCTGCTTTAAGTATGAAAACACAACTCCGCAGGCTCATATCGCCTGTGCTGAGCTTATGTCATATGGCATAGATTTTGCTTATATCAACAGAAAAATGTTTGATGTAAAAAGCAAGGGCAGACTTATGGTGGAGCAGTCCGTTACAGCGAATATGGAGTATTACTGCGGTGGCAAATGCTCTATGATAGTGCTTACAAAAGAGCTTATGGAGAAAAGCGGCGTTGACGCTGCCGAGTTCGAGGGACTTGCTTCTATACCATTGTCCGTTGAGGGCGTGAAAATAGGCATAACAGTTAAGCAAAGACACGAGAACGTCTTTAAAATATCAGTAAGAAGCGACGATGAGATAGACGCTTCTGCATTCTGCCGTGAGTTTGGCGGCGGAGGACATATAAGAGCCGCAGGCTGTGAGATAACAGGAAGCCTTGAAGAAGTCAAGGCTAAGCTTCTCAAGCAAGCGGAAAAGGTCTTGGGCTGATGAGCTTGGATAACAGCAAGGATAATATCTGCGGCATTTTGCCTGTAAAAAAGCCCGAGGGTTGGACTTCTTTTGACGTTATCGCAAAGCTCAGAGGAGTCATAAGGATAAAAAGATTGGGTCATTCAGGGACCCTTGACCCTATGGCAACAGGCGTTCTGCCTGTTTTCGTTGGCAGAGCCACAAAAGCCTGCGATATTATTCCCGACAGACGAAAGGTCTATACCGCAGGCTTTCAGCTTGGGGTAAGCACCGATACCTTAGACAGCACAGGAAAGACGTTAAAAACAAGCGACAAGGCAGTTACCAGAGCCGACCTTGAATGTGCAAAAAGCAGTTTTGTAGGCGATATCATGCAGGTGCCGCCTATGTATTCTGCAATAAAAGTGAACGGCAAAAAGCTCTATGAGCTTGCAAGAGCAGGCAAAGAAATAGAGCGTGAGCCGAGAGCTGTCCATATCGACAGCATTGATATAATAGAATATGGCGAAGCTTCACGCAGCGGAGTAATGAAAGTTGATTGCGAAAAAGGCACTTATATACGCTCCGTTATCAGCGACATAGGCGATAAGCTTGGCTGCGGCGGAATGATGACCTCACTTGAGCGTTCCTATTCAGGGGGCGTCGATATAAAAGATTGCTATACCATAGAGGAGATAGCCGAGCTTTGTGGGCAGGATAAGCTGTCAGAAATGCTTATCCCACTTGACAGGGCCTTTGAAAGCTATGAAAAGACCACGCTTGGTCAGTGGGAAACAAAGCTTTATAAAAACGGCGTAAAGCTCAGACCTGAGCAGTCGGGCGTAAAAGAGCTTGCCGACGGCGGTCTTTACCGTGTCTACGGCAGCGACAGCAGCTTTCTTGGTATTGGCATTTATCAGGATGGCAGTTTCAGAAGCTTCAAAAATTTCTGATAATTTGTTTTATTCGGAGGGATATTTTGACGGATATAACAAACAGCGGGTTTATCCCCGAAAAAAGGACAGTTTGCGCTCTTGGACTTTTTGACGGAGTCCACAGAGGACATCAGCTCATAATAACAACGGCTGTGAAAAAGGCTCAGAGCCTTGACGGACATTCGGCAGTTTTCTGTTTCAAGACCGACACAGTGACCTCAAAAGGTCATGACGGCAGGATAGAAATGCTTATGAGCGACGAGGAAAAGCATAAAAAAATGGCAGAGCTTGGGGTCGAGGTGCTTTTCTCACCTGATTTTGCAGAGTTCAAAGGAATGTCACCGGAGGATTTTGTGAAAAAGGTGCTGAAAGAAAGGCTCAATTGCAGCGGCGCAGTGTGCGGAAACGATTTTACATTCGGCAAAGGCGCACAGGGCAAGGCTGTTGACCTTAAAAGGCTCGGTGAAAAATATGATATAGATGTGGAAATAGTAAGTCCACTGCTCATGGGCGGTGAGGTCATAAGCTCCACTGAGATAAGACGATGCGTCCGTGAGGGCGAGATAGCCAAAGCAAATGAAATGCTGGGTTATCATTTTGGATTCTGCCTTGAAGTGGAACACGGCTTTCAACGTGGCAGAACGTGGGATTTCCCCACGATAAATCAGCAGATACCAAAGGGCAGGGTAATGCCGAAATTCGGCGTTTATTGCTCCGCTGTTGAAATAGACGGAAATAAGTATGCAGGCGTGACAAATATAGGCGTAAAGCCTACCGTCCATGTTGAAACAGCTCCCCTTGCGGAAACTTTCATCATGGATTATCATGGGGATCTTTACGGCAGAAAGCTAAAACTTGAACTGCATGAATTTCTCCGCCCCGAAAAAATGTTTGACAGCTTTGACAGCCTCCGTGAAGAGATAGCAAAAAACAAAGAGCAGGCGGTCAGATATTTTGAGGAAAATAAAATATGACAAGTGAAGATTTGCCAAGACGAAAGAAAATACGTCTTGAGGGTTATGATTATTCTGCGAACGGCTTGTATTTTGTGACGATATGTGTTACTGAAAAATACCAAGTCCTGTGGGAGAATGTAGGGGCGAACAGTGTTCGCCCGCTGACTGCAAATGAAATTCTGCACCCAAAACTTTCTGTTACAGGAAAACTTGTAAAGAGAAAACTCACAGAGATATCTGAGCACTATCCCGACGTTTTTGTAGAGATGTCTTGTATCATGTCTGACCATGTGCATATTATAATCAAAATTGAAAAACAGCCGAAAAACGGGCGAACACTGTCCACCCCTACAAGTGAAACACCGACACTTTCAAGGGTCATAAAACATTTCAAAGAGGCTGTCACAAAAGAACTAGGTTATTCCATATGGCAAAAATCTTTTTATGATACGATAATCAAAAACAGAAAGCAACACGCAGAAATAAGGCAGTATATTGCAAATAATCCTGCGAAATATGTAAAAATTGCATTTGATGAGCAGGATATGAAATAAGACTCTAATTTTGAAAGGAAGATATAAATGAACAAGGTAAGAACAAGATTTGCACCTTCACCAACAGGTTATATGCACATAGGTAACCTGAGAACAGCACTCTTTACCTATCTTATTGCAAAGCAGAACGGAGGAGACTTTATTCTCCGTATCGAGGATACAGACCAGGAGCGTTATGTTGACGGCGCAGTTGAGGTCATCTATAAGACACTTAAAGACGTTGGTCTTAATTGGGACGAAGGCCCTGATATCGGCGGACCTGTAGGTCCTTATATCCAGTCACAGAGAATGGGTATGTTCAAGAAATATGCCGAGGAACTCGTTGAAAAGGGCGAGGCTTATTATTGCTTCTGCGACAAGGAAAGACTTGAGGAAGTAAGAGCCATTCAGGAAGCAAGCGGTATCGCTCCAATGTATGACAGACATTGCCGCAACCTCTCACCTGAAGAGATAAAGGAAAAGCTTGACGCAGGTGTTCCTTATGTTATCAGACAGAAAATACCTACAGAGGGCGAAGTTACTTTCCATGACGAGCTTTACGGCGATATCACTGTTGACTGCTCTACTCTCGACGACCAGATACTTATAAAGACAGACGGTATGCCTACCTATAACTTTGCAAACGTCGTTGACGACCACCTTATGGGTATCACCCACGTTGTAAGAGGTAACGAGTACCTTGCGTCTGCACCTAAGTATAACCTGCTCTATAAGGCTTTCGGCTGGGAGATACCAACCTATATCCATGTTGAGCATATCATGAAAGATAAACAGCATAAGCTTTCAAAGAGAGACGGCGACGCATCTTACGAGGATCTTATGAAAAAGGGCTATCTTAAAGAAGCCGTTATAAACTATATCGCTCTGCTTGGCTGGGCGCCAAAGGGCGAGAACGAGATATTCTCACTTGAAGAGCTTGTTAAGGAATTCGATATCCACGGACTTTCAAAGTCCCCTGCTATCTTTGACCCTGCTAAGCTTAAAGCTATCAACGGCAAGTATATAAAGGCTATGACCCCTGAGAAGTTTGCTGAGTATGCTATCCCTTATATCAAGCAGTCCGTTCATAGAGAGGACGTTGACCTTAACGAGATCGCAAAGCTCTTGCAGGCAAGAACAGAGCTTTTCACAGAGATACCTGAAATGGTAGACTTTATCGACGCTCTCCCTGAGTATGATATAGCTCTCTATACACATAAGAAAATGAAAACGAACCCTGAAAATTCTCTGGAATCTCTCAAAGAAGTTCTCCCTGTTCTCGAGGGCGTTGAGGATTGGACAGAGGAAAATATCCATGACGCACTCTTTGACCTTATCGGCAAGCTTGGCGTAAAGAACGGTATCGTTCTGTGGCCTCTTAGAGTTGCAGTTTCAGGTAAGGCGTTCACTCCGGGCGGCGGCGTTGAGATATCATATCTCATTGGCAAGGAGGATACTCTTGCAAGAATAAGAAAGGGCATTGAGAAGCTGTCATAATAAAAATTACGAAAATGTTGAACAAGTGTAGGGGCGAAATAATTTCCAAACAAGTGGGATGTCGGATCTCTGCAACGCAGAAATTGCACCGCTCCCCTACAAATTACATAGATACATCGCTTTTAGACAGATAAATAATTCAACAACGGAGCATTTTGAGTATTTGCTACTTTAAATTTACTTAAAATGCTCTGTATTTCGTACAGCTATCACTCCCCTGTCACATAAGTATTATAAAATTGTAAAGACTTATGAATGCTTTTCCTAAGAGGAGGAAATAAAATGATAGAGGTTATAAACCTTACCAAGAGATACGGCGACAAAAAAGCTGTCGATAATATCTCTTTCAAAGCGGAGGACGGCGAAGTTCTCGGCTTCCTCGGTCCTAACGGAGCGGGAAAATCCACCACTATGAATATCCTTACAGGCTACATATCCTGTACAGACGGCAAAGCCCTTATAGACGGCGTAGATATCCTTGAAGACCCTATCAAGGCTAAAAAGCAGATAGGCTATCTCCCTGAGCTTCCGCCCCTTTATATGGATATGACCGTAAAAGAATATCTCTATTTTGTCTATGACCTTAAAAAGTGTAAGCTTCCAAAGGTGTCGCATCTTAAAGATATATGCGGACTTGTAAAGATAGACCATGTTTATAACAGAATAATCAAGAACCTGTCAAAAGGTTATAGACAGAGAGTAGGTCTTGCTCAGGCTCTTATCGGCAACCCAAAGGTTCTTATTTTGGACGAGCCTACAGTAGGTCTTGACCCTAAGCAGATAATCGAGATAAGAACTCTTATAAGAAAGCTCGGCAAAAATCATACCGTTATCCTTTCTTCCCATATCCTTTCTGAGGTGCAGGCTGTCTGCGATAAGATAATCGTCATCAACGAGGGCAAGGTCGTCGCAAACGATACAGAGGAACACCTCTCACAGAAGCTCTCAGGCGAGCATAAGCTCACTGCAAAGATACAGGGCGATAAGGATAAGATCGTCAGAGCAATGCAGGGCATAAAGGGCGTTGAAAAAGTCATCTGCGACGCAAGCCATAAAGACGGCGTGAACGATATAAGAATAGAGGCAAAAGAGGGCGTGGATATCAGACGTGACGTCTTTGAAACAGTTGTTAAAAACGGCTGGTATATGCTTGAACTTAAGACCTCCGAGCTTTCACTTGAAGATATATTCCTCAAGCTCACAATGGGCGAGGCTTTGCCTGCCCTTGAAAATACTTCCGATAAGGAGGGAAATGACTAATGGGCGCAATATTCAGACGAGAGGTAAGAAGCTATTTTACCTCACCTATCGGTTATATTTTCCTTGCAGCATTCTATGCCTATTCAGGCGTAATGTTTGCAAACTACAGCCTTGAAAGCGGCTATACAAGACTTGATTCCGTTTTCAGTGCGCTTCTTATAATCATAATAGTGCTTATACCTGTCCTCACCATGAGGACCATATCCGAGGAAAAGCGAACAAAAACAGACCAGTGTCTGCTCACCGCCCCTGTGGGCCTTGGCAGCATAGTTGTAGGTAAATTCCTTGCCGCTTTTCTTATCTATATCATAGCTATCGCTATCACAGGCGTTTTCGCAGTTATCGTATCCGCTTTCGGTACGCCTGACTGGAACGTCGTTGTGGGCAATATCGTCGCTCTGGCACTTGTTGGCGGCGCTTATATCGCTATCGGTATCTTCTGCTCATCTTTCACAGAAAACCAGATAGTTGCCGCAGTAATAAGCTTTATCGCACTTATCTTCGTGTCGTTCCTGTCAACTATAGGCAATCTTCTGCCTTTTGAATGGCTCACAACAGTGTGCGAAAAGGTGTCATTCGGCGAGAGATATTATTCATTCACCTATGGACTTTTTGATTTTTCTAACGTTGTGTTCTTTCTGAGTGCAATAGTGGCATTTCTTTTCCTCACGGTGAGAGTGCTTGAAAAACGCCGCTGGGGCTAAAGGAGGGCTGTTTAAATGGAAGAGAATAATAACGAAAAGATCTCTGTATCAGGAGCAGACCTGCTTAAAGACGTTGTAGCAGACGAAAAGGCAGCAAAGACCGCTCCAAAGGATACAGAAAAGGATAAAAAAGATAAAGACAAAAAGAAAGATAAAAAAGAGAAAAAGACAAAGGACGGCAAAAAGTTCAATGCCAAAAAGCTCAAGCATGGAACAATGGCAACAGTGTTCACCTGCGTTTTTGTCGCTCTGCTTGTTCTCGTGAACGTTGTCACAACAATGCTCTTTGACAGATATCCTATCACTATCGACCTGACTACAAATAAGATATATTCAGTTTCAAACGATACAGAGGATTATGTAAAGAAAGTGAACGTAGACGTTCAGGTAACTATCTTCGCAGACGAGAATACTTATACAAATTACAGCTCTTATAATAAGCAGGCTGTTGAGCTTTTGAAAAACTATTGTAAGCTCAATCACCATATCACATATCGTTTCGTTGATATCGACTCACACCCTGAGATCGTTAAGGAGTATACCGATACTATCAGCCAGTTCGATATGATATTTGAAACAAAAACAAAGGTTGACGGCAAAGAGATAAGCCGAACAAGAAAGCTCGGTATGCTCGACCTTCTTACATTCACAGACGAGTTCGAGCAGAAGCTGTCACAATCAGGCTACAGCATAGATACCCTTGCTCAGCAGGCAGGCGGCGACCTTTCATTCCTGTCCTATTACGGCAGCTATGTTGAGTCCTCAAACGCAGAGCAGGCTTTCACTTCTGCACTTATGACAGTAACAGACCCTAACCCTGTCTATGTTACTGTCCTCACAGGCAGAAGCGAGCTTACACAGCTCACATATTTCCAGACGCTTCTTACAGCTAACGGCTATAACGTGAACACAGTGGATATAACCTCCGAGGATATCCCTGCCGATACAGACGTTGTGGTTATCCCTGCTCCTAAGACTGACTATCTGGAGGAGGATATCAAAAAGGTCAGCGACTTCCTCAATAATGGCGGAAATCTTGGCAAACAGCTTCTCTATATCGCTTCTTATGGTCAGGAGGACACCCCTAATCTTGATGAGTTCCTGTCAGAGTATGGACTTTCTGTCGGCAAGGGCGTTATCTGCGAAAGCGACTCAGGCAAGTATTATAACTCGCCTTGCATAACAGTAGCTTCCACAGTTTCCGATAACTTCACTCAGGACGTTTCTACAGAGAACCCGGCTATCCTTTCAGCACTCTGCCGTCCTGTAAACACACTCTTTGACGAGCAGGATATGGTGTCTACAGACGCCTACCTCAAGTCCTCAGATTCTGCCTATACCGCAAATGTTGATATATCACAGACTACAGGTCAGGTGAATATAGGCGACGCTCTGGTAAAGGGTCAGCAGAATTATATGGCTGTCGGCTCAAAGGCAAAATTTACAGACGATAACAAAACTCTCTATAGCAATGTTATCGCAGTAGGTTCAGAGGGTATGCTGTCTGATACCTACTTGCAGTATTCACAGTATCAGAACAGCGAGTATTTCATAAGCGTTATAAACGGTCTTACCGGAAAGACCGCAGGTATCACTATCACACCAAAAACTATCACAGGCAATGTTTTCGACATCACTCAGCAGCAGAAAACAGTTCTTAAATGGACATTCTGCCTTGGCGTACCTGTTGTAGTTCTTATAGTGGGTATCGTTATCTGGGCAAGAAGAAAGAATAAGTAAAACACAGAGGTAATCACAAATGAATGGTAAATTGCAGGGTATCATTATCTGCGGAGTCACAGCCGCTTGTCTGGTGGGAGTAATGGCGTTTCTCAACTCCACCTCAGGCAAATCAGACGCAGACTCCAGCTCATCGTCAACAGCGGCAGTTTCAAGTCAGGACGAGAGCGTTGTTATCCTTACAAAGTCAAGCGACGATATAACAAGCGTAAAGGTTTCAAACGAACATGGCGAGTATTCCGTTAATAAGTCCGAGTCAGGCAAATCCACATGGAGCATACCTGAGCTTGGCACTCTCAATGCCAATACCACCGCAGAAGCTTCCATGATATCGAATCTTGACGGCTTCAAGGCGAAAAAGCTCGTTGAAGAAAACGTTGAGGATATGTCAAAATACGGTCTTGATAAGCCCACAGCAGATCTCACAGTTGAATACAGCGACGGCACTGCCACTACCCTTCATGTAGGCTCTGTTTCACCAAGCAACGAAAGATACAGCTATGTGAGCCTTGACGATGAAAAGACCGTCTATATGGTAATGGGAACAAAGCTTTCATACTATACAGATCCGGTGACCGCATATGCGAACCTCACTTTGCTCACAAAGCCGTCTGACGACGATTGGCCTGACTATGGCAAGGAAACAGTTACAAGAAAAGATCTGGACTATGAAATGGCGTTTGAAAATAACCCGAACGAAATAGAGGGACTTTCAGGTCAGGTAATGACAGAGCCTATCTTCTCATACCTGAACATCACAAATTCTTCAGCAACTACCCATGGTATGTGGGGACTTACAGCACAGAGCTGTGAGGTCATCGCACCTGATGAAACTGCAATGAAGGAGCATGGACTTTCCGACCCGTTCGCAACAGTAAGACTCTCGGGAGACGGCTATGACTATACCCTTAAAATAGGCGACCCTGTCTATGCTACCGCAGGCGACAGCAGTGAAACAACAGATACAGTGTCTGCATATTATTGCTACTTTGAGGGCGTAAAGGGCGTTGACGCTATATACCTCGTTTCAGCCGATAACCTCCCATGGGCAACGATCAAAGCAGAGGACGTTATAACAAGCCTTATGACTTCAAATTACCTTGTTGACCTTAAAGACGTTGAAGTAGTCTATAATGGTAAAAAGACCGTTTATGAGGTAGAAAGCTCAGGCACAAGTGCTGATACTGATTCTGACGGCAAAACTACCGCACAGGTAACAAAGGTCACAACAGACGGCAAGGAGCTTGACGTTGACAACTTCAAGACCTTCTATCAGTATCTTATGGGTTGCCCGACAAATGAGATTTACTTCACAGACCCTGAGGGCGAAAGCTATCTGACTATAACATTCGACCGCAAGGACGGCAAAAAGGACGTTATGGAGCTTTATAAGGATTCTTCAAGACGTTCTGTGGTCAAGCTAAACGGTGAAACCTCATTCAGAATACAGTCAACTTGGGTAGATACGTTCGTTGCAAATATGGACAGACTTCTTAAAGGCGAGGCTGTGGACGAAAACTACTAAAACGCATATCCCATGCTAAGCATATGATCTGACGGGTAAACAGAGTTCGCCCCTACGGTCATGTTTCGACAGCTTTCGCAAAGAATATGTGATACAATATGTATCCCACATAAAGCAAGGCTGAAAACCTGCGCAAAAAAAGTTGTCAAAAGCTCTTTTAATTATGTGAAAAGTATGGTATAATAAAATAGTAAACAAAAAGAGAAATATATTATGAGAAAGGCGGAGAGATAAATGGCAGAAGAAAAGAAAGCTTTTTTCACCTATAAGGGCGTTCCACTGGTGAGAAAAGGAAATAATATCTATTTTGGAAATATGTATGACGAGTTCGTAGTCATGATAGAAATACTTTCTACAGAAAAGGTCGGCGGTATCGACGTTGCAAATAAGGTAAGAATAAGAAAAGTTGCAACAGACAGCACACTGCCTCCGAATAAGCAGATAGTTAAGGTGGCAGAGAAATCAAGCCTCTATGAAGCACTTGATTTTGCCTGCGCATGGCTCAAGGTATCATAATACATCAAAAAACAAACGGCGTGTATCACGAAGATACACGCCGGTTTTGTATGTGTTATTCAACGTTCGGTCTTGTTATAAGGGGCATTATTTCATCTATCATTTCCTTTGGCAAATTGTAATCCTGAAATTCGCCTGTATCATCTTTTATGCTAAAATTGCATATTTTACTTTCAGAGTGCATACCGCCTGAGGTGTCCCACGAATACTGTGAAACATCGATAACACAAATGCTCTCATACGCATCACTTGATTCATCCTTTTCGAGAGAGATTCCATAAGAGTCTGCGCCACCGTATTCTAAGCCGTCAATGTAAGGATAATCCTTGCATACCGATTTAGCGTTCTCTATCCACGCAGTTATTTTGTCGATAGTGTCCTTGTCTGTTATCTCATATGGTTCTTCTCCATACCAGTGATGAATATAATATGCCGAAATTTCAGCATTTTCATCAACCTTTGATGATGAAGTTGTGGTAGTTGTCATTGTTGTAGAAGCTGTTGTCACAACTGTACTGCTGTCATTGACCTTGCTTTTGTTATCATTGTCTGTTGTCTGTGAGCATGAGCAAAGAAGCAGTGAGAGCGCTAAAACCAAATAAACTGTCTTTTTCATGTTTTGTCACCTACCCTTAAATGTAAACACAGTCGTCCTGATATGTGTAATGAATCCGTATATCATTTTTTCCATACCCATCGTTAACAATAAAATATTTATCAACTAATTTATTATTATTATCGAAGCATTGAACAATGCCATATGTTAGTACCCAATGATTTTTATCATTTTTTCCGCCATAATTCGGATGCTTTATAATAAGTAATATGGTTGGAGAATTTGACGTGAGTATCCTGTAAAAACAAAATCCCCATGAATCACCGCCATAGTAAGCATCAGGCGATGAAGTAAAACTACATATTTTATCCTTTTTTGCGTTACTAAGTCCATTTATTATTCCATTTCGGCTTGTTTCTCTCGGAATATAATTGTTAAGGGTGTTGAAAAGACTTCTGGGATTATTAGAATAAGAATCGCTCAAACAATTGTTGTCTTTGTAGTCATCAATATAGCATAAGTTGATAACAGCTGCTAACGCCCCACATTGATTAGATGTGTTGTAGTTCAGTTTTCTAGGTGTTCCAGATACTTTTGAAACCGTTGTGTGCAATCCTGAATTAGCCCTGGAAGCACTTGAACTTATAAAATTAGTTGATGAAAGTTTTATGCTCTCATTAGTAAAACTCTCAGTAACTTCGTTGAATTGCTCGTCTGTTAAAATCTCACCTGTTCGCAAATTTTTGTAATCAGTGCTTGTTTTAGTCAAGTATTCAAGTGGACCAGCATAATATAAATCGCCTTGTAAGTCGCTATATGGAGATGATGATGTAGGACTATACTCTATTGTATTTCCTGACAAATCATATATCACATATCCCGACTCCATTTCAGCGCAGAAAGCAATGGTTCCTTCATCTGCTCCATGTAAGTTGTGAATTTTAACCACTTGTCCCATGTTTTCAGCGCTGGTTAAATCTGAAACAGAAGTTGGTAATGTAAGAACCTCCTGGTTATCAAGAGCAAACGTTGCGATTGAACTTTGTGAGAAAATCACAACACAAGCAGAAACCATAGCTAAAACTCTTCCTTTAATGTTCATAATGGTAAACCTCCTATAATTTATTATATACACAATATACCATATTTAAGTATCACTGTCAATATCCAATATATACAAATAAATATCAGTTATTAGTGCGACTTGAACAACGACAAAAAGCATGACGATTTTCAATCGTTTAAGTTTCAAAAGTCAACAATCCCGAAAAAGTTTTTTGAAAATACGCCCATTTTTTTGGCTTTACCCCCTTGTAAAGCTATCGGAAGTATGCTAAAATAATATAAGCGTTATGAATAATGACGGGATCTATGAGGGAAACGTTTACGCCATTTTGGTGAAACGTTTACAACTTTAAAATATTGAAAAGGAGCGTATAAAAAATATGCAGTATGGTTATTTTGACCTTGAACACAAGGAATACGTCATCACAAGACCTGACACACCTGCACCTTGGGCTAACTATCTCGGCTCACCAGAGTACGGTGCTATCGTATCCAACAACGGCGGCGGATACAGCTTTGTAAAGAGCGGTGCTAACGGAAGAATAATCCGTTACCGTTTCAATTCAAATATCGGTCTTCCTGGCAGATATATCTATATCAGAGATAACGACGCCAAGGATTATTGGTCATGCACATGGCAGCCTGTAGGCAAGCCTCTCGACCAGTATAAGACAGAGTGCCACCACGGTACAGCTTATACAACTATCAAGTCTGACTATGCAGATATCCACTCCGAGCTTACATACTATGTTCCTCTGAACAAAACATATGAGGTATGGAGAACTAAGATCACAAATAACTCTGACAGATACAGAAACCTTTCAACATTCGGCTTTGTAGAGTTCACAAATGAGAACAACTACGAGCAGGATCAGGTAAACCTCCAGTATACACTGTTCATCACAAGAACAAGCTTTGAGGGCAATAAGATCGTTCAGCACATCAATGAGAACAGCGGTAAGGACGAGAACGGCTCTAACTGGAGAGAAAGATTTTTCGGCGTAGTTGGCGCTCCTGTTTCCGCTTATAACGGTAATCTGGACAGCTTTATCGGCTCTTACAGAACATACGGCAACCCTGTTGCAGTTGAAAGAGGCTTCTGCGATAACAAGCTCAACTATAACTCAAACGCTTGCGGCGCTCTCCAGTCTGACATTATCCTTGCTCCTGGCGAGACAAAGGAGATCATCTATGTCGTTGGTCAGAAGAATCCTAAGGTAGCAGACGAGATACTCGCTGCATATAACGAGCCTGGCAAGGTAGACGCTGAGGTAAAGGAGCTTATCGCTTACTGGCATGGTCAGCTCAATAACTTCCAGATCGAAACTCCTTCTGACGAGTTCAATAACATGGTAAACGTATGGAACGCTTATCAGTGCTTCATCACATTCATCTGGTCAAGAGCCGCATCATTCATCTATTGCGGTCTGAGGAACGGCTATGGCTATAGAGATACAGTTCAGGATATTCAGGGTATTATCCATATCAACCCTGAGCTTGCTGCTGAAAAGATCAGATTTATGATCTCTGCACAGGTAGATAACGGCGGCGGACTTCCACTTGTTAAGTTCGACCACAAGGCAGGCCACGAAACTTGCCCGGACGAGAACGATGAGAACTCTATCTACGCTAAGGAAACAGGCCACCCATGCTATAGAGCAGACGACGCTCTCTGGCTCTTCCCAACAGTTAATAAGTATATCGGTGAGAGCGGAAACAAGGCGTTCCTCGATGAGGTCATCGTATACGCAAACGGCGGCGAGGATACAGTTTACGAGCATCTTAAGAGAGCTATCAACTTCTCAATGGAAAGACTTGGCGCTCATACAATGCCAGCAGGTCTTTATGCTGACTGGAATGACTGCCTCAGACTTGGCAAGAAGGGCGAGTCAACATTCGTTGCATTCCAGCTCTACTATGCAATGAGCATCATCAAGGGCTATGCACTTGACAGAGGCGATAATGAGTACGCTTCATATATCGACAAGGTACAGCCTGAACTTGGCAAGAGCCTTGAAGCTTGCTGGGACGAGGATAGATTCATCAGAGGCTACAGAGAGAACGGCGAGATCGTTGGCGCTAAGAAGGATCCAGAGGCTTCAATGTGGCTCAACCCACAGTCTTGGTCAGTTATCTCAGGCTTCGCTTCTGAGAAGCAGGCTGAAACTGCTATGGAAAAGGTACACGAGATACTCAATACTCCATTTGGCGTAAAGATCATGGAGCCACCTTATGTAGATCATTACTTTGACGGTGCTCTCATGCACATCTTCAACCCTGATACAAAGGAGAACGGTGGTATCTTCTCGCAGACACAGGGCTGGGCTATCCTTGCAGAGTCACTTCTCGGTCACGGTGACAGAGCATTCGAGTACTTCCTCGAGTCTTCACCTGCTAACATGAACGATAAGGCAGAAGTAAGAATACTTGAGCCATACGTTCACGGTCAGTTTACAGAGTCAACACGTTCACCATATGCAGGACGTTCACACGTTCATTGGCTGACAGGTACAGGCTCAACAGTAATGGTAGGCTGCGTAGAGGGTATCTGCGGTATGAGACCAAACGCAGAGGGACTTGTAATAAGCCCATCTATCCCACACACATGGGACGGCTTCAAGATCGAAAAGAACTTCCGTGGCAAGCACCTTTCTATTGATATCCAGAACCCAGACCACGTTCAGAGCGGCGTAAAGTCTATGACAGTCAACGGTGAAGCAGTTGAAGGCAACTTCGTGTGCGAGTGCAAGATGACAGAGCAGACAAACATCGTTGTTGTTCTTGGATAATTGCTTTAATGCTTAAAACAATATAAAACTATCGGCAGCAGACGCTATCATGTGCCTGCTGCCGATTTTTTTGACGATTTTTAATAATATTTAGATTTATTTAGTAAATTGTACAAAACATAAACAAGTAATATGTTAAATTCACCAATTGAAATAATTATCCAATTCGAGTATAATTATTACAGGAGGAGATATTATGAACAAAACGAAATATAAAATATTATTTATTTTCACCTTGTCAGGAATAGCTCTAATGACAGCCTGCGGAAATACCACAGAAAGCAGTGCCGCCCCAACGCCTGCAAACAGCTCTGTTGTGCTCAGTGAAAGCACTGAGGAAAGTGAAGCTTCGGTGGACAATGATAGTATCACAGAACTTGATTTCAGCAATATAAATGGCTTTGGCGTGTCTGCCGAGTATGGCGACCCATATGCAAAGGGAAAAAACTGGGATATAACAGATGAAACGGCTATAACAGAATTTAGCCAGCTCCTCAACGAAAGTTTAAGCTATGCGGTCGATAAAAATACAGCAAAAAATGGAATGCTTTCAAAGGGTACTGCTCAGTGGAAAGTATCAGACGGTAAAGAATATAGCATAATTGTCAGACAAACAACGGCAGATGCGTATAATGTGAAGATAAATAAGTGTTACTACAACGTGCCTGAAGATCTGATAAATAAGCTTTCGGATATTATCACAGAACAAAAAGAAAACTAATATGCAAAAAAACTCCCGACAGTCGGAAAACCTGTCGGGAGAAGTCTTATTAAGGGGATCAATAAGTTATCGCTGTGTTTGTTTCTTTCAGCATATTTATTATATCATATCTATTTTCGTTTTTGTTAAGCTGGCTGCTTAGTTTTCGCTAAATATTTTGTATATTCATAAAATATTATAACATTTATATTGCATAAAAGACGCAGTATAAAATTGTGTATCTTGCCTGTCTTGAAAAATCTTTTGCCAAAAAGCTTGACAAAAGCCGCTATTTGTTGTATAGTTAGTTACATGAGTAACTAACTAATAAACTTGTGAGAATAAAAGAAAAAAGACAACAAAGATCGAAACCGAAAGGGGGAAATGATATGAAACTCAGACTGGAAAGCGAAAAGCCTATATATGTCCAGCTGTGCGAGTGGCTGTCGGATATGATAATAAGCGGAACGATACCTGAGGGAGAGCAGATACCGTCCACAACAGAAATATCAGCGGAGTATAAAGTGAACCCCGCCACAGCCTTGAAAGGAATAAATATGCTCGTGGATAAAGGGGTAATATTCAAAAAAAGAGGCCTTGGAATGTTCGTGAGCAGCGGAGCAGTGGAAAAACTCAAAGCAGAAAGACAGCAGGATTTTCAGCAAACCTACGTTGACAAAATGTGCGCAGAAGCCAAAAAGCTTGGCATATCAAAAAATGAGATAATCGCAATGATAGAAAGGGGATTTGAAAATGAGTAACAGCGTTATAAAGGCGGATAACATCATAAAAAAATACGGCAGGAACTATGCCCTTGTGGGTGTGTCTGTGGAGATAGAAAAGGGCAGGATATACGGACTTTTGGGCAGAAACGGCGCAGGTAAATCCACTCTTATGAATATCATAACGAACCGTGTTTTTGCCACCTCGGGCAGGTGTACTCTTGACGGCGAAGACCTTTTGGAAAATGATAAAGCACTGAATCGTATATACGCAATGAGCGAGAGCGTCACAATGCCGGCAGGTCTGACCTTTAAGCAGGCGGTGAATATCACGGCTGATTTTTACGGCGGATTTGATAAGGACTATGCCTATTCTCTTGCCGAAAAGTTCAAGCTTGACCCGAAAAAACGCCTTTCTGCACTGTCAACAGGCTATCTGACAGTTTCAAAGCTCATTCTCACCTTGGCGAGCGGTGCAGACTTTCTCTTCTTTGACGAGCCTGTTCTTGGGCTTGATGCAAACCACCGTGACCTTTTTTACCGCCTGCTGGTAGAACGCTTTGCCGAAACTCAGTGCGGTGTGGTAATATCCACCCACCTTATCGAAGAGTGCGAGAACCTTGTGGAGGATGTCATAATAATAGATAAGGGCAAGGTGCTTGCGGCAGGCAAAACGGAGGATATTTTGACGGATGGCTATTCCGTCACAGGTGCAAAGAGTTTAGTTTCTGCCTATTGTCAGAATAAAGAGGTGCTTTGCATGAAAAACATCGGAACAATAAGCTCGGCGTATCTAAAGGGCACGCCCGAAAATGTCCCCGAAGGTCTTGAGATCTCAAGACCCGACCTACAGCAGGTGTTCATAAATCTGACAGGTGAGGAGGGGGAACAATGAATGAGCTGAAACTCTGTAAAACTACTGTTGTAAGAACTCTCCTTCCCCTTGCAGCCGTGCTTGTGTTTTTCCTTGTGCTGCTTGCGGCAAAGGCTTTGAGCGTGGAGGGTGTGTCGAAATATTATGAATTGCTTACGGGGGCGGCAGCATTTGCGGCGGCGTTTTTTACGGTAAAAGAGATATTCTCACTTTCCGTCTGCTGTGGTGTGTCAAGAAAAACGTCCTTTGCTGCAATACTTATCTGTGCTTTTGTCACAGCATTTATAGTTGTTGCCGCACACAGCATAGAGAGCTTTATTTTTGCAGATAAGCTGAAAGGAACTGTTATACGCCTTGACGGCGTGGCAGTGGACTATACACACGCAGAGATACTGCAAAATTATTCTCTTTTATCGCTGTCATTCAGCAAAAGTGCAGCTTATATCTATTCGATGCTGTTTGTGAGAACTTTTCTCATATTTTTCAGCGGCTCGGCATTTTTCATTATAATGAGCCGACTTGAACGCACAGGCAAACTCATCAACTGCGGCGTTATAGTTATCCTTGCGGCACTGAATATCGGCGGCGGTATCTTCACAAAGGCTTTGAGAAGTCCTTTGCTGAGCTATGAGTTCTTTGAAAATATCGTTCCCGATGTTGCACCGATAGCCTTTTCCGTTACCTATGCGGCACTTACGATCATCGCCGCATTGACAGCTTACCTTTTTTGGCACAGAAAGCCTATCAAAAGACAAAGGGGTGTGAAATAAAATGCGAAAGATCAAAGCACTCACACTTTTCAAGACGATCCAGAGATATTACTGCCTTGTGATATATGCCTTTATGCTTTGCCTCTACGGCGTCATCACAGTATCTGCATTTTTATGCGGCAGCGGCGATATGGCAATAGCCTGCGATTTGGTGCTGCCCTTGCTGCTGATAGCCTCTTGCGTCGTCACCGCAGTGTGTGCATATGTGGTCTGCACGAACACCATTCAGATAACCTGTGCACAGAATACCCCAAGAAAATGCGGCATAGCCTGTATGCTCCTTAGTATGATAACAATGTCGGTATTCGTTTCAGGCGGCTATCTCCTGTGGCTGCGTGTCATAGAGCTTATGTGCGGTAGCTCCGCAGGCTCTGTCGAATATGAGCTTCTTGAACAAAGATCGCAGATATTCGATATATTTTTCAGCGGCTCACGGCTTGGCAGCTTCGTTTCGGCAATGATGTTTTTTGCCATAATATTTTTGTCCGCACTGCTTTTGAGCGTGGTGATAAAGCTTTTTAACAGGTCTGTCGCTATACTTACAGCGGCGGCGTACACCGCACTTTTCATAAAACTTTTTTCTGAGCTGTATGCAGGAAATTTTGCTGAAAGCATCGTATACCGCAGAACTCTGGGTCTGCTTGCCGTTGCAGAGCTGGCAGTATTTTTCGCAGTAGCTTGCAGGCGAATGGACGTTAAAAGATAATATGCCAACAAAAAGTGCCGATACGGACAAAACGTATCAGCACTTTTTTATGCCTTGCGGCTATTAGTTTCACATTTTATGAAATAAGCCAGTTAAGTATCTGGAAGTTAGGCTTTGCGTCATCAACGACAGTTACCTCAACAGTGTGAGTAGCCACCTCGTCAGATGAGTATATCTGCTGTGCCTTAGCATAGTTGCCCCAGCCGCTTGTGAAGTCAGCGTTGATAGTCGCAACGTCCTCGCCATCGACCTTTACAGCAGCCACGCCGGACTTGCCGTCAACTGTCATGTAGTATATCATACCAATGTTCTTTGCAGTTATCTCAAACTTGATAGTGCCGCCTGTTGTTGTTCCCCAACCGTCTGTGAACTTCTGGAATGTTGTAACATCTGTGAATGTTCCCTCGTCAGTTGTCTTTACAGTGTCCTCTGTCTGACGGCTTCCGATAGTAGCGTCAGCGAATACATCGCCCGTCGGTGCAACAGTGCTTGTGTCAAATGCCTTCGCTTCCTTGTCAACGCTGTCAATATTGTCCTTTATGTTGCCAACGAATTTTGTGAGCAGTGAAGCCATTATAACGTGTCCGTCATCATTAGGGTGAACGTTGTCAGGTGAAATGTCAGCCCATGTGAAGTTGCCAGCCTCTATCTCAGGCATAACAGCGTCATGATAAGATATCATAGGAATGTTGTAAGCCTGTGCTACCTTGAGATGTGCAGCCTGCGGAGATGTGCCCCCCTCGGTTGAAGGCTCAAGTATCATAACTGCAGGATTGTTGTCCTGCTCAAGACACATTCTTACAAGGCTGTCCATGCAGGACTCATAAAATTCATCATCAGCGTCATTGATAAACTCGATAACGATAATGTCAGGCTTAGCCTCCAAAGCGTCACGCTGTGCCCTGTGAACACCTATGTATGAGTCAGTTGCACCGATACCGGCATTAGTAACATCAACATAAAAGCTTATGTTTTCCTCCCACCAGCTCTTGAACTGGTTTACATACTGATTAGTTGAGGAGTTAGCACCCGAACCTGCCGTGATAGAGTCGCCGATGAAACAGATCTTTGTTGTCTCCTTAGGATTTTGCAGAGCGTAGTCGAGCTTAGCCGCAAGACGGGAAGTGTCGCCCTCGTTGATAACGCTTCTGGCGATCATGTTCTCAGTAGCACCATTTTTAACATCTATCTTTTCCGTAGATGCAGGGTATTCAGCAAGAAGCTTGTCTGAAACACTTTCGGTATCAGCCGCACTTGAATCGGAAGCCTGAGAGTTTGCCGCAGCGGAGTTTGAGTCAGCAGCAGAAGAGCTGTTTGAATTACCGCAGCTTGTGAGAGCAGCGCTTGTCATGCAAAGAGCAAGAGCCGCCGCAAGGAATTTCTTCATAGTAATAAGGTCCTTTCATATCTTGATTTTGCCAAATGGCTGTATATATTAACAAATATATTATACAACAAAAAGCAAATTAATGCAATAGGTATAAAACGATTACATTTGAATAAATCAGGGGCGAGGCTAAGTGAGGAGCGGAGTTAAATGAGGAGTGAAGTTAAGTGAGGAATGAGGAATTGGCATAGCTGACCAAAGTTGTGCACAAGCACAAGGTAAAAGTCAGTACCGAGCGGAGCGATTTTGCGGCGGCAGGAACTTGCCCGAATGAGATGTAGGGGCGAACATTGTTCGCTGTGCTTGGAGTTTGCTGTAAATTCAGGATTGTAGGGGACGACGCCCTCGGCGTCCCACTCGGAGGAATACTGCAGTATTTTTTTGTATCTTTGATGTTGAATTATTCCGGGGTGACATTATTGTGGAATTCTCCAATAATTTAACGGGCAAGAAATATCGGGACGTCGTATTTCTGCAAAGCAGAAATTGCGCCGCTCCCCCTACATGGTTTGTGCTAACACCCCCAGAAACCATTTGACAATCCCCTCCCCCAATGCTATAATAAATTCAGGAGGTGACATAACATGGAAATGTTTGATCTGAGAGCCGACTATAAAACACTGCCTGACGAAACTCTTCGCAGGCATTTCCGCAGGCTTATAAAAAGGCAGCGGCGATTTGCAGCTTTTACCTTTGCGTTGCTTATTCCTGCGGCTATATTATACGGAATGATAGGATGGGCGAATTATTTTGCGGCGGAAAGTGCGATGTTCGCATTTTTTGATGCAAGCTCAAATGCCTTTTTTAACTATGCGGCGTTTGCCGCAAGCGGAGCTTTGCTCATGGCGGATACAACTAAATTGATAGTCGCCTCCCCTGCCGTGATGATATTATATATGGGTCTGAAATTCGCCCTTTTTGACAGCGTGTCAGGCGATACTTTCGTTATGCTCGCCTACCTTATAGCAGCCGCTGTCATCACCGCAAAAACCGTGTCTGACCTTAATTTCATGCGTAAACTTCCCAACTTTCCCTTCGACGGCAGAAAAGAGCGTATAGACTTCGAGGGGCTTACCCGTGATAAAATGACCGAAAACCTGCAAAAATTGCTGGATAACCAAAAGGACGATAAGGTCATAACAAATGATTATGAGGATATCTTTACAAGCGATAAACCGAAGGATATCGCCAGCCCTCCCGAAAATACCGACGAGTATCTCCAACAGCATAAAATGTCTTATCAGCGTGTAAGGTCATGGAACGATGTGAGCAGACTGGATTAACAGCCTGCTCCTTTTCTTTAATTATTTAATCAAGTGTGCGAAACTATGTCTTAATTTCTTAAAAATTGTTCAATTTTCTCTTGATTTATTCATTAAATCATGTTATAATAACACTGTGTTTGAATTTATAGGAAAGGAGCTGTGCTGTATGATCGGTAACATCAAAATAATTGCTGTCTGTATGTGTAAAGTCTATGATGAGCGTAATTATAGAATCATACGGGCTCTTAATAATTTTGCTGTTGAAAACGATTACAGGCTGTTTGTATATCACACCTGCTCAGACCTTTATTGGAAGACTCTGTCTGAAAAAGGCGAGCAGTCTGTGTTTGACCTTATTGATTATAATATAACAGATGCCGTCGTGACCTTTGAAGAGGGCGTGTATGCTGAAGATGTAATGACAAAAATCAGAATGGACGCCGCCGAATATGGTAAGCCTGTCATATCAGTCGGCGTAGAGCATGACGATTGCATAAGCATCAAATTCGACTATGCAAAAGGCTTTGAACAAGTGGTTCGCCATGTAATAGAACAGCATGGTGTAAGAGATATAGGCTTTATCGCAGGCAGAAAAGACGAAGAAAATTCAGAAGAGCGTATAGCAGTTTTCAGAAAGCTACTCGAGGAGTATGATATCCCATTCAGAAATGATGTCTTTTATTACGGTGACTATTGGTCAGCACCTACTTTGAAAGCAGTGGACGATATGATAGAAGAAAATAAAGTCCCAAGAGCGATCATCTGTGCAAACGATATGATGGCTATAGCCGCAGGGGCTGAGTTTCAAAGACGTGGCTATAAAATACCTGAGGATATTATCATAACAGGCTTTGACGGACTTGAAGAGGCTAGGTACTGTACACCTATGCTTACAACAAGCGGCTGTAGCTATGATGATACTGCTAAAACCATCATCAATACTATAAGTAAAGCTTTGGCTGGTGAAAAGGCCGAAAAGGTATATACAGTTGACTATGATCTGTCCGTTGAAAATTCCTGCGGCTGTAAACCCTCAGTGGAGCAGATAAATACTGGTGAGCATATCAGAATGCTCCGAGACAGAATGAACTGTTATCAGGACGAGGAGCGTGTCCTCTATGAGCTTGCAGTGAATGTCATGAATTGCGAAACTCCTAAGACTCTTGCCGCCCTGCTGAAAGAGTATGCTTTTGGCGATATGGCTGTTGTGGTGAATGGTGATTTCTTTGACGAACGTAAAGACCCTCGTGTAAGCAATAGAGAACCGCTTTTTAGCGATAAAATGATACTTTTGCGGAGCCGTGCCGTGGAAGACAGAGATATCCCACAGCCTTTTGACCGCACCAACATCATTCCCGATATAGAGAATATAATGGACTATAAAGTTCCCCTCATATTCTCCGCACTTGCCTATATCGGCATACCACTTGGCTATGCCTGCTTCTATTTTCCTGTCAGGCTCAACGAGTATTTTAAAATACCACTCTATGTAAATTCCCTGAATACCGCCTTGGGCAGCTTCCGAAGCGTCACCTATCAGAAGTATATGACAAAGCATATCGAAGAAATGTACCGTCACGATATGCTAACAGGGCTTTATAACCGTACAGGCTTTTATAATGCCCTTGAAACTCTCCCACGAAGAAACGACCAGCTTGCATTGGTGGTTTCCGTTGACGTTGACGGACTTAAATACATAAACGATAATTTCGGACACGAAGCAGGCGACTATGCCATAAGAGCCGCCGCAAACGCTATCGACAGCGTGAGCATAGAAAATAAAGTCTGCGGCAGATTTGGCGGAGATGAGCTTGCCCTTTTCGCTATCGTTGATACAGACCTTTCCGAGCAGGTCAAGGAGGAGATAAAGGATAAAATGGCAGAGCTGAACAGACGAAGCGGAAAATCCTATGTCCTCTCAGTAAGCGTGGGCGCAGCCGTTGCTCCGGTGGAAAACTTCTGGTTTGACGATGTAATGCACATCGCCGATAAATATATGTATGAAGATAAAAGACAAAAACCTCATAACAGAATATGATCTGTAATGGTTCTGAAAAAACTTGTATGGGCGACCTTTGGTCGCCCTCTTTTTGCCATTAGCCGATCGGCAAAAATTTTCATACACCCTCAGCGGACGGATAAAACCGTCCGTTTTTTATTTTTTGCATAATTTTGCTTGACGAAACGACATAAAAGTTGTATAATATTAATTAATGCTTTGTGAACTATGTGTTTCTAACAATGTGTACAAAAAGCAGAACGTATATTTGTGCAAAAGGGAGAAGTTGAGCCGCAGTAACCACCTGTGTGCAACTTTTTGCCCCTGTGAACGCATTTATATGTGTCAGCATATTAGGAACGGAACGTGAAAATGAAGATAAAACAGCTTTTTTCGGGTGATACCGATAATACATTCATACAGTTTTTCAGATACGTCTTTGTGGGCGGCTTTGCCTTTGTGGTGGATTATGGCATTATGACCGCACTTGTGGAGCTTTGCCGCTTCGACCCCGTCATTGCTGCAACTATCTCTTTCGTGGCAGGACTTTTGGTGAATTATTCCCTGAGTACGTTTTGGATATTCAAAAATTCAAAGATAAAAAACCGCCTTGCAGAGTTTGCGGCATTTGCCGCCGTGGGCGTTGTGGGACTTGGCATAAATGCCGCAATAATATGGTTTTTCAAGGATATCCTTGCTTCAAAGCTCATATTCGGCACGCTTCTTCCGCAGGATAAATATTATCTTGTGGGCAAACTCGTTTCCACAGTGATAGTTTTCATATGGAATTTTGCAGGCAGAAAATTTATTATATTTGATAAAAATAAAGACTGAACAGGAGAGGATAACACATGGAAAAGGTAATTATTATAGGCGCAGGCCCAGCCGGTCTGACTGCGGCAATAGAGCTTCTTAAAAACGGCGGCGACTATGACGTGACCATACTTGAAGGCTCGCAGGCAATGGGCGGAATATCACAGACAGTGAGATATAACGGCAACCGCATGGATATAGGCGGACACAGATTTTTCTCCAAAAATCAGCAGGTCATGGATTGGTGGGCAGACCTTATGCCTTTGCAGGGCAAGCCTGCCTATGACGATAAAAAGCTAGGCCACGAAAAGCCACTTGCCGAAAACGGCCCCGACCCTGAAACCGAGGATAATGTAATGCTCGTCCGTGACAGAGTGTCGAGAATTTATTACAATAAGCACTTCTTCGACTACCCTATCTCAATGAAGCCCGAAACCATAAAGAACATGGGCTTTGTCACCACCATGAAAGCAGGCTTTAGTTACCTGTGGGCGTGCGTGTTCAAAAAGCCTGAAACCAACCTTGAGAATTTCTACATAAACCGTTTCGGAAAAGTCCTCTATTCCATGTTCTTTGAGGGCTATACCGAAAAGCTCTGGGGCAGACACCCAAGCGAGATATCTGCAGATTGGGGCTCACAGCGTGTAAAAGGCCTCTCTATCACAGCCCTTTTGAAAGATATGTTCAAAAAGGTGTTCGGCACAAAGAATAAGGGCGAGGTGGAAACCTCCCTTATCGAACAGTTCTGGTATCCAAAATACGGTCCGGGTCAGCTTTGGGAAACTGCCGCTGAGAAAGTAAAAGAGCTTGGGGGAAAAATACTCACAGGCTGTCAGGTAAAGAAAATAATGTGTGAGGGCAGAAAAGTCACCTCCGTTGTCTGCGATACCGCTGAGGGCGAAAAGACCTTCACAGGTGATATCTTTATCTCCTCAATGCCTGTCAAAGACCTTATCCTCGGCATGGACGGCACAAAGCCTTGCGATACCGTCATAAAGATAGCCAAGGGTCTGCCATACCGTGATTTCGTCACAGTTGGACTTCTTGTCAATAAGCTCAACCTTAAAAATGAAACAAATAAAACAACTCTCGGCAATATCGTCCCTGACTGCTGGATATATGTTCAGGATAAGGGCGTAAAGCTCGGCAGAATACAGATATTCAACAACTGGTCGCCTTATATGGTGGAAAAGCCTGAGGATACAGTTTGGATAGGCCTTGAGTATTTCTGTGCCGAGGGGGACGATTTCTGGAATATGTCCGAGGAGGATTGCGTGAAGTTCGCAACCGCCGAGCTTGTTAAAATGGGCGTCATCTCCGAAAATGAAGTGCTCGATTCCCATAGAGAAAAGGTCAAGAAAGCCTATCCTGCTTATTTTGATACATATAAGCATTTCGATACCATGATAAAGTTCCTCGATACTTTCCCGAACCTCTATTGCGTTGGCAGAAACGGTCAGCATAGATATAATAATATGGACCATTCAATGCTCACCGCTATGGAAACAGCCGAAGCCATAAAAACAGGCAAAAAGAGCAGAAAAGATATTTGGAACGTGAACACAGAAAAAGAATATCACGAAGAAAAATCTGGAAACTAATATGAACAAAAAGAAAGGTGGACTTCTTCTGTCCCTGCGGAAAGACATGAACAGAAGAGCCATAAGCGACAGACGGCTTGAGGCGATCTTCCGCACCCTCAGCCGTCACCCTTATATAGTTGCAGCGTTCATATGCCTTGCACTCACAGGCTTTGGAAGCTATAGCTATAAGTTTTTAAACGGCGTCATTGTGTGTGGCGTTTTCATGATAATAGAGCTTTTCTACCTCAGACGGTTTTTGAAACAGCTCGATGACAGCGGAAAGCATACCGCAGGCGCAGTTTTGACCTTTGCAGGCAAGACCCTTTTGACCCTTGCGGCAGTGAATTATTTCGTACATACCCAATATAAAGCGGCTTTTATCTGCTTTGCAGGACTTTGCGCCGTGCTTGTTATGTATGTCGTTTTGCTCAATAACGATAAAAAGTTCCACGACCGTGTCACCTGCCTTGCCTTGGCAGGAGCAGGCTTTGTCCTGCGCTATTCTTATGTCTTTATGTCCGATATCTATACAAGACAGAATGACGTGTGGTATTTCGGCGGCGAGGGCGGTCACGCAGGCTATATAGAGTATATCTATAATAACAACGCCCTGCCAAATTTCGACCCCACTACCCTTTGGCAGTATTATCACCCGCCTCTCCACCATATAATCTGTGCGGTGTGGCTGAAATTCTGTACCTCCATAGGCATAGAGTATTATATGGCGTGCGAGGCCATACAAGCCTTGACCCTCTTCTATGTCTGTGCCGTAACAATAACAGTCTATAAGATATTAAGGCTCTTTGACCTTAAAGGCAAAGCCCTGACTATCCCGTTTGGTATGTGCTGTATGTATCCATACCTTGTCCTTATGTCAGGTGGAATAAATAACGACCCTCTCATGCTGTGCTTTACAGTGGGAGCAATATATTGTGTGCTGAAATGGTATAGAGAACAGACCGCAAAGAATATCGTCAAAGCCGCCCTCTGTATCGGTCTTGGCATGATGACAAAAATATCCGTAGGGCTTATCGCCCCTGCCGTAGCCATACTTTTCTTTATGGCGCTTGTGCAAAATCGTAAGAATATGGCAAACCGCCTGGGTCAAATGTGCCTTTTCGGTGTAATATGCTGTCCTCTTGGACTTTGGTGGAGCGTGAGAAACTACCTGCGCTTTGGCGTAAAACCAAACTATGTCCCAAGCCTTTCAAATGCCGACAGCCAGTATATAGGCGGCCTTACAGCCAAACACCGCCTTACAGACTTCAGCTTCTCACAGATCAAAATAGTCTTTGAGCAGTGGGGCGGTGAAAGCTATAAAGAGTATAACCCTACCATGGCAATGCTTAAAAACTCGCTTTTCGGCGAGGGCATAAACGAAACTTTCTTCCCCGAAAACGCAATGCTTGTGCCATATGCACTTTTCTGGATAGCCTTGGTTCTTGCGGTCATAGCGTTCATCGCAATGCTCATAGTGCTTTTTGTAAAGACCGATAACGCAAGATTTACCGAAAAACTCATGTTCACAGTGGTCTATGCCACTATCTTAGGCAACTATTATAACTTCTGTATCAGATATCCTTTTATCTGCACAATGAATTTCAGATACATAATCCCATGTATGCTCATAGGACTTATAAATATCGGACTTTTCACAGACCTTTGCAGCCGCTCCGAAAAATCCCCATGCAAAGCCATAGTCAGCACTCTGAGCTATCTTTCTTCTGCATTTATCGTCCTGTCCTACATAACATACTTCTTTGTGGCAAGCACCAACGGATAAAACCCCGACCCCATGCAGGGGCGAACAACGTTCGCCCGCCTAGCTTCCCCACAAACTGAAAAATATCGCAAAAAAATACCGACCGCTCAACCCGAGCCGTCGGTATTTTCATTATGCCAATATAGCCTTATTTCTTAGTGGTCACATTCTTAACAGCCGACCAAGCGCCGTAATACTTTGTGCCCTTTACAGTTGTGTAAGATCTCACACGAACATAGTATTTCTTGTTGGCAGAAAGCTTTGAAACAGTGGTCTTGTCTGTCTTGTTGTTTGTTATAGTCACTTTCTTTGCACCAGTGAACTTTGAGTTTGTTGCATACTGAATCTCATATCCGGTAGCAGAACCCTTCTGCGCCCAGTCGATAAAGAATGCCTTTGACTTAGCCGTAAGCTTCTGTATCTTCTGCTTTGCAGGATTTATCTTGAACGTCTTTGTGATAACTCCGCCATACTTGCCCTTGCCTGTTATCTTTACAGTAGCCTTGCCAACTTTTTTGTTGTTGGAGTATGAAACTGTGTAGTCAGTGCCGTTTTTAAGAACAGTGTTTCCCACCTTTACAGTTACGTTCTGTGTAATAGCCTTTCCTGTGAACGCCTTTGTGGAAATGCCCGAAACAGTAGCCTTTGTGATGTCGTTGTTAGCTGTCTTTATGCCCTTTACATCAGACCATGCGCCGTAGTATACCTTGCCATTTACGTTTGTGTAAGAACGAACACGAACATAATATGTCTTGTCCCCCGACAGACCGCTTACTGTCAGCGTGTCAGGCTTGTTTGCTGTCAAATGCTTTGAAACTGCACCGCTCATGTTTGAGTTTACAGAATACTCAACGTCATATCCCGTTGCAGAGCCTTTCTGCGCCCAATCAATATAGAAGCCCTTGTATCTGGTTTCAAGCTTCTGTATCTGCTGTTTTGCAGGAACAATGTCGAACTTAGCGCTCAGAGAGCCTGAATAGTTGCCCTTGCCGTATACATAAACGTTTGACGTGCCGACGTTTTTGTTGTTTGAGTATGAAACTGTGTAGTCAGTGCCGCTTGTGAGCGTCCTGCCTGCTGCCTTTACTGTAACTGACGGAGTAATATTGCTTCCTGTGAATGAAACGCTTGAAGTCACTGAAACAGTTCCGCCTGCCATTGCACGCTTTGTGATAGTGAAGTTCTTTGATGTGTAACCTGTGTAGTCGCCCATGCCTGTCGCAATAACAGTTGCAACGCCAACGTTTAGATTGTTTCTGTATGAGATAGTGTAATCCTTGCCTGCCTGAAGCACCTTGCCGTCAAGCGTAACTGTAGCCGCAGGCTTTTTGTATGTGCCGTCATAAACATAGCTTGTTTCTGAAAGCGTAAGAAGTCCGTTGTTAAGGCTCTTCTTTGAAATAACTATCTTAACGTCCTTTGAAACGCTGTCATAACCATTTGCAGAAGCCGTAACAGTAACATATCCTGTGCCTGTCTTGAGAGCGGTCACGTTTCCGTTCTTGTCAACAGTGCATATTGACGGAGTCGTGCTTTTGTATGTGAGAACAGCCCCGCTTGTTGATGAACTTGCTCCAATGTTCTTGCTCTGTCCCGCAATTATCGTAACGCTTGAAGAACAGTTAAGATCTACTCTGTTGCCGTAAGGCTTCATAAGAGCCTCGATAACGTCCTTTGCAGGGCTTGTAACAGTATTGTTTTTTCTGTTTATGTAGCCGTGATATTCACTGTTGAGAATAATGCTGCTTCCGTTGTATCTTGCAAAAGCATTGTTGTCCCACAGTACGCATGGAATGTTATTCTTCTTTGCAAGCGCGGTGTAGTCTGTCGCCCACTTTACACGCTCTGCAGTGTTGTTCTTGTCTGTTGAGCCGAACTCACCTATAACGACAGGTATACCCCTGTCACGGAAATTGCTTTTCAGCGTGTTGAAAAGGTCCCGAAGCTCACTCTTTATTGAAGATGTATATGCAGAGGTCGAGCCTGGACCAACATTCATTGCAAAGTTGTAAGGGCTGTATGCGTGAACTGATACAGCGATGCGGTTTTTGTTGCCTGAGATATCTGTAGGAAGCTTGAAGCCTGAAACGGTTGCCCCGTCTATGGAAGCGTCGTAACCGGGACACATGATAAGTCTGCCCCTGTTGTTTGAGCCTGTGGCTCTTATGGTGTCAACAGCCTTCTGATTGAGCTTGTTTATGCAGTCGATAGCGTCCTTTACCTCTGACGGAATGCTCCACTTGTTGAACCACCATTCATAGCTGGAGCCGATAAGACGAGGCTCATTCAATGTTTCAAATATAAGATGATAGTCATAATCCTTGAAGTATTCTGCCGCCTGTGACCATACGCTGGTAACAAATTTCTCAGAGCTTGAATATGCAGAAGACCTTGGGTAATATCCTGCTCCCGAAGCGCTTGCAGATGACTTTGTGTCATGATGAATGTTCAAAATAACATACATATCGTTTTTGTAGCAGTAGTCAACTACTTCCTTTACTCTTGCAAGCCATGCTGAGTCTATGGTGTAGTTGCTTCCCGATACGTGCTTGCCCCAAGAAACAGGCACTCTCACTGTGTTGAAGCCTAAAGACTTTACCTTGTCTATAAGAGCCTGAGTTGTTTTAGGATTGCTCCACGATGTTTCCGTGTTAAGACCCGAACCGCCTGTTGCGTCAAGAGAGTTGCCCAAATTCCAGCCCAGACCCATATCCTCAAGTATGGCTTCCGTGTCAGCGTTTTTGAGAGTATCTCCCGACAATGCCTGCGCATTTATATCCCCAAGGTCAAGACCAATAAATATGGTCATTGCCATTAAAAGAGATAAAATAAAGCTCAGGTATCTTTTTGATACTGATTTCATTCTTTCCCGTCCTTTCATATATAAAATATTAACCTCATCAGTATCTTTTATTATACCACATCTCTGTTCAAATTAGAATACGCTTATTAAACAAATAACATACCTTCTTTTTGTGTATAAATCTCAAATGTTCATATTTTTAATCGCTATATGAAAAGTGCCGATTTATTAGAGCTAATATAATTATACAATGTTAAAATTTTAGAGTGTATTATCTGCAAAAAAATCAGACCTTGCTATTGAAAATGAAGCGGTATTGTGCTATAATCAAATGTGTTCAAAACTTTAGTCCAAAGAAAGGAAAGGTGTATTTTATGAAAGTTAAACAGTGGCTTGCATCATCACTTGCAGTGCTGATGCTTGTTTCGACCGTGGGCTGCGGAGATAATTCCTCAAGCTCAGAGGCTGAAAGCAAAGAAACCAACAGCTCTGCCGTTGTTTCGGAAACTGCAATGCCTGAAAAGGATTATGCAACAACGACCGACGGCTCAGCGAAAGTCAAGATCGACGGAACAAAATTCATGGTGGGCGACAAGGAGCTTTGGTTCAATGGAGTGAACGCTCCATGGGATAAGTGGAACGACTTTGGCGGAGGCTTTAATTTTGAGTTCTGGCAGGATCATTTCCAGAAGCTTCACAATTCAGGCGTAAATGCCGCAAGAATATGGATAATCTGCAACGGCGACGTTGGTATGGCTATCTCAGCAGATGGTACATTTGACGGTGCAACAACAGCTCATTGGGAGGATCTTGACAATCTGTTCTATCTTGCAGAGCAGTATCAGATCTATATAATGGCAACAGTTCAGTCCTTTGATAACTTCAAGGATCAGAACCAGAATTATCAGGCTTGGAGAACGCTCATTCAGGACAGCGACAAGACAGATATGTTTGTAGATAACTATATAGTTCCTCTCGTTCAGAGATATGGCAAGAGCGACTATTTCTGGTCTGTAGACCTTTGTAACGAGCCTGACTGGATAGTTGAAAATGAAGAGTGCGGCAAACTTGATTGGCTCTATCTGGAGCAGTATTATGCAAAGGCAGCCGCAGCTATCCATGCAAATTCAGACGTTCTTGTAACCGTGGGTCTGGGTATGATAAAGTATAACTCCGACAGCCAGCAGGGCAACAAAATATCCGACAGCGAGCTTCAGAACGTTTTGAGCGGTGATAAGTATGACAAGAGCCTTGCCTATGTTGACTTCTATTCAACTCATTGGTACACTTGGATGCAGGGAATGTGGGGATATCCTTTCAGCGAATCTCCAACAGACTTTGGCCTTGACGGTACAAAGCCTTGCGTTATAGGCGAATGCCCAGCCGTTGCAAGCGACAGCGATTTCGACATCACCTCAGCTTATGAGGACGCTTACAACAATGGTTGGAACGGTGTGTTTGCATGGAAAACAAGCGGTCAGGACGATGGCTGTGGTCTGTGGCAGGATATCCAGCCTGCTATAGAGAAAATGGCAGGTATCTGCGAGGATAAGATATTCCCTAACGGCAAAAAAGCTGTATAAACAAACTTTGATAAAATAATCACAAAAAGAGCCGACTTTTGCGGCTCTTTTTTGTTGCTCTTTTTTGTGAACAAATTGTGCTGTCTGTTGACTATAGTGCGGCATAATGCTATAATAAGATACGGAAAATCAATGACGATTTGCAGAAAGTAAAATGCTGTGAATCGTTATTTTTACGCATTAACGTCATACAATGGCGGTGTGGAAAGGAAGTAAAATCATGGAAGAGTATAGCTACATATTGTTTATTGCACTTATACTGCTTTCGACCAAGATTCTCGGTCTTGTAACAAAGAAAATGAAACTGCCGCAGGTAGTCGGTGCGTTGTTGGCGGGTGTAATACTCGGACCTGCCGTTCTTAATGTTGTAAAAGAAACTGAGTTCATCTCAGAGCTGTCAGAAATCGGCGTTATCGTGCTGATGTTCACCGCAGGACTTACAACAGACGTTAAGGAGCTTAAAAAGACTGGTAAAGCGTCATTCATAATTGCTCTTCTTGGCGTTATCGTACCACTGTTCGGCGGACTTGGGCTTGCCGCTGCAATGGGCGTAGGCAAGGGCGATAAGCTCGCCTGCTCACCATTTCTGCAGCACCTCTTCATAGGCGTTGTGCTTACTGCAACATCAGTTTCTATCACAGTAGAAACTCTGAAAGAGCTTGGCAAGCTCTCTACAAGAGCAGGTAATGCCATTCTCGGTGCGGCTATCATAGACGATATCCTCGGTATCATCGCATTGACCCTTATCACAAGCCTTGCAGATACAAGCGTTCACGTTGCAACAGTCCTTATTAAGATAGTAGCGTTCTTTGCAGTGGCTATCGGCTGTACAGTCGTTTACCATGTTGTGTTCACAAAGTGGAGAAAAAGAGATAAAAAAGACCTTAGACGTCACGTTATCATTTCCTTCGTTTTCTGCCTGCTCATGGCGTATGTAGCAGAGCTTTTCGGCGTAGCAGATATCACAGGCGCATTTGTTGCAGGTCTTGCAATTTCAAGCGAAAAGGACGTAAAGTATATCTCAAACAGATTTGAAACACTTTCGTATATGTTCCTTTCACCAGTGTTCTTTGCAAGCATCGGTCTTACAATGAACGGTATCAACATGAGCGGCAAAATGGTGCTGTTCACAGTTTTGCTCCTTGTTGTGGCAATAATTACAAAGATAATAGGCTGCGGACTAGGTGCAAAGGTTTGTAAGTATACAAATCAGGAAAGCTTGCAGATAGCAATGGGAATGATATCCAGAGGCGAGGTCGCACTTATAGTAGCGGCTAAAGGACAAAAGCTTGGACTTATGGGCGATGAGGTTTTCGCACCTATCATCATCATGGTGGTTGCAACAACGATAATCACACCGGTATTCCTGAAGTTTGTGTTTAAGGATAATCATGAAGAACACGTTGAGGACGAGCTTATGAAGTCTGTTGAGGGCTTCTCACAGTATGAACAGGAGCTGCAGGAACTCTCAAGAAAAGAAAAGTAATGAAAAAAGCAAAGAGCGGAGCAAAAAAAAACTCCGCTCTTTTTTTGTACAAAAAAATCCGCTACCACGAATGATAGCGGATATGGGTGCAGGGGCACGCCCCTGCTTAAAGATTGAACATGATCTGATTGAGAACGCTCTCCAGATATTCCTGTCTGCCGCTAGAAAGTGAGTCAGTAACTTCGCCCTTCTCAACTGCATACTTCTCAAGGCTCTCCATGTCAGCCTTACCTGCAATGATGTCTGCACCAATGCCTGTTGTCCAGCTTGCATATCTGTCATCAACGAACTTGTCAAGTCTGCCGTCCTCAATGATCTTTGCAGCTGCCTTAAGACCAAGTGCAAATGTGTCCATACCTGCAATGTAGCTCAGGAAAATGTCTTCCATTGTGTATGAGCCTCTTCTTGCCTTAGCGTCAAAGTTCAGACCGCCGTTTGTGAAGCCGCCTGCCTTGAGAACTTCGTACATACAAAGTGTAGCATCATAAGCATTTGTAGGGAACTGGTCTGTATCCCAACCGAGCAGTGGGTCGCCCTGGTTAGCGTCGATAGAACCAAATACACCGTTATCTCTTGCAACTCTCAGCTCGTGCTGGAAAGTGTGCTGGGCAAGTGTAGCGTGGTTAGCCTCGATGTTCATTTTGAAGTCCTTGTCAAGACCATATTTTCTCAGGAAACCGAGAACTGTAGCTGTATCGAAATCATACTGATGCTTTGTAGGCTCCTTTGGCTTTGGCTCGATGTAGAAATCACCAGTGTAGCCCTTTGAACGAGCATAATCAACAGTCAGCTTCATAAGTCTTGCCATGTTGTCAAGCTCCAGACCCATGTTTGTGTTCAGAAGAGTTTCATAGCCTTCTCTTCCGCCCCAGAAAACATAGCCCTTACCGCCAAGCTTGATAGTAGCGTCAACAGCGTTCTTGATCTGAGCAGCCGCATATGCGAAAACATCAGCAGAAGGTGACGTACCTGCACCATGCATATATCTTGGGTGATCGAAGCACTTAGCAGTACCCCAAAGAAGCTTCTTAGTAGGGTCAGCAGCCATTTTTTCAGCTATGTAGTCAACTACCTCAGCAAGCTTTGCGTTAGTTGTGCCGAGATCACCGTACTCAGGAGAAAGGTCACGGTCATGGAAGCAGAAATAGTCGATAGAAAGCTTGTCCATTATCTCGAAAGCAACATCGACCTTCTTCTTAGCTCTTGCCTCAGGAGCAGCCTCGCCCCAAGTCTTGTCAGTAGTGCCGCAGCCGAACATATCAGTGCCGTCGCCGCCCATTGTGTGCCACCATGAAAGAGCGAACTTGAGCTGTTCTCTCATAGTCTTGCCCATTACAACCTCATCTGGGTTATAGTACTTAAAAGAGAGGGGATTAGTTGAGTTTACACCCTCATACTTGATCTTTGGAATATCCTTAAAATACTCTGCCATAATTTTGACCTCCGAATATATTATTGTTTGATCTTAACGATTAAACGATTACAATATAATAATACACCAAACCGCACCCATTTGTCAACTGTTTTTTATTAAAATCGCATATATTGATATAAATTAAAATTGTGGGATAACTGCATAGACACACTATTTTTTCTCGTACTTTCATCAATATTTCTGTAATAATTTTGTGTAATAACTGCACAAATTCTGACAGCTAAACTTGTGCAAACAAATGATTTATCTTTTAATTTGGCAACATTTCTGCAATTGTTGCATTTTTTATGCAACAAAAGAGGTGTTTTTCGTGTATAAGTAGAAAGCGTCTTAGATACTTGCGGGCACGTACAAGCCCTGCGACTTAGTGAATACGATGAGAGATTCTGGAACAGGCTGTAGAGTACTTGTATCAGGACGTGGGCGTGCATTGTGATATTTTGTGTATGCAACACCTAGGACATAATACCAAATGTCATACCCCGAACGTAACTTGAAAATCGAATATAAACGGCTGAAACACGAACCCAACGGCAACAAATCTGTAGGGGACGACGCCCTCGGCGTCCCGATATTCCTCACCCATTGAATTAACAGAGATTATCACAACAATGTCACCCCGAATAATTCAACATCGAAGATACCAAAACCACGGCGTTACCTCTCCGAACGGGACGCCGGGGGCGTCGTCCCCTACAATTATGGATACTGTTGATACGCATACCTCCATTGAATACATTTATCCTCACCCGAAAATCTGATTTCAGACCTGCAATACCCCACAATAAATTGTACAATATGCTCTCAAAATCATTTTGCGACTTAATAGATATTGTGCAACCCTACAAAAATCACATAAATGACCTTAAATGACTTGAATTTTGCGAAAAAGGTGCTAAAATATAATTAGCACTCAGAAAGACTGAGTGCTAACAATCTGATCGTGAGAGTGCTGAAAACATAGGTGCGACCACGAAGGATCCTAATTTAGTATATTAAAAGGTATTATAAAAGGAGGAACTTATCATGGCGATCAAACCATTGCAGGACAGAGTTGTAGTTAAGATGACAGAGGCTGAGGAAACCACAAAGAGTGGTATCATTCTCACAGGCTCAGCGAAGGAAAAGCCTGAGGTCGCAGAGGTAATAGCTGTAGGCCCTGGTAAAAAGGACGTTACTATGGGTGTTAATAAGGGCGACAAGGTGCTTATCTCTAAGTACAGCGGTACTAATGTTAAGCTGGACGGTGAAGAGTTCATTATCGTTAAAATGGACGACATTCTCGCAGTTGTTGACTGATTTCACTGCATTTTAAATAGTATATAAACGGAGGTAATTTACAATGGCTAAGGATATAATTTTTGGCGAAGACGCAAGAAAAGCTTTGCAGAGCGGTATCGACAAGCTCGCAAACACTGTTAAGATAACACTGGGACCTAAGGGCAGAAATGTAGTTCTTGATAAGAAGTACGGTGCTCCTCTTATCACAAACGACGGTGTTACTATAGCTAAGGAGATCGAGCTTGACGATCCATTTGAGAACATGGGCGCACAGCTTGTAAAAGAAGTCGCTACTAAGACTAACGACGCTGCCGGTGACGGTACAACAACAGCTACATTGCTTGCTCAGGCTCTTGTTAGAGAGGGTATGAAGAATATCGCAGCAGGCGCTAATCCAATGGTACTTAAGAAAGGTATGGATCAGGCTGTAGATACTGCTGTTGAAACTATCGTCGCTAACTCAAAGAAGATAGAAGGCTCTGATGAGATAGCTAGAGTAGGTGCAGTTTCTGCCGCTGATGAGAACATTGGTAAGCTTATCGCTGAGGCTATGGAAAAGGTAACTGCTGACGGCGTTATCACTCTTGAAGAGTCAAAGACTGCTGAAACTTACAGCGAAGTCGTTGAGGGTATGCAGTTCGACAGAGGATATATCGCACCTTACATGGTAACAGATACAGATAAAATGGAAGCTGTCCTTGATGACGCTTACATTCTTATCACAGACAAGAAGATCTCTAACATTCAGGAAATTCTCCCACTTCTCGAGCAGATCGTAAAGGCTGGCAAGAAGCTTCTTATCATTGCCGAGGACGTTGAGGGCGAGGCTCTCTCAACTCTTATCGTAAACAAGCTGAGAGGCACATTCACTTGCGTAGCTGTAAAGGCTCCTGGCTTTGGCGACAGAAGAAAGGAAATGCTTCAGGATATCGCTATCCTCACAGGCGGTCAGGTAATTTCATCTGAACTTGGTCTTGAACTCAGCGAAACAACTATGGAGCAGCTGGGCAGAGCAAGACAGGTAGTCGTTCAGAAAGAGAACACTATCATTGTTGACGGCGCAGGCAACAGCGACGATATCAAGGCAAGAGTTGGTCAGATCAAGTCACAGATCGAGAACACAACTTCTGATTTCGACAGAGAAAAGCTTCAGGAAAGACTTGCTAAGCTTTCAGGCGGCGTAGCTGTTATCAAGGTCGGTGCTGCTACTGAGGTAGAGATGAAGGAAAAGAAGCTGAGAATAGAGGACGCTTTGGCAGCTACAAAGGCGGCTGTTGAAGAGGGTATCGTAGCAGGCGGCGGAACAGCTCTTATCAACGCTATGCCAGCAGTTAAGAAGCTCGTTGACAAGCTCAGCGGTGACGAAAAGACAGGCGCTCAGATCGTTTACAAGGCTCTTGAAGAACCGGTTAGACAGATCGCAGTGAACGCAGGTCTTGAGGGCAGCGTTATCATAGACAAGATAATCCGTTCAAGAAAGGTCGGCTACGGCTTTAACGCTTATACTTCTGAGTATGTTGACATGATACCTGCAGGTATCGTTGACCCTACTAAGGTTACACGTTCAGCTCTCCAGAATGCAGCTTCTGTTGCTTCAATGGTGCTCACAACTGAGAGCCTTGTTGCAGACAAGAAGGACCCACAGGCTGACGCTGCTATGGCAGCCGCAGCAGCAGGTGCAGGCGGAATGGGCGGTATGTACTAATAAGCTCCCATGACTAATATCTGATGTAATTTACAGCCTCCGTAGTTATCCTGCGGAGGCTGTTTGTATGGAATGGGTAATATTTTATGACATAGTTTACAAATATCAAATAATATCCTCGATGCTTTTGTAAGTAAAATCCAAAAGTATTGATTAATTAAATTAAATATATACATATTGTTGCAGACGTCCGCTTAAAATTGGAGCAAATTATGATATTTAATAAAAAGTTAAATAAATATTCACACAATGGGTTTGTGAATTTGTTATAATACTTATATCAATTTGAATAATTATTGTCTTTTGTTCAAATTTTCAGAAGTGCGAAAATTTGAAATAATGGGCATGAAAAGAAGTAAATAAACGAAAGGAAGATGAAATATGTCGCTTGGACGAGTATTGGTAGTAGACGATGATAAGAACATCTGCGAGCTGCTCAGGCTTTACCTTGAAAAGGAGGGCTATGGAGTAATACTTGCACATGACGGTGAGGAAGCAGTGGTAAAATTCAACGCTCTTAAGCCTGACATCATACTGCTTGACATTATGCTGCCTGGTATAGACGGCTGGCAGGTATGCCGTGAGATAAGAAAGAAGTCCAACGTGCCTATCATCATGATAACCGCAAAGGTAGAAACATTTGATAAGGTGCTTGGTCTGGAGCTTGGAGCTGACGACTATATCGTAAAGCCTTTCGATACAAAGGAAGTTATCGCAAGAATAAAGGCTGTTTACAGAAGAGTAGGTCAGTCATCAGGCGAAGCTGAGATAAAGGAAGTCAAGTATGACAAGCTTTCAGTTAATATGACAAGATATGAGCTGAGAGTAAACGGTCAGGTGCTTGATACACCACCAAAGGAGCTTGAGCTTCTGTTCCACCTTGCTTCAAATCCGAACAGAGTTTATACAAGAGATCAGCTCCTTGATGAGGTATGGGGCTTTGAATATTACGGCGATTCGAGAACTATCGACGTTCACGTTAAGCGTCTGCGTGAGAAGCTTGAGGGCGTTTCTGACAAGTGGGCACTTAAAACTGTATGGGGCGTAGGATACAAGTTTGAAGTCGCTGAAACACCGCATGAGTAATCGTAAAAGCATATTCTTTAAATACTTTGTAATTTGTTCAGCAGTAATACTTATAAGCTTTGTGTGCTTAGGAACGGTATTACTGCTGGTTTCTTCAAGGTATTTTATTGACGAAAAAAAGAGCCTGTTGGAGAAAAACACCAAGGCTCTTGCTTTATATACGCAGGAAGAAATGCTGGCTCAGCCTGCCGACTGGAAAAAGTCGGTGACAGATGAGATGATGCAGTATTCAATGGCGTGCAACGCTGATTTTATCTTGTGCGACTCTACGGGAGCAGTGCTTGTGAACTCCAGTAAGGATCCTGTGTGCAGCCCTCATAATATATCTGTCCATGAGCTTGAAGCTTTTTCTGACAATTGCGAGTATGTTTATTCGGATCTCGGAGGAGCTTTCGATGCTATATATCATGTGATAGGTAAGTCGTTCAAAGCGAATGGACCTGAATATTATGTGCTTGCATTCAGTTCAAAGGCGGCTCAGGACGACTATACCTACAACATAATGGAAATATTTATAGTTTCCGCTATAATAGTTCTGGTCATAGTAATGTTTCTGGTATATTTCATGACGCTGAAGCTTACTGAACCTATAAAAGAGATAGCGGAGGTGTCAAAGAAGATAGGAGCAGGAGATTTTTCTGTCACCCTGCCTGATTATTCTACCTCGGAGCTTGAACAGCTCAGCAACGCTTTCAACGATATGGCTGCCAGCCTGAAAAGCTATGACACCATGCGAAACAGCTTCCTTGCGAACGTTTCTCATGAGCTTAGAACGCCTATGACGTCTATAGGCGGTTTTGTGGACGGTCTGCTTGACGGCACCATACCAAAGGAGCAGGAGAGATATTATCTTAAGATAATTTCCTCTGAGGTACACAGACTTGCAAGGCTCGTAAGAAGTATGCTCAATCTTGCAAAGATCGAGGCAGGCGAGCTTAAACCTAATTTGCAGTATTTCTCTGTGCTTGAGCCGATAGTCGATACCCTTGTGACTTTTGAGCCAAGGCTTGAGGAAAAGCAGATAGAGATAAGGGGTCTTGACGTTGACAGAGTGACCCTTTATGCGGATAACGACCTTGTTCATCAGGTCATGTATAACCTCATAGAGAACGCCATAAAGTTCGTTGACAAGGGCGGATATATAGAGTTTCACTTTGAGCCTGAGGGCAATATGACAAGCATTTCTATCAGAAACAGCGGTGAGGGTCTGTCTGAGGACGAGCTTCCGCTGGTGTTTGACAGATTTTATAAGACCGATAAGTCAAGAGGACTTGACAAGACGGGCGTTGGATTGGGACTTAATATCGTGCGTTCTATCATAAAGCTCCACGGGGGCAAGATAATGGTACGAAGCGTTAAGAACGAGTATACGGAATTTGTGTTCACGCTGCCTAACAAGGCGGAGGGCGACTAGGAGGCTCATATGGAGCAGTTTGAAGAGCAGCCTTGTCTGCATGATGAAAATGAAGATACAGCCCAAGAAACTGGGCATTACAAGCTGCCTGAGGGAGCGGTAGCCGCTCATAAGGTGGACGAAGATTTTTGGTCGGCTGTTGATTCGGCAAGAAAAAGAAGCCGCCGCAGAGAGCGTATGCACCACGCAGTTGCAAGGCTGTGCTTTATGGTGCTTTTTGTAGGCATCGGAATAGCCATATCAATAACCTCCATAAGGGGAAGCGGCTGGGTGAGAAATCTTGTTACAGGGGACGAGAAGATAAGCTTTACGCTTCCTGTGGCTGACAAGCCGAAGCTTGACGATGAATTTTATCAGGCTGACGGAAGATACACTGCCGAGGGTATCGCAAAGGGGTTTTCTCCTGCTGTGGTATCTATAGAGGTTTACAAAAATTCGGGTGGATATGTTGCGGCAGGTCAGGGCAGCGGTGTTATAATGTCTGCTGACGGATATATCGTCACAAACGCTCATGTTGTAAATGCGGCGGAGTCGGGCATAAAAGTTGTTCTAAGCGACAATTCGGAGTATGAAGCCAAGGTGGTGGGGCAGGACCCTGCCACGGATATAGCGGTGATAAAGATACAGGCACAAGGCTTGCAGGCGGCTGAGTTCGGTGATTCAACTCAGGTGAATGCAGGGGAAGAGGTGGTCGCTATCGGCTCACCGGCTGGCTATTACGGCACTGTGACAAAGGGTATCGTGTCAGGTGTGAACCGCAGGATAAGGCTTGAAAACTCGTCAATAATAATGAACTGCATACAGATAGACGCAGCCATAAACCCCGGTAACTCAGGCGGAGCGCTGTTCAATATGTGGGGTCAGGTCATAGGGATAACCTCATCGAAGCTTGCTTCAAGCGATTATGAGGGCATAGGCTTTGCGGTATCCATTGACGAGGCGAAGCCTGTTATTGAGGAGCTTATGGAAAAGGGCTATGTGGCAGGCAGAGTAAAGATAGGTGTGACTTATTATGCTGTCAGCGACACCACTGCTGAGATATACGGCATAAAGCCGGGTATTTGTATTGTGTCTATAAACCCTGATTGTGACGTTGCCAACACAGACCTTGCGGAGGGCGATATCATCACGGAAATAGACGGAAAGTCCACCGCAGGAGAGGTGGATATAGCGTCGCTGTTTTCAGGAAAGCAGGCAGGAGATGAAGTTGTCTGCAAGGTATATCGCAAGACGGACAGCGGTGATGAGAAAGAGTTTGAGATAAAATTCAAGCTTATGGCGGATAACGGCGGTCTGGTGGCAGAAAGCCAGGCGGAATAGATAACAAAAGTGGATAAAAAAAGAAAAAAAGCTGTGGTAAGAAAGGGTACCACGGCTTTTTTTCTTAGGGGATTAATAAAATATGTGATGATATTATAGAATTACTATAATACTATTATTATATATTCCCCTTAGTTTCATGTCAACATAAAAGTGTGACAGCTATTTCAAAAAAATCTGTCACACTTTTTGTCACTGGGAAAATGTATAAAAATACAAAAGAGCAGACCATATTGCGGTCTGCTCTTAGTTTTCATGAAAAATTATTCAGAAAGACCCTCGATAGAGAATGTAATCTCAAGGCTGTCCTCAAATGCAAGATTGTCCTTGTCGATAGGAGAATCCTTAGCTGTATCGCCGTAATCGTTGTAGATCTCAATTCTGTAGCAGTTGTTGTTGTCCTCGATGTTGCCATACTTGATCTTAGCTTTATCGAATGCAACTTCCTGACCGTCAGCCTTGATAGACTTAAGCTCTACCTTGAGATCGTCAGCGTTGTACTTACCTGGAGTTTCCTTATCAGTCTTAGGATCGCCTGTGCCCTTGAGTTTTTCGCCGTTAAGAAGACCGATGATATCAACGCACATTACTACGCAACCCTGAGCGCCAACAGCATAGTCGCCGTCAAGAGCGATCTGTGGGTTGATGCCCTCGTCCGGATCGTCATAAGAGATAGAAGCGTTTGTGATAGAAACTGTGTACTCACCGTCGCCTGTTATGTCAGCGTCAACGCCGAATGCTTTAGTAGCTTCAGGTTCGCCCTGACCTTCCCAGTTGCCCCAGAGCCACTCTCCGTCACCGAACATAAGGAATGCATCATAGCCCTCGAATGTCTTTACAGGTGTGTAATCTGAATCGCCGCCCTCTGTCTTTGAGTCAGCTGTGCTGTCTGCTGCTACAGCAGAGTCGCCTGCTCCGCCGCCTGTTGCAGCAGAATCCTCTGTAGCAGCTGTTGTAGTTGTTGCAGCTGTAGTTGTAGTAGCAGCTGTAGTTGTTGTTGCGGCAGCAGTAGAGCTTGAAGAATCAGCTGAATCGCCGCATGATGCGAATACTACTGTTGTCAGAGAAAGAGCTGTGACAGCAGCAAGAATTTTTTTAGCTTTCATTATAATAACCTCCTGAAAATAATGGCAGTTACACTGCCCCTAAGATAGAATATCTCTAATGAATATGATACAAAATTTTCGCATTTTTTTCAAGATACTATTTAAACAAATTTCCTTATGATAAATCGTTTACATTATACAAAACTTGTTGAAACTATATAAAAATATTAACCTTACAGCAACATATTGACCAAATTGTGCGAAAAAAGTGCAGTTAAAAAAATGAATAAGCTTTGGCTTTTGAGGAACAATAGGTACAAACACCATAGAAAAAAGGAGCGAAAGAAATGGATATAAATTTAAGCAAGGCGCAATACAGCGAGATGTACAAAGAGGCTTCCCACGGGACTAAGTGGTGGGTGACCATACCAAAGGCGTTTTTATTTGGCGGACTTATATGCGTTATTGGGCAATCGCTTATGGATATGTATTTATATTTAGGTTTATCCAAGGATAACGCCTCAATGTCGGTATCAATAACTTTGATATTTTTATCGGCTCTTCTCACAGGTCTTGGCTGGTATGACCGCATAGCGAAGCACGCAGGTGCAGGTACGCTTGTACCCATAACAGGTTTTGCGAACTCTGTGGCGGCACCTGCTCTTGAGTTCAAGACGGAGGGATATATTCTTGGGCTTGGGGCGAAGATATTCATTATCAGCGGACCTGTTATTCTTTACGGCACTTTGGCTAGTGTGCTTTACGGGCTTATTTATTATTTGTTTTTGCGATAAGCTGCTTGCAATTCATGATAACCGCACAAACTAACTGTAGGGGAGCGGCGCAATTTCTGCTTTGCAAAAATACGACGTCCCGTGTTGGAAAATATTGTGCAGTTCATTGTGCATATACCGCATGGTTGAGCAGCAAGCAGGTGGGGGCTGTCGGGGGCGCCAGCCCCTACACAATAGAAACACCGCACTGGATATGTTTTAGGCAGAATAAAAGGGCAGCGAATTTGCTGCCCTTTTTATCATACAAGTGTATCTTTATATTTCTTGCCCTCTACCACCAATATTGGATAGCCGTCAAGGTACGGTTTCACGGCTTCCGGATTTTCGTCTGCATACTCAAATATCTGATCTGCCAATTCGTTAGCCGTTTTCGTCAGCTCCTTTATGGACTTTTCATTCATAGTAGGACAGACCGGCGACAATGTTATTACTTTAGTTTCATTCAGTGCCATTACTCTCAGCGGCCATATCCTGCAGTCGAACGGTTTGTCGTCGCCTAATATACAGCCCTTCTCGTTATCCAGCATTGGGCAATAATACAGGTCTGCATTCTGTTCCTTATCCATTTTGAACAAGAAATGGTTTTCCTTCTTTATAAATTCCTGCTTAGGGGCATATTCCTGCAATATCTTGCTTGCAAGCGTTTGTGAGATATATGGTGTTTCCCATATATCATAGCTGTCAAAGCAGCAGCATATCCTGCACTTTGCACATTCCTCTTTTGACAATATTTTTGAAAGCATTTTTTCTGTGATGCCTGCCGTTTGCAGGCATTTCCCCCTTTCACGTCTATGGTATGTCAGCCACACTTTTGTGGATTGTATGTTTTTACTAATTATAACACGTTTCTTTGATAAAATCAATAGTGGCTTATTTTTTTCTACATAGGGAGCTATCTGTTTTATGTAAATTAACAAACTATTTACATTTGCTCTGCCGTATTGGGAGTATTCTCTTTACGGAAGGTCTTATTTGCGGCAAAGCCTATGCCGAGCATCACTGCCATGCCTGCCCACACAAGGGGTTCGCTTATCATGATGCCGAAATATCCCATGCGTGGGGCGAGTATCATTGCCACTGCGAACTTGCCCAAAAGCTCTATTATGCTTGAAGCTATAGGTGTTATCTTATCTCCTACGCCCTGAAGTGCGTTTCTGAAAACTATTACTATGCCGAGGATAAAGTAAAATGCTGTGTTTATTTTCATGTATTTTTCCACTGTACCCACTATCTCAGGGTCGCTGATACCTGTGATAAGGTGTGCGAAAAATGGTGTGAAAAGCCATGTTGCGGCTATTACGATAACAGACCAGCCCCATGTTATGAGGGTCGCTTTTTTCACGCCCTCTTTTACTCTGTCTATCCTGCCTGCACCGTAGTTCTGGCTTGAAAAGGTTGCTGAAGCTGCACCGAAAACTGATATAGGGAGCATAAAGATCTCAGATATTTTTCTTGCGGTGGTGTGGGCGACTATTATGTCAGTGCCGAAGATATTTATTGCGCCCTGCATTATAACAGTGCCGATACCAACGAGAGATATCATAAGTCCCATTGAAACTCCTGTTGCATACATATCTCCTGCGAGCTTGAAGTTAAAGCGGAAGTCGTTTTTTGATGGGATAAGAAATTTGTGTTTTTTAATGATGTATATTATACAAAGCACAACTGAGATACCCTGTGCGATAAGGGTGGCATAGGCTGCACCCTCAACACCCATTTTAAAGCCTAGGATAAAGAGAAGGTCAAGCCCGATATTAGCGATAGTTGATATTATAAGGAAGATAAGTGGCGAAACAGTGTCGCCGACTGCACGGAGGATACCTGCGCAGATGTTATAGAACATTGATATTATCATTCCTGCAAGGATTATGACTATGTAGGTTTTTGCTTGCTTAAAGATGTTGTCAGGCGTGTTCAACGCTTTCAGCAGTGGGTCGATAAAGGCAAGGCTGAGGGCAGTGAGGGCTATTGCCGTTGCGATACCGAGGGTAAGGGCGTGGGCGACGGACTTTTTCAGGCGGTCAAACTCTTTTGCACCGAAAAAGCGTGCTGTCACAAGGGCAAAGCCGTTTGTAAGACCGTTCAGAAAGCCTATTATGACGGTGTTCACTGATGAAGTTGCGCCAAGGGCGGCTATGGCATTTTTGCCTAGGGTCTGTCCCACGATACGGGTGTCGGCAAGATTATAAAAAAGCTGAAAAACGTTGCCAAGCAGAAGGGGCAGAGCGAACATCAAAATAAGCTTTGTGATATTTCCTTTCGTTAGGTCTTTCATAATTCTTTCTCCTGTTTATGTCTGATATTTATTCCTAAAACCATATTATTTTAGCACAAACAGAAATTCAATTGGTTATATTACTGTGAACATTTATTGTACATACTATACAATTTGCGGTGGTTTTATTTGTGTGCAATAACGAAAACGTTTTAGCAAAAAAGCACCCGACAGAAATTTATCCGTCGGGTGCTAAAGGGGAAATTTGGTGTAATGCTATTTAACTATGTCTACACTGTCAGTGGGTTTTGAGAGATCGGCATAGCTGTATGAGCGTATCTGTCTGTCGGAGAAGATATAAATATATCCGTCCTGAACGAATGCACTGCGGTAACGATCTCTCTGGTCATTGTCGTTGACCATAGTCGTGATCTCGTCTTCGCTAGCATGATCGAAATAATCGTCAAAATAATCCGTATATTCGTCAAGCTTTATAGTTCCACACTCGCTGAAAGTTTTTGTTTCTCTGTCATATTTCATTACCAGCATTTTTTCCACAGTTTTATTATAATAGGTATAGTCCAAATTGTAGCCGTCGGTGGTCTTGCCTACTGTGGTAATGTCATTGAATGGTATGGCTATATATCCGTTTTCGTTGTCTGTTATTATTGAATTTGAAAAAACAGTGCTTGCGGATCTTTGGGTCATATCCTTTCCGTCAACTGTTGTTCCCATTTCTTTCTCGTGATATTTGTATTCCTGTATAGTCTTGAAGAAGTTGAATTTCTTTACTACCTCTGTGTCATAAACCTGCACCTGATCCACTGTGCCGTTAGCATTCGCTATGCCCTTGCCGCTTGAGCCGTATAAAAGGGTTTCTTGCTTTTCTGTTTTGCTCTTGTCGAGTATCTTTACGCTGAAAGAGTCAAATGACGTGCTGTCGGTACGCACGGCGATATCGTCATTATAGTTTGTCAGGCTATAATGGAAGAAGTTGTTTGCCGTTGACACTGCTATCATTTTATCATCAGGGGTCACCTGAGTTATCTTGTTTGGGTCTGAGAAATCATATACTTCATCAAGCTGGATATTGTTCGCTGCCTGATAAGTGTCATCATTGCTGTAAGCGGAAGAATAATCTCTGTAAACATACAGCATAGAATGATAGAACGTGTTATATCTTGCACTCTCGAAATCAGTGTCCTCGTATGTGAGGGTCTTTTTCACAGGGCCGCCAAGGTCATTGTCAAAAAGCCACAGGGTGCAGATATTAATGCCGCTATAGATATTGTGTGTGCTGATATCGTAAATGTTTGCAGAGTCGTTTGAGAACAGCGACAATCTGCCGTTATACTCGTCGCCTGATATGGCGTGGCTTATATGCTCGGCGTCTGCGCCTGTGACGGTCTGGGTTTTGTTAAGCTCCATGTCGCCGCCACCGTAGTTTATTCTTGTAATAAGCGCTCTTGTTGGCACTGTGCTGTAATCATCGTCTGTTTTTTCAAAGCCATATGCTCTTAAAATATAAATGTTGTCTGTTCCCATTAAGATGCTGCTTTCACCGCAGGCGATAAGCTTTGAAGCCATGTATGAGCCTTGATTTTTTCCGTCAAAGGACGAAAGCAGGATCATGGACGGTGTATTATCTCTGGCTGTGATATACATTTCACTTTCTTCAAAAAGCTGTTTTTCGCCATTGATGTATCGCACTGGTGCGATATCCTCGGGCTTTTGGTCATCTAAGAGCAGTGAAGCTGCTCGGGTGTAGCGTGACACGATGAAAAACTTTCCGTCAACTTTTCTTATGCCCTCCAGCACGCCGGGTTGTTCAAACTCGCTTATGAGCTTGATATTCTCAGGGTCGCTCACGTCAAACCCGCACATTCCGCAGTATTCGATATCGAGGTTTTTCTTTCCTGCCTTCACGGGTAAGATAAAGTCGAAGAAAGCGTAAAGCTCGTTATTATCCAAATACATTGCAACAACGCTTGGAGCAAACTTACAGCCGTACTGTTCGTATTCGGCAATGTCAACAAGACCTTTTTTAAGGAAAGTTTCCGCAAAGATATCCTGTTCTGACTTTGTGATATTTCCGTTTTGGGTAATATAAACGTCGATACCGCCATTGTCAGTAATGAAATGGGCATTTCCGTAGGTTATGTTTGTTTCCAGCTCATCTATGCTGTTTGTGGGGGTGATATCCACGCCTGAGCGAGTGAGCTGTATATCAGCGGGGTTAGGGGTGAGCTGGTGATCTCTAAGTGCCTGCTTATACAAAGCCACATAGTCATCGTCATCAACAGTCAAAGTGTCGATATTTTTGAATATATAGCTATTGTCAACTATAAAGTCCTCTATGTTTTTGCTGTTGCTATTTATATAGTTGTAAAGACCCTTATAGGTCGTTCCACGGAGGCCGTCAAGACCTGAGGCGTCAGCGGACTGTGAAGAAGCGGAATTGGGGTATTTTTTGACGAACTGGGTATTGCTGAACCTAAGCACAGCAAATCCGCCTACCACAAGGACGAAAGCCGCCACCACAGCCAGACATCTCAGGGCGTTGCTTCTGCCGCTGTTTATTTTTATCTCTGCACTATTTGGAGTATTTTCGATAACGGGTCTGAAGCCTGCCACGTCCAGCATATCTTTTATTTCCTGGGGCATGAGCTTATCAGGAATTTTGTTTGCCTGTTCCATTTGTCTGATAAGCTTTCTGCGTTTTCTTAAATTTCTCATCATGTCACCTCCTTTCCAAACAGCTTACTGCGTATTTTTGCTTTACCTCTGGATATATGGGAACGGACTGTCGTATCTTTAATACCTGTTATCTCCATTATCTCCCTGCCTTTGTAGCCTGCTATACAGTGAAGTGATATACAGAGTCTTTCCGCTTCACTGAGATCAGCAAACTCTTCTAAGATCTCGCACCGCTCGAATCCGTTTTCGTCCTTGATTATTGCGTCGCTTTCATTAATATAATCGAGGTTAGAGCGTCTTTGGGCGTATTCCTTTTGTTTTTGTTTGATCTTGGCGACCAGAATTTTGAACATCCAGCTATCGAAAGCTTCGCTTTTCCGCAGCGAGGAGATGCTCATATAGCCGTCCAGCACAGCGTCCTGCACTGCATCGGCGGCGTCCTCGGCATTTTGCAGATTAGCGAGGGCGTAATAATAAAGCTCCTTATATATCTCTCCATAGAGCTTAGAAAAGGCGTCCGTATCGCCGTTCACCGCAAGTTCTGCGAGCTTTTTTCTTCCCTTTTTGTCCAATCTGATCCCCCCTGTCGTCCGCCATAATATAAGTGTATATTTTTCACTGAAATGTTGCAGTGAAAAAAATTTTTTGAATAAAAAATCGGGGACGAGGTGGTCGTCCCTGATGATATTTGTTTATCAAACTGTGTAGGTGCTGGCGTCCTCGACAGCCCATTTCCTATTTGCCTGTACGAGCTTGCGTTATCCGCACAAAGTTCGGCGCAACAATTCACAACATTGTCTGCTTCTTTTCATTCGTGAAAATTCCAAGCTTAGCCGCTCCGATATCGGGCTGTCGAGGGCACCAGCACCTACATCAAAGTTCTACCGCCGCAAAATCGCTTAGCCCGGTACTGAGGGGGTAACTTTGGTCTGCTATGCTAATTCCTCATTTCTCATTTTTCACACCGCATACCCATTCCTGTTCAACAATTTTATGACCTTCTCATAATTAAGTCCCTTTACGGCATGATAGTCTGTACTCTCCGAATTGGTATAAACTCTCACGGCACAAGTATGGCTTATCTTCTGAAACGGATTTTGCATGACCGTTACCATTGACACTCTGTCAAGTGCGGCTATTGATTTATGAAAGCTATACCATTTACAATATGACAATGTACAATACCCGTTTTCAAAGCCTATTGATGTTGTGAACGCTGCCGCCGCCTTGACTATCACGAGCCACAGCAATGGTATGGTAGTTAGTATAACAAGTATGGTTATTTCTCTTTTCCAGTTAGGAAAAAAGTAAAGCGCTCCTCTTCCTGATACGATGGGTATAAACGTGCATATGAGCGGTATCGTTATAAATCTGCCAAGGTCGGCTTTTCCTGTGGAGATGTCGCTTTTCACCGGCGGTATTTTCGGCATGAGCATCTTCAGGGAGCGGTCAACCTGTCCGTTTGTCGTTATCGGTATAAGTGCTGATATTTCAAGCCGTCTTTTTCCGTATCCTGTACAGTGGGCAGACACTGAGGTTATTTTGCATATCTTCATAAGCAATGATTGTCTTAGGTCGATATAGTTTACTCTATCTCTATAGAGGACGTGTCTGCGTCTTGTGCCTATCCCGCTTCTGATTATGAAAAGGTCGGAACAGCGTGTGCAGGAAAAATTCCAGTGGCGCATTAGATTCGACAGAAATGATATGAGCCAGCCTCCTGCCAGCACACCGCCTGCGATAAGGATATATTCAGGCACTTCTGCAAGCACCGGAACTTTTGCTATCTCCGTATTCACTCTGCGGAGTATTTGTTCCTCCGCCTCTCGTCCTACTATCCTATATGCTTCGTAAAGTACCGACAGCACGATTATCATGCCTGACAGAGTTGATGAAAAGATAAGAGAGAATATAACGAGCAGGCTTTTCTTTGAGTTGTAGACATATTTAGGTTTGTTTTTGCATTTGGCAGTGGCAAAATGATAAAGCTCAAAGGCTCGTTTTTTTGTAAGGGTGAGCATTATATCTGCATTTTGCAGTGATTTTGCATCGGTGTCTATGTATACGGCACAGGAATGTATAAGTCTGGAAATATATCCTTGCGACAGTGACAATGAGCTTATCTCGGCAAAATAGACCTTAGTTCGTGTTATGCCGAAATAGCCTGTGTGGGCTATGATGCAATCTTCTTCAAGCTCATAGTAGACAAATATCCAGCGCAGGAAAGCGTAGCCGAAGATAAATGTGATAGTGAGGATATCGACCCAATGTGCCTGAAACCAGCTTTGAAAGTTGAATTTTGCGGCTATGAGATACTTGGCAAGAGGGATAGCAAGAAGCCACATATATTTAGTTGTATAAGATAATATCATTATAGGGTGCTGTCGGTGGGCGAAGAAATTCTTCAGCCAGCTTCTTTTTTCCTTGATAGTTTCTCTGCGGCTCATTTAAACCTTTCCTGTCTATGGTATCTAGTCTTCTTTGCGTTCTCTGTTTCGTATGGAGCTGTTTACTATGGCGGATATTTCCATGGCGTCACGGCGGCTCATAAAAGGTATAAGAAGTCTTGCGCCCAAGGCGTTTAAGACAACGAAGTTAAGTCCTGTTATACTGCCTAGTGGGGTTATGATAGTTGTGACGGACTTTATTGCCGAGGTGGGCATAAAATGCCGCATGGTAAAGAAAAGCCCTGTAAAGGCGGTGACTTCTTTTGAACTGACGGTGAAATAAGATCTGATGAAATAAAAGGGAAGCACCAGCAGGCAAAAAAGTGCGGCGATTATCCACAGTGGCATAAGGATATAATTCACGGAAAATGGGATAAGTTTTTCTATGAGATTGACCGCATAGCGGATAAGAAACAATATTACCGCAAGGATAGCCCAGAAGATAAAAAGCGGTATTTTTGAGGGCTTATATCTGTGCATTTGAGGACGTTCACCTCGCTGTTTGTTTTTTTGCGTATTTGTATGTATGGTTATCTCAGTTTTCAAGAATTAATCTCCCTTTTATATCATATCATTTATAAGGCAATTATTTGCACGAAAAAAGTGTTTTCGGGGGAAAGCTATGGAACTTACGGCTATAATAAACAAGATAAATTCGTTTTTGTGGGGCGTTCCGCTTTTGATACTTTTGCTTGGGGGCGGAATATATCTGAGCATAAAGCTTGGATTTACACAGATACACATTTTAAAAATAATGAAGAAAACGGTTTTTACGCTGTTTAAAAAAGAAAGCTCCGAAAGCGATTCTCTCTCGCAGTTTCAGACATTTTCCACGGCGCTTGCGGCAACTGTAGGAACAGGCTCGGTGGTGGGCGTGGGGGAATGTATCAGGATAGGGGGTGCAGGCTCGGTATTCTGGATGTGGGTATCTGCATTTTTCGGAATGGGGCTTGCTTACTGCGAAAACTATCTGGGAGTGAGATTCTCTGACGGAAAGCTTTGTGGTGCGGCGTCTTATCTCGAAAAGATAGGCAGAACGAAGCTCACGGCTGTTTTGTTTGCAGTTTTTACGGTGGGTGCGTCCCTTGGAATGGGCAACATGGTGCAGACGGGTTCGGCGGCTGCGGCTGCCCGAGAGGGGTTTGGGATACCCTCATATATATTTGCACTTGTGGTGCTTATTTTCGTATTTTTAGTAGCTGTGGGAAAAAACTCAGCAGCTTGTCTTTGCGAAAAGCTTGTGCCGATAATGGCGGTGCTTTTCATAGGCGGCAGTTTGGGAGTGATAATATTTCACCCATTAAAAGCCGCAGGAGCCATAGCAATGATAGTAAAAAACGCCTTTTGCCCCACAGCCTGCATAACAGGCTCGGTAGCAGGGACGATAATATTTTCCATGGTGGAGGGGTTAAAGCGTGGAGCGTTTTCAAACGAAGCAGGCTTAGGCTCGACGGTGGCAGTACACAGCTCGTGCAGGATAAAGTCGCCTGAATTGCAGGGAACATGGGCAATGGCTGAGGTTTTTATAGATACCTTTGTCATATGCACGCTGACGGCTGTGGTGATAATAATAAGCGGCACTGACCTCACGGGGGAGGATATGGCAGTGCGGGCTTACAATGCTGCTCTTGGTGGAGCGGGGAAGTATTTCATGTCAGGTTCGCTGATACTTTTTGCATTAGCGACAGTGGCAGGGTGGTTTTTCATAGGGGAGAGGGCTTGGAGATATCTTTTCCCTCGGAGCGATATGATCTATAGGATTATGGCGATAGCTTGTGGGTGCATTGGAACGATGTGGAGCATGGAGCTTGTGTGGGGAGTGTCGGATATTTTCAATGGACTTATGGCAGTGCCAAATGTTATCGGGGTATTGGTGTTGTGGAGAAAAGAGGTAGAAATGAGGAGTGAGGAATGAGGAATGAGGAATGAGGAGTGAGGAATTGGCAAAGCTGACCAGAGTTGTGCACAAGCACAAAGTAAAAATTAGCACCGAGCGAGGCGAGAGGTAAAACGCAGGCTCAAGCCCGGCGTTAGAGGGCTTGCAGGGTCAAGGGACAGAGTCCCTTGCGGAGTTTGAGGCAGAGCCTCATTCGGCGTAAGCCGACTAGGTGCAGATTTAATGAGAAAAAAAGCACATGAAAGTCCGATACTAAACAAAGGTGATATCGGAGCAAAAATCTGCACCGTTTTCCCTATCCCTTAGCAAATGTAAATCCGCAAAGAGCGAAGCGATTTTGCGGCGGAAGTCCCGTTATCAAAGTAGTGAGTTTTGTTTTTTTCGTGAAGTCATTCAAACGAACAAAGGCGGGTGAACACTGTTCGCCCCACATTATGCCCTTATATCTCTCCGCTTGCGTGTCTTGTCACATGACAGCCTACGTTCACTGACACCGGCAGACCTGCAATATGGGTCGGTGCTTCCTCTATATTTACTGCAAGGCAGGTCTGTGTGCCGCCAAAGCCTTGCGGTCCTATGCCAAGGAGGTTTATTTTCTCCAGCATTTTCGCTTCAAGCTTTGCATAACGTTCCTTTGGATTTCTCTTTGATACGCTTCTGCACAGTGCTTTCTTTGCAAGGTATGCGCACTTCTCAAAGTCGCCGCCTATGCCTACGCCTATGACTATTGGCGGACATGGGTTAGAACCTGCTTTTGCACACACTGACACTACCCAATCCACTATCTCGTCCTCGGTCACTGACGGGGTCATCATTTTGAGCTGTGACATATTTTCGCTGCCAAAGCCCTTTGGTGCTACCATTATTTCTACCTTTTCTCCCTCTGCTATTTTAAGATGCACAACAGGCGGTGTATTATCCCCTGTGTTTACTCTTTCCAATGGGTCGGATACTATGGAACAGCGCAGTCTGCCCTCTGTATAGCCTCTTGCTACGCCTTTATTTATGGCTTCATTCAGCGAGCCGCCTACAAAATGCACGTCCTGTCCTACGGTCATGAAGATAACTGCCATGCCTGTGTCCTGACAGATAGGGATAGTTTCTTCTCTTGCTACTCTCATATTGTCAAGGATATCAGCAAAGACGTTCTTTCCCACCGGGGACTGCTCTTTCTTGGCGTTGCACTCTATACAGCTTTCCATATCCTCAGGAAGATACAGATTAGCTTTTATGCACAGATCTCTTACAAGTTCTTCTACTTCTGAAACGTTTATCTCTCTCATTTTTATTTATCCTTTCGCTCTGTATTTGCTACCTTTTCACGGTCGCTGAGCTTTATTACTTTTTCGCTGTCAAGGACATAGCATGGCTTGCCCTCCAGAAGAAATTCTCCTTTTAGAAAATCTGCGCAGGCTTCTTCGTTGACGTTTGGGGCTTTACACAGCTTATCCTCGGGAATATCCGTGAAGCCTGTTACGCTGTCGCACAAAAGCCCTACGGAAACTTCTTCGCCCATTGTGATTATTATGCAATCTCTGTCGGAGATCTCTTTTGACTCATAGTGGAAACGTCTGCGCAGGTCTATGACAGGCACTACTTCACCCTCGTTCACTACTGTTCCCGGCACATAATCGGGAAAATCAGGCACGGGAGTTGGGGTCTGCGCCGCTATGATTATTTTTATTTCCTCAAAGGGCAGTGAAAAGCTTCGCCCTGCTGAGGTGAAAATGAGATATCTGCTGTTTTCCACAGCTATCCCTCCTTGTTATATTTTATCATAAGCCGCTGTCGATGCGATAATGTATCTCCTGTGCTATCTTGTCAAGGGGACATTGCTTTGACACTGAGCCGTTTTCATATGCGGCTTTGGGCATACCATAGACTATGGAGCTTTCTGCGTTCTGTCCGATATTATATGCTCCCATTTTCTTCATGTTGAGCATACCCTTTGCACCGTCACAGCCCATGCCTGTGAGGATAACGCCGATAGCGTTACGCTTTGCGCTGTATGCCACAGAGTCAAAAAGCACGTCAACTGACGGACAGTGACCTGAAACCTTTACACCTGCTTCAGAGGTGACAAAATAGCCTTTTTTATCCTTGAACAATCTAAGGTGCTGACCGCCCTGCGCTATTACCACCATGCCTTGGCTGAGATACAGACCGCTTTTGGCTTCCACAACGTTGTGACCGGTTTCAGTGCATAGCTGTTCGGCATATATCCTTGTATAGCCTGCAGGCATATGCAGGACTGCCACTACAGGGGGCAGGTCGTGGCGGAGGTCTTTGAGTATAGCTTTCAGGGCTTCCGTTGAGCCTGTTGAACCGCCTATGGCTATTATTCTGTAGGTATTTATGGCAGGTATATGCACGACAGAATTAGCTCTTGCTTTTTCAAGGCGCTGTATGCTTTCGGTAAAGCGTTTCTGAAAACGCTCGTTATCAGACGGAGTGCCGTCAGGTTTATATACGACGTCTATGGCACCTGCCTGCATCATGGGATATTTATTGTTGTGCTGAATGGTAAGATAGATTATAGGCACAGAATATCGTGGAGCAAGGCTTATGATGTAATCGTCCATATTGTCCTGACAATCACCGTCGAGAAGAACATAGTCGGGAGAAAGGGCAGTGACGCTTTTTCTGCCGTTGCAAAGGCACGTTGAGGCGAGCTTTGAGCTTTGGAAGCCTGCGTTTGTAAGGGCCTTTCTGCAAAGCTGTGCAAAGGCTTTGTTTTCGGTTATCACAAGAAAGAGAGGCGTCATTTTTTATCCCCTCCCAGCTTGCGGTATATTGCGGGGGCAACTTTTACAAAAGGCATATCCTTCGGCACGGATTCTGCGTGACCGATATAGAAATAGCCGCCCTCCTCCATTGCGTCATAGAATTTTCTGCATATCTCGGCTTTTGTATCGTCGTCAAAATATATCATGACGTTACGGCAGACGATAAGGTCGAATTTCTTTTTGAAAGTGAAATCATCCATAAGATTGTGGTAGCGAAACTCAACATTCTGCCTTATTGTATCGCTGACCTGCCAGAGATCCTTTGTGTTTGAATATGAGTGAAAATACTTTTTACGCCAATCTTCGGGGATATTCTTTATGGACATACTGGTATAAATGCCGTTTTTGGCAGAACGCAGTGCGTTAAGGGAGATATCCGTGGCAAGTATTTTCAAGTCCCAGAAACGGCGGTCAAAGCCGAAATAATCGTCCATACACATGGCAAGATTATATGGCTCGTTGCCGAATGAGCAGCCTGCACTCCATATACGCATATCATGATCGAGGACGTTTTTTTCGGCATAGGGGAGAAATTTTTCCATGAAGTGTTGGAAATGGTCCGTTTCACGCATGAAATATGTATGGTTGGTAGTAAGGCGGTTTATAAGGTTGGCAGTTTCTCTGCCTGTTTCATCGCTGTAGACGGCGCTGAGATATTCTGAAAAGCTGTTGAAGCCGCAGTCCAATACATAGTTGCTCAGTCTGCTTTCAACGATAGACTTTTTCCTTGCAAGGTCAAGACCGTATTTTTCTTTTATGAATGCAGTAAGCTCGTCAAAGTCTGACTGAGAGATCTCAAGACGTGACAGCATTCCTCTTCCTCCTTGTTATTATGTTTTACCTGTTTGTTCTGACCAGAATATCAGGGTCAAGCAGGGATATGTTTTTGTTGTTTGCGTTTATAAAGCATTTTACAAGGCTGTTTTTTACGGGCGACACGGCGGTCTGCCGGGGGAGGATATCCTCAACGTCCAAGACCTTATCGCATATTATGCCAGCCTGATTTGAGCCGACTTCTATCACTATGGTACTGCTTCTGTTGTCATACTCTCCTTCAGGCAGTCCAAGGCGCAGGCGGAGATCTATCACGGGAACGGCTTTTCCTCGGAGATTTATAACGCCTTTTATGAACTTCGGTGTTTTCGGGAGCCTTGTAATGGGGAGAAGCCCTATTATATCGGTGACATCTTTTACCTTAAAGGCGTAATATTTTTCATCAGAAACAAAGGAGAGTATTTTTCCGCCCTTCTGACAAAATTCGTTTATATCCTGTTCTGACATCTTTATTCACCCTTTCGGAAGTCATAATTGCCGAGAAATTCTTTCATATCAAGTATTATGGTTATACTGCCGTCACCGAGGACCGAACAGCCTGCCATGCCTGATTCTTTGAGGGGATAGGCGTCAAGGAGAGGTGAGAACGGTTTTACTACCACCTGCTGGTCAACTGTTATCCTGTCTGCCATGAGGACGGCTTCCTTGCCACCGTCTTTACAACAGAGCATTATGCCCTTTGTTACGTCCTTTTCGGCATTTGGTATATCAAAATGGTCGCTCATTCTGATAAGAGGCAGACATTTTTCACGGAGCATTATAAACTCGTTGCCCTCGGGGTCGGTGATAAAGCTTTCGGCTTTGCAGGAGAAAGCTTCGGAAACTGCGGAAACAGGCAGAGAGAAATTCTCGCCACCTACGTCAACGCTTAAAACGTCAAGGATAGACAGAGAAAGTGGTATCCTTATAGTAAAGACAGAGCCTTCGCCAAACTTGGAGTCAACATAGAGCTTTCCGCCGACTTTCTCAAGGTTTTTCTTTACAACGTCCATTCCCACGCCTCTGCCTGAATATTCGGTTATTTTATCATTGGTGGAAAAGCCTGCGGCCACAACAAAATTGAATATCTCTTTGTCGGTATATTCATTCTCAGGCTTTGTGAGCATACCGTTTTTCTTGGCTTTCGCCATAAGCTTTGCGGTATCCATTCCTGCGCCGTTGTCACGGCAGGAGATAACCACTTCGTTGGAGTCATAGCCTGCGCTCAGAGTAACTGTGGCAGGCTCGGTCTTGCCTGCTTTTGCACGGACTTCGGGGTCTTCTATGCCGTGGTCAACTGCGTTTCTCACAATGTGCATAAGGGGGTCATTGAGGATATCTACGATAGATTTATCCACTTCCGTTTCCTGCCCTTCAAACACAAGAGTAACGTTCTTTTTGAGCTTTTGGTTCATATCTCTGACAACACGGTTCATCTTCTGAAATGCTGTGGAAACAGGCACCATTCGTATGGACATTACAACGTCCTGAAGCTCGTCGGTAAGCTTTTTCAGCTCACGGGAGGATTTATTGAAGCGGTCAAGGTTTATCTCGGCTTTTTTCAGGTCGGGAGAGGAGATAACAGAACCTTCGGTTATAACGATCTCAGCCACAAGGTCAAGAAGTCTGTTGAGCTTATCGAGCTTGACGGATATCATTGACTGCTCATGCTTTTCGGCAGGCTTTTTGGGGACTGTATTTGCAGGCTGAGTAGGCTTTGGGGCTGACTTTTTCGGAGCAGGCTTTTGGGCAGGCTGAGGTTTTTTGGCTGCGTTAGCAGGTTGCTCAGGCTTTTTCGCCTGCTCGGCTTTGTCAACGTTCACGGCGTTTTTCATAAGGTCGAGAACGCCGTCGGGGTCATCGGTGATAAGCTTTATGTAAAGTCCCTTTTTGGATATTTCGTCCCCTGCATTGTCGGCGTCAAGATCCTCAGGGAAAGTTTTTATTACCTCGCACATTTTACCTAAAGCACGCAAAAGCACCAATGCACGCATATCAGGCATTGCACAGCTTTCGGAATATGTGATCTTATAGGTGAGGACTCCCTCTTTTTCATCATCAGGGAAAAGCCCCTCATAGGTGGCGGTATCGGCTGATGAGATATCGGGACTATCGCCTGCAGGCTGACCTTTCATGGTGGCAGCAAAGGCGTGTATCTTATTTTCAAGCTCTGAAAAATCGGTGAGCGGAGCGTCGTCATAGAGTGAATCAAGCTCTGATTTAAGGTTATCGGAGGCTGAGAAAAGAAGCTCATAGAGAGCAGGCTTGTCATATTTCACAGCAGGGTCTTCACGGATAATGTAGAAGAGGTCCTCAACTGAGTGGGCAAGGGTAGACATATTGTGCATACTCATCATGGCGGCAGAGCCTTTAATAGTGTGCATGGTACGGAATATCTCGTTGATATCGTCGGAGGAGATAGAGTCTTCCTGCTCGGTGCGCATAAGGATCTCGTCCAACTTTTCCAGAAGGTCGCCTGTTTCAAAGACGAACATATCCGCCATATTTTCCATACCGCTTTCAAATTTCGGCAAAAAAGTCACTCCCTTTCGGTGCTGTTGAAGCATACGGATATAATCAATGATATTATAGCAAATTTTTTGATATTTTTCAAGCATTTTTGTGCATTTTAAGTAAAAGAAACGATCAAGTGAGGAGTTAGGAATGAGGAATTAGGAATTAGGAATGAGGAATGAGCAAAGCTGCCCCCAAGCACCGAGCGAAGCGAGAGATAAAGCGCACGCTCAAGCTCGGCGCTGGAGGGCTTGTGGGGTCTAGGGGCAAAGCCCCTAGCGGAGTATGAGGCAGAGCCTCATTCGGCGATAGCCGACTAGGTGCAGATTGTAGTATTAAAAGCATATAGAAATAAGATATCAGACAAAAGAAATATCGGAGTAACACAATCTGCACCGCTATTCTATCCCAAAGCAAAACGTATATCCGCAAAGAGCGGAGCGATTTTGCGGCGGCAGAAACTTGCACGAATACCTGTAGGGGAGCAGCGCAATTTCTGCTTTGCAGAAACACGACGTCCCGTTTCGAGGAGTTGCGGGAGGTTGAATTTGTACAAACCATGTAGGCGAATAAAGGCGGGCGAACGCTGTTCGCCCCTACCGCCATTTGTGGGGTTATCGCAGGATTGAGCAGGCAAACAGGTGCGGGCTGTCGAGGGCGCCAGCCCCTACATGGTTTGTAAAGTGCATAACAAAGTGCGGATAACACAAGTACAAATAAAAAATGCGAAACGAAAACCGTTCCGCATTAGTATCATATCAAATTATTTTTCCACCGCATATCACCATGTCAGGTGATACCATTACATCAAGGGGGTCGCCGCTGAACAGGGTGAGGTCTGCGTCAAGCCCTGTCTTTATAGAGCCTACTCGGTCGGAAATGCCTGCTATCTCTGCCGCTGTGCAGGTGATAGCTTCAATGCCCTTTTCATAGTCAAGACCGTTTTTTACTGCAATAGCCGCTGACAAGGGAAGATATTCTACCGGCACTTCTGAGTGGTCGGTGCAGATTGCTACCTTTATGCCGTGAGAAGAAAGTATGCCTGCGTTTGCTGAGGTAAGATTTGCCATTTCAGGCTTGCATCTGTCGCATATTACAGGACCTATCACACAGCTTGCTTCCTCCTCTGCAAGCTCGTCAGCTATGATATGACCGTCAGTGCAGTGTATAAGCACATAGTCAAGCTCAAATTCTTTCGCTATCCTTATGGCGGTGAAAATATCGTCCGCCCTGTGACAGTGAAAATGCGCCTTGACTTCGCCTCTGAGAACAGGGAGCAGAGCCTCCGACTTCATGTCAAACTCAGGCATATCCTCCTCGCTTCCCATTGCACGCTCGACCGCTTCACCGTATTTCTGCGCCTTTATAAGTGCTTCTCTTATTATGCCTGCCACTGCCATTCGGGTGTAGGGGGCGTCCTCTTTGTCAGAATAGGTGAGTTTAGGGTTTTCACCCATTGAGAATTTCATTCCAACTGTGCCTACAAGCATTTTATCTATTCGCTTGCCATAGGTCTTTACTGCCGCAATACTGCCTGCGACTGGGTTTGCTGAGCCTGGGGATACAAGACAGCAAGTTACGCCTGCTTTTCTTGCAAGCTCAAAGGAATAGTCGATAGGGTTTATGCCGTCAACAATGCGGATATGAGCTGTGCATGGCTCGGATTCCTCGTTGAAATCCTCGCCCTCCATGCCTACGCCGCTTGTGGATAGTCCAAGATGTGTGTGAATGTCGATAAAACCAGGGTAAACTGTTCTGCCGTTGCCGTCTATGTCCTCGGCTGTGACAGCTTCGGGAGAGCCGCTTTCTACGGCGGAAATTATGCCGTCTGTTATCTCCACCCAGCCGTTTTCAATAACACGTCTGTCGCTGTCCATGGTCTTTATTTTAACGTTGTAAATTTTCATATGCAGTTTTCACCATTCTTATTTGCCTGTTGAGCCAAAGCCGCCTGCGCCACGCTCTGTATCGGAAAGCTCTGTTACTTCCTCTATTTCGGGAGTGAAAACAGGGGTTATCACAAGCTGTGCGATCCTGTCGCCGCTGCTTATGGTGTAGTCCTTGTCTGAACTGTTGTGGAGAGCGCAGATTATCTCACCTCTGTAGTCCCAATCAACAACGCCAACGCAGTTTGCAGGGGCAATGCCGAACTTTGATGCGAGTGAGCTTCTTGCATAGATAAGAAGAACGCAGTTTTTCTCACCCTGAACCTCGGCTGATATGCCTGTGTGTATTTTCTCGGTCTGACCTGCTTTTATGGTTACAGGTGCGTCTGTGCAGGCACAAAGGTCATAGCCTGCGCTAAATTCTGTTTGTCTTGCAGGGATAACTGCATTTTCCTTAAGCTTTTTTATAAGTAATCTCATTTTATAAAACTCCTCTGTAGTATAGGCCATTGGTAGCGTTTTCGGGCTTTGCGCCCCTTTCGCCACTGTAGGCTTTTATTATTTCGTTTATCCTGTGGGCATTCTCCTCATAGAAGTGAAGCTCCATATAGTCGGCATTGTCAAAATCCGTCAGCTTGTCTGCAAGGTACAAAATATCGGAATTTAGTATCTCTGCGCAATCTCTGCCCTTTGGACACCTCACCGGAAACTCTCTGCCTGTGCGGTCCAAAAGCTTGCCCTTGCAGTTTTTACAGCCCATATCGTTTCTTATAGGACAGTTTGCTGTGAGCATAAGGGGAAGTCTGCCATATGCCACAAAGCCTATCTCAATGGGCTTCTTTAACTTTTCTATCTGCGACGCTTTAAGCTCAAAGGACACTGTGCAGTCTTTTGCACCAAGTTTTTTTACCTCGTCCAATGCGGGTGAGTTGCAGAGATTGAACGAATAGCCTGCGTGAAGCTCAAAGCCAAGGTCATTCGCAATAAGGCAGTGGCCGATATTCATGGCGAGCATTTTTGTTATGCCTGCTTCTTTTGCGGCTGAAAGCTTTTCACACAGGGCTTTCTCGTCAAATGTGAAGCGTGGCATTATTATCATAAGCTTGCTTTTGTCTGACACGATCTTTGTCGCTTCTGACGCTATCTCTATTGGCACGCCCACAAGCTCTGCTCTGTCAAGGTCAACGCCCTCAAGCTGATAGAGTTTTGAGAGCATTATGCGTATTTTTTTGCGCTCATAGGCTTTTGGCAAGGCGGAGAAATCAGCAAGTGCTTTGTCGGTAAAATCTGCAGTATGGGTGAAAAAGTCTATACGCTTCTGGTCAAGCTTTTCTACCGCCTGCCGTCTTAGGTCATTAAGTGCGGAAGCTGGATAGGCAAGGTCTTTGCCTATGGCGGCTTCAAGTTCTCCGAACTCATATATGGTGTCCCCAAGCTTGGAGAGCTGTTTTTTTACATAGTCGCTGTCGCAGGCCTTTTTTAAGGCTTTTTGCGGTATATCACCGTAAACGGTCACGGTGTTTCCCTCGCTGTCACGGAGAGAAAGCTCCGCCGGAGAATTTTCCTGAAGCTTTATGGTGAAAAAGGCTTTTGTGCGCTTTTCACATCTGCGGTAAAGCTCATGAAGCTCGGGAAGAATTTTGGCGGTGGCGGAAACGTCCTCTTTCTGCCTTGTGCCGAACATTTCTCTGCCTAATCTGCCATTGTAATAGCCGTTTGTAAAGCCCCCGCGGGAAAAGACCGCTTCAAGGGCTTTCAGGTCATAAGGCTTGTTTTCGAGAGAATTTTTACAGCAGTTCACTGCCGCCGCAACATATTCGGGGCGCTTCATTCTGCCCTCTATTTTAAGAGAGAAAACTCCGTCCTTTTCGAGCCTTTGGAGCTTATCAACATAGGACATATCTTTCAGAGAGAGGGCGTAACGCTCCTGCCCCTTTGTTATCTTATCCCCTTGGGCTGGAAGTCTGCAAGCCTGAGCACAAAGTCCCCTGTTGGCACTTCTCGAACCTATCAACGCACTCATATAGCATTGACCTGACACGGACATACAAAGTGCGCCGTGGACAAAGACCTCTGTTTCGATGCCAAGGGCGGTGAGGTCTTTTATGGTATGCTCGGGAAGCTCTCTTGACAGGACGGCTCTTGAAAAACCAAGGTTTTTAGCCATTTTCACGCCGCTTTCGCTGTGGATGGTCATTTGGGTGGAGGCGTGATATTCAAGGTCGGGGCAGCATTCACGGCATATTTTCACAAGGGTCAGGTCTTGGGTGATAAGTCCGTCAACGCCAATTTCTGCGGCAAATTTGACGGCTTTTTTGCACTCTTCGAGCTGTTCGTCAAAGACAACAGTGTTTATCGCCTGATAGACCTTTACACCTCGCAGGTGACAGAGCCTTACGGCTTCTTTTAGCTGTTCATCTGTGAAATTGGCGGCATTTTGTCTGGCGGAAAATTTCTCTCCCCCGAGATAAACTGCGTCACAGCCGCTTCTAAGGGCGGCTTCGAGAGTTTCAAAAGAACCGCAAGGGGCAAGTATCTCAGCTTTGTGAGCCATTAATGGCTTCCTCCCTCGGGTCTGTAATTCACTGTGCCGACAAAATTGCCGTTGTTAGGCTGATTAGGGTGGACAGGTCTTTCAATAGCGTTCTTTATCTCCTGCGAAAGAAGCTCGTTTGCGTTTATAACTTCGTCTTCAGGCTCTCTTTTTACAACTGTGCGTGCTTCGAGCTGTTCTTCAAGGTCATGGACTTTTGCCTGAAGCTCTCTTATTTCTTTCTGAGCTTCGTCAGCCTGACTTCTTGCTCTGCCTGCATCGTCAACATAGTCCTTTATCTGGGCGCGGATATTCTCGATATTCTGATTTGCCTTGCTGAGCTCGTCAAGACAATCAAGTGCTGTCAGCACTGCGGCGTCCTGAACGGAAAGGCTCGGGATAGCTTTCATCATGCCTTTTATCTTTGAATTTATCACCAACGCAAGTTTATTGGTATACTCCTGCGACTCTTCGGAAAGCAGATTGTATGTACGGTTATAAATATTTACTTTAAGCTTGTTTTTCATAGCTTTTGACCTCCCTTTATTTTCTTTGCTGTGAACTCGTATACTTAATTGTATTATACACTACTTTTTGAGAAAAATAAAGAGGGTAAAAAGAAGTTTTTTGTAAATACGCCCTTTGCGGTGGTTTTTGCTTGACATTTTTACAAATATGATATATAATTAATCATAGATTTTCTATAGGATTTATGAAAGGATCTGACGCTGATGAAAATATCCACAAAGGGAAGATATGCACTGAGGCTTATGCTTGACCTTGCTTTACATGAGCAGAGCGGATATGTGCCTATCAAAGTGATCGCTGAAAGACAAGACATCAGCGACAAGTATCTTGAACAGATAATATCCATTCTTGCAAGAGCGGGCTTTGTAAAGAGCGTTCGTGGTGCAGGGGGCGGATACAAGCTGGCAAAAACGCCTGCGGAATACACTGTAGGAATGATACTTAGGCTCACAGAGGGAAGTCTTGCTCCTGTGGCTTGTCTGGAGGGGGAAGAAAATACCTGCCCGCGTCAGGACAGCTGTTCAACGCTGATGGTATGGAAAAAGCTTTACGGTGCTATAAATGATGTTGTTGACGGCATTACTTTGCAGGACCTTGTAAATCAGGAAAATGCAAGGATAGATGATTACGTTATTTGATATTTTGTAGGGGCGGGCTTTGCTCGCCCGTTTTTTATGCGCTTTTTGTGCGATTTTAAGCTGTCTGTTTGCAGAATGGGGCGGTCTTGCCTATGACCGCTCTTTTTTTACGCCTTTTTATCTTCTACCTATAGCACAAAAGAAAACCTATATTACAGCTTGGTTTTGTGCATAATTGATTTTGTCATGTTCTTGTAAAATTATTGTGGGATATGGTATTGCTTTGATGCACAAATGTGATGTTCGGATAGGACTTTTGGATTGTGCAAAAGATACAATCTGCGGTGGAAAAAGTGTGAAACTGAGGCATTTGCAAATCATAGTCTGGAGGTATAAAATAAGGATAGAAATTAATTTATCGGAGGAAAATATCATGAGCGAACAGTATGAACTTAATAAAAATCTTGCACAGATGTTAAAGGGCGGCGTTATAATGGACGTTACTACACCTGAGCAGGCTAAGATAGCTGAAGCGGCAGGAGCTTGCGCTGTTATGGCGCTGGAGCGTATCCCTGCTGACATAAGAGCCGCAGGCGGTGTTTCGAGAATGAGCGACCCTAAGATGATAAAGGGTATTCAGGAGGCTGTTTCTATCCCTGTTATGGCAAAGTGCAGGATAGGTCATTTTGCTGAGGCGCAGATACTCGAGGCTATAGAGATAGACTACATTGACGAGAGCGAAGTGCTTTCACCTGCTGACGACAAGTATCACATTGACAAGACGCAGTTCAAGGTGCCGTTCGTATGCGGTGCAAAGGACTTGGGCGAGGCTCTCAGACGAATAAGCGAGGGAGCGTCAATGATAAGAACAAAGGGCGAGCCCGGTACGGGCGATGTTGTTCAGGCTGTTCGCCACATGAGAATGATGATGAGCGAGATAAAAAGACTTACTTCAATGTCAAAGGACGAGCTTTATCAGGCTGCAAAGGACTTGAGAGTTGATTATCAGCTCGTTAAGTATGTTGCTGACAACGGCAGACTTCCTGTTGTAAACTTTGCGGCAGGAGGAGTTGCTACTCCTGCGGACGCTGCTCTTATGATGCAGCTTGGGGCAGAGGGCGTATTCGTAGGCTCAGGTATCTTCAAGTCAGGCGACCCTGAGAAGAGGGCAAGAGCTATCGTTCAGGCTGTGACAAATTACAATGATCCTAAGATGCTGGCTGAGCTTTCTGAAGATCTTGGCGAGGCTATGGTAGGTATCAACGAGCAGGAGATCAAGTTGCTCATGGCAGAGAGAGGCAAGTAATATGAAGATCGGAGTTCTGGCTCTGCAAGGGGCATTTGCGGAACACGAAAAAGTTCTGACTGCTTTAGGAGCAGAGGTAAAAGAGATAAGGCAGCTTCGTGATTTTGATGACGGCTTTGACGGCATCATTATCCCAGGTGGCGAAAGCACTGTTATGGGAAAGCTGTTAAGAGAGCTTGGACTTTTTGAGCCTGTGAGCGAATACATCAAAAATGGCGGATACTGTTTCGGCACTTGTGCAGGGCTTATACTGCTTGCAGAAGAGGTATCCAATGATGACAGAAAGAATTTCTGCACACTGCCTGTGAGGGTAAAAAGAAACGCTTACGGCAGACAGCTTGGAAGCTTTTCATGCAAGGAAGATTTTGCGGGCAGGGAAATAACCCAGGTATTTATAAGAGCTCCTTATATCGAAAAGGTGCTTGATGATGAATGCCAGGTGCTTTCACAGCACGAGGGTTTCATCACTGCGGTGAGATACAAAAACCAGCTTGCGGCGGCTTTTCACCCTGAACTTACTGAGGACAGGACAGTTCATCAGTATTTCCTTGATATGATAAGCGGAAAATAAAGAATAATGGTGGACGACCACAAATATTGCATTATATGTCTTTTCTCTGAAAAATGGGGAAAGGCATTAGTGCGTTTATGGGGATATAGAAATTACGTTTAAAATCGTACTATTGTGAGGAGCGGGACGCCGAGGGCGTCGTCCCCTACATGATGTAATTTTTCGACAAATGGTAAAATAATTAAATTGGAGTGATAAAAATGAGTACAACAGCTCAGGTAAAAAATTCAACAAAGCATATTCAGCTTATATGCGTGACAGGTCTTTTTGCGGCAATGATATATGTTCTTACGGCATGGCTTCACATTCCTACGGGTGCAGGCTACACACACGCAGGTGACGGACTTATTTATCTTGCGGCTTCAATGCTTCCTACGCCTTATGCAATGGCGGCAGGCGCTATCGGAGCAGGTCTTGCAGACGGACTTTCGGGATTTGTGGTATGGCTTCCTGGAACTATCGTTATAAAGGCGATAACTGCTCTTTGCTTTTCAAGAAAGACAGAGAAGATAATCTGCGTGAGAAATCTTCTCGGCATTATCCCTGCGCTTGTTATATGCGTGGTATGCTACAGTCTTTATGAGGGAATTTTTATGGCAGGCGGTTTTTCAAAGAGCGCAATAATTTCGGCTTTCGGTCAGACTCCTGCTTACTGCATACAGGTGCTTGCAAGCTCGATACTTTATATAGTGCTTGGTCTTGGTTTTGACAAGGCTGGGCTTAAAAAGAAGTTTTCACATTTGTTTGGATAATTTATTGGCATAAAAGCGTGATAAGCAAAGTGGGCGACATCAGGTCGTCCCTACGCATTTTGGCAAAAGAAAAAGGGGCGGAAGTCAAATTCCGTCCCTTTAACGTTATTTTTATGGAGAATGAAGTTACAAGCTATATCTTTGAATAGCCGAAGCTGTTTACCAAAGCGTCGACCTTCTGTCCTGATTTGCACATTGGGCATTCTGATGATGTATATGTCATGTAATCATGAATATCCTTTTCTGTGAAAAGGGCATGGATAGCGATACCGTTGTTCTCTTTGATAGCGGAGAATATGGAAGCTATTCCCACAAGATTGCCGTTATAGTATTTCAGGCAGTCAATAGCTCTGTTTATGCTCTTTCCTGTAGATGCGGAAGCGATAAGCAGAAGCACCTGCTTGCCCCATATTTTCTTCTGAGTGTTATCTCTGAATATCATCTGATTTACAGCGTTTAGCTCAGGTGTTACTACATTTACGTCTGCACCGCTGTTTATGCCGCTTTCGCCAAGGCTTTCAGCGAGAAAGGCACCGATGATCTCTGTGCCTTCAAGGCATATGATAGTGTCGATATGTGTTGAAACATAGGTGGCTGCCAATGCCTTTGCGGCTTCCTTTGCCATTTTATAACCAGTTTTAAGAGATGTTATATCTACATAATAATTGATATGCGAGTGGTTAGTTGCATAGTGACCCGGTATAACGCCTATCTGTATCTTGCTGTTGCCTGCTGCCTGTATAATTTGCATACGTTCTTCCAAAATAAAGACCTCCTTACAAGTAAAGTGTGAACAGTATGTTGCTATTCGTTATTATATCACATATGAACAAGATTTTCAATGCTATTTTTGATGAATTTTGCTATATATTTTTGTGACAATACACAATTAATAAACTGATAAATCAAAATTTACAGCGATTTATTTGTAATTCGTGAGGTGTTGTGTATATTGTTGTGTAAACTAATGTATGATTTGTACAAAATTCTGCTTGTAATTTTATTGGAAAATGTGTATAATTGAATGAGGAAAACTTTAAGCAGCTCTGTGATAAAGCTTTGCTGTTGATAAAAGGCGTATCGGAGGAGGTCTTTTTATATGAGGACGAGAAAGCTTTTGTCGGGGCTTGGGGCGACTGTGATGTCGCTTATGATGATAATACCGTGGGCGGTGTATGCGGACAGCCCTCAGGTGGAGGACAGCTCCATTGTAACGGAAAGCTCTGCGGCGGAGGCTATGGCGGAGCAGGGGGTCATCAAGGCGCAGAAAAACTCCACCCAGAACACGGAGACCGATTGGGTGCTTTTCGGCTGTATCGGCGGCGGTGCGGTGGTAGTGCTTATAATGATAGGGCTTATGGCTAAGAAAAAATAATACATATTAGGGCGGCTTGGGCTGCCCTTTTTTTGTTGTTGGTGGTAGATGTAATAAACAGCAGAAACGGACGAACACTGTTTCGCCAAGAATGTCAAACAAGCGGGACGTCGAGGGCGCCGTCCCCTACAAGCGATGTAAATATGCTGTTTGTATGTAGGGGGGCGAATAGTGTGCGTGTGAGATTTTTTTGTTTGCAACTTTATTTGTTATTGCACGTCTTTATAGATAAGGGGAATTCTTATGAGTTTCTTAAAACAACGGCTTTATTTATTGACTTATACTCTTTTTATGGTATAATGTATACATAAAAACAGATAAGAACAAAAGACAACAGGACAGCAAGATAACAAAGAATAATACGCTCATGCTATACCCTTATGGGGAAGGTGGGGCTGTTTTATCCGTCCGGCTGCTGTCAGGCGGATCTTTTTATGCTGTTTTGGAAAAATCACAAACGGAGGTATTGCAATGACCACGAAAAAAAGGATATGCACTGTTATAATAGTGCTTGTTATCGTCTGCACAGTGTGTGTGGGAGGCTTTTTCGTATGGAAAAAGACCGGCAAGGGAGGCTCAAAAAGCTCACAGAAGGTATATGTGCAGAAGGTATCGTCACTTAACACTGCGTCGGACTTCAAGCTTTCTAATCGCTCGTTCTTGGGCGTTGTTGAGGCACAGGAGTCTGTGGACGTAAAGTATGACAGCTCAAAGACGGTGGACGAGATACTTGTTAAGAACGGTGACTCTGTTAAAAAGGGTGACAAGCTTCTTACATATGACGTTGAGGCTATAAATCTTCAGCTTGAGCAGGCTAAGCTCGAGGTGGAGAGGCTCCAGAACGAGATAGCTTCAAACAAGAATCAGATAGCTGAGCTTGAAAAGGAAAAGAAAAACGCCGATCAGGACGCTGCTGTGTCATACACGACCCAGATCCTTTCTTTGCAGAGCGACAATGCCAAGAACGAATATGATATAAAGGCTAAAAACGTTGAGATCAAAAAGCTGGAGGCTTCCACAAAGAACGCATACGTCACCGCTTCTATCGACGGAACTGTAAAGAACGTCAAGACGGTGGACAAGCTTCAGGAGGACGGCGGCGACGTTATAATGCAGATAACAGAAGAGGGCGACTACAGAATAAAGGGCAGATTCAACGAGCAGAACAGCAAAGATATCATGCAGGGAGCTTCTGTTATCGTAAAGTCAAGGCTTGATGATTCCACTTGGAAGGGCGAGATAACTTCTGTTGACACAAGTCCGCAGAAAAATTCTGGTGAAGATATGTACAGCTACGGTTCAAGCGATGAGATGAGCCAGTCTTCAAACTACGCTTTCTATGTTAAGCCTGAGAGCCTTGACGGACTTATGCTCGGTCAGCACGTTCTTATCGAGATTGATAACGGTCAGGACACCTCTATAAACAAAACAGGAATTTGGCTCTATTCCGACTTTATCTGCAAGGACGGCAAGAAGAACTACGTTTGGGCTAAGAACGAGGACGGAAAGATAGAAAAGAGATATGTTGAGATAGGTCAGAAGGACGAGGATAATGGTGACTGCGAGATAAAGTCAGGTCTTGAAAAGGGCGATTATATCGCATACCCTGACAAATCTATCGAGGAGGGCATGACGGCTACCACCAATGAGGCTGACGTGTCTGTTCCGCCTAATGACCTTGACCCGAACGACAACACGGACAGTGACGCTGATAACGAGGGCGGTGACGAGGACATCGCTTTTGACGGAAGTGATGAGGACGGCATGGCTATAGACGAGGATATGCTTGCAAGCATGACGGACGAGGAGATAGAAGAATACTTCAACAAGCTTTACGGTGAAGAGGAAAATGCAGAAAATGCAGACGGTGAGAATGCCGACGCTGCTGATGCTGACGCAGTTTTCGCTGAATAAGGAGGGCTTGCAATGGTATTTGAACTGAAAAATATCTACAAGGATTATTTGCAGGGCAAGGAAGCTGTGCCTGTGCTTAAGGATATTTCCCTTGATGTCTCAGAGGGGGAATATGTGGCGATAATGGGTCCGTCAGGTTCGGGAAAGTCTACGCTTATGAACATTATAGGCTGTCTTGACAAGCAGACAAAGGGAAGCTTTGTTTTTGACGGCTGTGACATTATGCAGGCAAAGGATAGGAAGCTTTCGGAGATAAGAAACAAGAAGATAGGTTTTGTATTTCAGAACTTTAATCTGCTCCCTAGACAATCAGCACTTGAAAATGTGGAGCTTCCGCTGCTTTATGCGGGGGTAGGCAAAAGAGAAAGACGTCAGAGAGCAAAGGCGGCTCTTGAAAAGGTGGGGCTTGCACAGAGAATGATGTTCAAGCCTACTCAGCTTTCAGGCGGTCAGAAGCAGAGGGTGGCTATTGCAAGGGCGATAGTCAACAATCCAAAGCTCCTTCTTGCAGACGAACCCACAGGCGCTCTTGACACAAAGTCTGGCGATCAGGTAATGGAGCTTTTCAAGGAGCTTAATGACGATGGTGTTACTATCGTTATGATAACACACGAGCCTGACATTGCAAGATGTGCAAAGAGGATAATGTATATCCGTGACGGCGAGCTTCATGGAGAAAAGGCAGGTGAGCAGGAATGAAAAAGGTAATAATAACGCTCCTGTGCATAGCTATCCTCGGCGGAGGCGGATATGCGGGAGCAATGAAATATAAGAAAAATCAGGACAAGAAAACTGTTGTGGCGGTAGTTCCTGTTGACCTTATGGCGGAAACTGCGGATATGTACGAGTGGGACAACTCGGCAAACATGGACGGGCAGATAGTTTCTGCCAATACTCAGAGAGTTACTCTTGACAACGAGAAGCTTGTTAAAAAGGTGCTTGTGAAAAAGGGCGACACTGTTAAAAAGGGTGACACTATACTTGAATATGACATGACGGTGGTTGAGCTGGAGCTTTCACAGAAAGAAAATCAGGTAAAGGTCTGCGAGCAGAACATCAAAATGGCTGAAAAGGAGCTTGCTAAATACAAGCTTTTAAAGCCTTCTGAGGACGCACCGCAAGAGCCTGACGATCCGGAGCCTGAGCCGGAACCAGAGCCGGAACCGGAACCAGAGCCAACTCCAGATCCTGAGCCAACTCCTGAGCCTGTGGAAACTGTGGACGTTGTAAAGGCTGTTTTCCAGACGAAAAATGCAGGCACAAAGGACGATCCTTATATTATAAACTGCAACATTAACACAAAGGTATCCAGAGCGTTTCTTGAAAGGATAAAGACAACGGGGGCGTATGCGGAGCTTTGCGTTTATGATGATAACTCAAACTTTATATACAAGTGGATAGTCAACCGTGAAACAATGGGCAAAAAGGCTCTTGCAGACTGGACAGTTTCACAGGGGATAACTGAGGACAAGGAAAGCGGTACGCTTTCTCTTGACACTTCTGTGGAGCAGTTCGGCAAGTTCTCTATCGTTGTGCCTGTAGGCTCAGACAGCAGTGATGACAGTGCTGACGATAGCGATGATACTGATGATACCGACAATGGCGGTGATGCGGATATACCTGATGACGGTGATTATGATGATAATGATGCCGGCATAGATGTCACTCCTGCTGACCCGTCACAGACGGACGATACAAATTCAGGCTCTGAGGACTATATGTACAGCCGTGCAGAGATAAAGAAAATGATATCAGAAAAAGAGGACGAGATAAAGAGCTTAAAGCTTAACCTTAAGTCTGCAAAGCTTGACTACAATGACGCTTTGAAGAAAAAGACAGACGGCAAGGTAGTGGCTAATATCGACGGAGTCGTTAAAAAGATAGGCACTGTAGGCGACGCTGCCGCAGAGGACAATAATTCGGACGATGTTGACGGCAAGGACGATGTGGACATTATGGACAGCAGCATGGACTACAGCGGTGACAGCTCAGATGATGACGCTTTCGCTATAATCGAGGGCGAGGGCGGAGTTTCCGTTACTTTTAGTGTGGGCGAGCTTAATCTTGACAGAGCGGCTGTGGGAAACACTGTTATGGTGAACTCATACAACACGGGAATGAGCATTGACGCTGAGATAACAAAGATAAGCAGCGAGCCTACGTCATACTCGTCAAACAACTGGGGTGACAATCCTAACAGCTCCACCTACACTGTAGAAGCTAAGCTCAGCGACAGCACGGATTTCAACGTGGGCGACTGGGTAGGCGTTTCATTTGTGAATGACACCACGACCAGTGACAGCGTTTATCTGCCTATACATTATGTAAGGCAGGAAAACGGAAACTACTATATAATGAAGGCCAACAAGGACGGCAGACTTGTGAAAAGCTACATAAAAACAGGCAAGATAATGTATGGCACTAATATCGAGGTCAAGGGCGGACTTTCTATGAAAGATAAGATATGCTTCCCATACGGCAAGGACGTCAAAGAGGGCGTAAGGACAAAGGAGACCGACAAAGTCCTTTATCCTGAGTATTAAAAGGGGGCGGATAATATGATAGAAAATATCAGACTTTCATTTAAGGGAATACTTTCACATAAGATACGCTCGTTTCTTACTATGCTTGGTATCATTATCGGTATTGCGGCTATCATTGCTATAGTTTCCACTATCAAGGGTACAAATGAGCAGATAAAGAACAATCTTATCGGCGCAGGAAACAACACTGTGAAGATCCAGCTTTCAAATGGCGACACTGTTTGCGACTTTTCTTATGAAGCGCCACCGTCTAATGTGGCAATGTTCACATCGGACACTAAAAAACGTATCAACGAGCTTAAAGAGGTGGAGTCAAGCACTTTTTACCGCACAAGAAACAATCCTGACAATCTGTTTTATCTTAACAACAAAATGGATTCGTCAACTATATACGGAGTAGACAAGGATTATTTTGACACTGTTGGATACGAGATAGTTGAGGGAAAGGGCTTTGCGGAGAGAAACTTTACCAAATTTGACAAGGTGGCAGTGGTAGACAAGACGCTTGCAGAGGGTCTTTTCCAGGGTGAAAGCCCTGTGGGAAAGGTCATAGATATAAGTGGCGAGCCGTTCACTGTAATAGGCGTGGCTGTGAAAAATTCAAGCTTTGAGCCTGTTATAAGCTCCGTGGAGGACTACTACACATACAATCAGACATCAAGCGGACTTATCTTTATCCCCACAAACGATTGGGGGATAGTTTTCCGCTATGACGAACCGGAAAACTGTATCGTAAAGGCTGTGGACACAGACTCCATGACGAATGCGGGCAAAAAGTCGGCGGATATTCTTAACGAGAACGTTTCGGCTGTAAAGGGCGGAAGTGAGGAAACCAGCGCTTCTGTGGAATACAAGAGCGATAGCCTGCTGGAGCAGGCGAAGTCATTGCAGGATCTGAGTTCATCCACTAATAAGATGCTTATATGGATAGCTAGCATCTCGCTGTTGGTAGGCGGTATAGGCGTAATGAACATTATGCTCGTGTCGGTAACAGAGAGAACGAGAGAGATAGGACTGAAAAAAGCACTTGGAGCAAGGAAAAAGAGAATTCTTGCACAGTTTTTGACAGAAGCGGCAGTGCTTACGAGCATAGGCGGAATAATCGGTGTGCTGACGGGTATAGGGCTTTCACAGGTAATAGCGAAGGTAGCAGAAGTGCCTGTGGCGATATCCTCGGCGTCAATAGTAGTGTCGGTGGTATTTTCAATGGTAGTTGGAATAGTATTTGGACTTATTCCGTCCATAAAGGCGGCGAAGCTCAATCCTATCGACGCTTTGAGATATGAATAATAAGCTATAATAAAGCGGTGTCGGAGTATAAAGCTCTGACCCGCTTTTGTTTGCCTACACAGCTTTATGATAAATCAAACCTTAACGCTTCGATGTGGGGACGTCGGGGCGCCGTCCCCTACATTTGGGTGCAGTGTTTATACAATGTAATAATCAGTAGGATCGTGAAAAAATGAAACGGGCGAACACTGTTCGCCCCTACAGTTGGTCTGTGCGGAAAACAAAAAAGCAGGCGGAGATCAATTCTCCGCCTGCTTGCGTTTGTGTAAATCAGAAAAGCGACTTCACCGCTTCACATATCTTCTCTGCTATATATGGATTGTTCATGGTGTAAAGGTGTATGCCGTCTACATCATTGGCGATGAGATCTACTATCTGCGATACCGCATAGGCTATGCCTGCATCTCTCATTGCTATTGGGTCGTTCTCGTATTTGTCCATTATCTTCAGAAACTTCTTCGGCAGGGTCGCATGACAAAGGGTGGTCATTCTAAGTATCTGCTTTTTGTTGGTCACAGGCATTATTCCTGCTTCGATAGGCACGTTTATACCTGCTATGGCTGTTTTTTCTCTGAAATCGTAAAATGTGCTGTTGTCAAAGAAAAGCTGGGTGATAAGCTGTGAACAGCCTGCGTCTACTTTATCCTTCAGGTGCTTTATATCATCTACTATGCTGTCGCACTCCGGGTGACATTCAGGATAGCATGCGCCTATTACGTTCATGTCGCTGTGTTCTTTTATGAAAGATACAAGGTCGGAAGCGTAGTGAAAATCACCTGCCGGCTCAAAATCAGGGTTTCTGTCACCTCTCAAAGCAAGTATGTTCTCGATATTCGCAGACTTCATCTCTTCAAGCTGCTCTAATACTCGCTCCTTTGTCTGATAAAGGCATGGAAGATGTGCCACCGACTCTATCTTGTGGTGATTTTTTATAGCCGAGCATATGTCGATAGTCGCATTGTTCGTGCTTCCGCCTGCTCCGTATGTTACGCTGATAAAATCAGGGTTAAGTGGCTGGAGCTGTGATATGGTGCTGTATATGCTCTCAACAGGCGTTGAACTCTTTGGTGGGAATACCTCAAAGGATAATGTTGTCTTTTTCTTGAAAAGCTCGCAGGTCTTCATTTATTTTCCTCTTTTCTGTTATCTATATAAAAATATATTTTTTATTTTTCTGTAAAGTACATTATAACACAAAATTCCTAGTAAATCAATAATTTTTATTCTATGGTCTGCCATAGTTTAAAACTATATCGAATGAAGATACAGGTATTATCTTGAAAAATCAGGCTAAAAAAGGTGGCAGTCGGTGAAAATTGTGTGTAATGCTTGATTATTGGCGAAAAGTATGCTATACTTTACTCATTGAGCAGATAACAAAAACAGCAGAGAAAGGCGGTTTTTTGTTGAATAACAGAGATCAGTTCAAAAAGATACTTAACTATCTCAGCGCACTTGTTATAATCTGTGCCTTTATGAAGTGCTTCGACACGGTTTGGAACAACTTTTACAACAAGGCGATGCGTGACCCGTTCTGGCATAATGGTAACATACTTATGGTGGCTATCTATGCGGTGCTCTATATATCCATGGCAAAGACCTTTAACGGCTTCCGTCTTGGATATGATAAATTCACGGGGCTTTTTGGTTCGCAGGTGCTGGGATTGTTGGGTGCGAATTTTATAGAATTTATACTCGTTTCTCTTATTGGACGAGGCAGGCTCAACATAGCGCCCATACTTGTTATGACGGTAATTCAGGTGGCCATAGCCTTTGCGTGGAGCTATGTTTTCACTTGGATATATCAGGCGGTATACCCTCCACGGCGAATGATAATCGTTTATGGAAACAAGAACGCTAAGTACCTTGTTTCAAAAATGAGCGTGAGAAATGACAAATACAGGATATGCGCTTCTATAAGCTGTGAGGAGAGCCTTGAGGATATCGAGCGTGAGATATTAAAACACGAGGCTGTTATAATCTCAGATATTCCAAATGACCTGAGAAACAAGCTTTTGAAATTTACTTTTGAAAACTCTATCAGGACTTATATAAACCCTAAGCTGTCAGATATTATCGTAAGGGGTGCGGAGGATTTCCACCTTTTCGATACGCCCCTTTTGCTGGCGAGAAATGACGGCTTGCGCTGGGAACAGCGTGCGGTAAAGAGAACGCTCGATATTTTGTTGTCAGCAGCGGCGCTTGTTATCGCTTCGCCGTTCATGCTAGTGACGGCTATTGCAATAAAAGCTTATGATGGCGGTCCTGTGCTTTATTCTCAGAAAAGGCTCACAACAGGGGGCAGGGTGTTCAAGGTATACAAGTTCAGAAGCATGATAGTTGACGCTGAAAAGAAAAGCGGCGCGACCCTTGCAAAGAAAAATGACAGCCGTATCACTCCTATAGGAAAGTTTATAAGAAAAGTAAGGATAGACGAGCTTCCGCAGCTTATAAACATACTAAAGGGCGATATGTCGTTTGTAGGGCCTAGACCTGAGCGGCCTGAGATCGCGCAGAAGTATGAAAAAACAATGCCTGAGTTTAAATACAGGCTGAAAGTCAAGGCTGGACTTACGGGCTATGCGCAGGTAATGGGAAAGTATAACACTACGCCTTATGACAAGCTGAAGCTTGACCTTATGTACATAGAGCATCAGTCGCTTATGCTTGATCTTAGAATATTCTTTATGACGGTAAAGACCTGCTTTATACCGGAAGCCACAGAGGGCGTAAAGGATTCGGCTCCTCTTGAAACTCACCGTGACAGGATAGAGCATGACAACAGCAAGGACGAAAAGAACAGCGAAGAGATAAAGCTGTGATAATATGAAAATGCAGAGGGCGGATCATTTTCGCCCTCTTTTTTTGTATTTTGTGTGTAGGGGCGACCTGAGGTCGCCTGTGTTCGGAAATGCAACGTAACACCCAAAGTGAAAAAGTTTGTCTTATTGCAAATTTAGCAGGCGAACAAAGACGGACGAACACTGTTCGCCCCTACATTTATTAATAAACGGCAAAAGAGCAGAACGTGAAAATGCGTTCTGCTCTTTTTGCATATATGACTTATGACCCCTAGACCGCCATGGTGGTCTTGAATTTAAGGCTTATTTTGTCTGCGATAAGTGCGATAAATTCGCTGTTTGTGGGCTTGCCCTTGCCTGTGTTTATTGTGTAGCCGAAAAAGCTGTTGAGGGTGTCGATATCTCCTCTGTCCCATGCTATCTCAATGGCATGGCGTATGGCTCTTTCCACTCTGGAGGGCGTAGTTGCGAATTTTTTTGCCACTGCAGGATATAATAGCTTTGTAACGCTTTCAAGCATTTCCTTATCGTTCACGGACTGTATGATAGCTTCCCTGAGATAGTGATAGCCCTTGATGTGGGCAGGGACACCTATCTGATGGATTATGTCTGTGACGATTATCTCAAGGTTTATGCTCTGTTTGTTTTTCGTATAGCTTGAGTCGGAGGATATATCGGTGTCGATATCCAGCATGGACTTTATCCTCTCGCCAAGTATCTTTATGTCGAATGGTTTGAGCATGAAATATGATGCTCCTGCGTTCATGACCTGTGTTTCTATAAATGAGTTCTCATAGGCGCTTGTGATTATAAAAAGCGGTTTTTGATAGGACGAGTTCTGTATCTTTCTGATAAGCTCGATTGCGTCAAGACTCGGCATCACTGCGTCTGCGATAACAACGTCCGGCTGTTCGTTTTTGATAGCGTCATAGATAGTAAGTCCGTCCTTGGGACGTGTTATCACGAAAAAGCCCATTGCTCTCAGTGAGGAAGCACATGCTACCCCGTACTGTGCCGAATCGTCGCCAATAAGAATTTTGATCTTGTTTGTCATTGTCATTTCCTCCGTCGTATAATCTGTCATTTTTGTTTGAGAGCGTTTGTTTTAACTCCCTTTCACAAGATAAATGATAACACATTTATTTGTTAAATGCAATAGTTTTTTAGAAAAATCGTCAACAAATTATCGACTTATTAATGCAAAGTGTACAAATATCAGTGCGTGAATATGCCAAAACAAGATAATTAAGCATTGTTCGACTGTAGATGATATTTTTCTCTATGCAAAGCCTTTTCATAAATCGACAGCGATCGGCAAAGGTCGCTAACCTGCGTTTTCTATGGTGCTTTCGGCAAGCTCTGAGGTCTTTGAATACATTTCGTCAGCGAAGATACCGTAGCCTTTGGCGGTGTCCTCGATAAAAACATGGGTCACTGCGCCCACGAGTCTTCCGTCCTGAATGATAGGCGAGCCGCTCATGCCCTGCAAAATGCCCCCTGTTTTTTCAAGAAGCGTCTTGTCAGTTATTTTGATAACAAGGTCATGCTCGGCAGAATCTGAGAGATTTATCTGCTCGATAGATATCTCATATTCTTTTGGCCCGTCATTGTCAATAGAGGAGAGTATTTTGGCTTTGCCGGGGTGTATCTCCTGACGGAAGCCGAGAGGAAACTCTTTTGCATTTGTGCAAGGATTTGCATTCAGTGTGCCGAACACGCCGCTTTCGCAGTTTTTCAGGATATCACCTGTGGAGGCGGAGTTCGCAAACTCGCCTAAAAGCTGTCCCGGACAGCCTGAGCGTGATTTGTTGAAACCGGTGAGGTTTATTTCGCCAACTGTGCCTGCGGAGAGGGGGAGGGGTTCTTTTGTGTCTGCGTCGCATACGGGGTGACCAAGACCTCCGAAAGTTCCGTTTTCAGGGTCATAGAATGTGAGAGTGCCTATGCCTGCGGAGGAGTCACGCACCCACATTCCCGCTTTATAGCTTCCGCTCTCAAGGCGTGGGCAGAGTTTGAAGGTCAGGTCGTTGCTTCCACGCTTTATGCGCACTGAGCAGGCTTCACCGTTTGAGCTTCTTATTATCTTTGCAACGTCTGCGTTGCTTTTGACTTTTTCTCCGTCGATAGATACTATAACATCGCCCTCTCTGATACCGCAATCTTTGGCAGGGCTTGAAGAATCCACCTTTTGCAGATCGACTACCATTACGCCCTCTGTGAGAAGCTTTATGCCGAATGGCTGTCCGCAAGGATAAAGCATTGGTCTTTCCATTGTCTTTGATTCAACCTCCTTGACCGGCACTGCCCCAAAAAGCATGAGCATATTTTTTGTGTATCGTGACGCTCCTGACGAACCGCCTGACACCGCCACTGTCACCTTGCTTTCGCAGGGCTTTGAGGATATGGTGAAAAAGGAGTTCACGCTAAGCTCGCTGCCCTTTGAAACAAGGTAGAAATCGGGGAGCGTTGTGGAATAAAATCCTATAAGACCAAACAGCCCCAGCAGTATTATCCCTGTGACGCAGGCTGTTTTTTTGAAAAATGACGACATTTTTTTCACGTTCCTTTCTGTTTTTCTTTTCGCTTTTATTGTTGACCTGCTGAGAAATTTAATTCAGCCGTCGGCACAAGTATTATTTGTCTTGGAAAGCCTTTTTCAATTTTATTCTGCCTTCTTAACAGTGCAAAGGAAGAAAATTTCATTTGTATGTGTTGAATTTCGTGGCATACTATGATATAATAAAATATCTGATGAGAACACTATGATACGATAATATTTTAATACATAAAAGAGGTACATTATGTCAAAAAAAGACAGACTTAAAGCACAGAAAGAAAAGCAGGACAGGCTCAGGAAAGAAGCGGAGCTTGAAGAACAGAGAGAGCGTGAGGAAGCCAGAGAAAGGCAGAGCCGCTCGGCGAAAAAGATGATGAAAAAGGCGAAACACACAAAACCGAACGGTGAGCCTGTTTATTATCTTATTTTGAAGCTTCTTATGATAGTGCCGTTTGCGTATTCGGGATTTTTCTACGGCGGTGTAACTATCGTGGGCATCATGGGCAAGTATATAGAGCCCGTTCCGCCAAAGTGGGTGCTGTGGGCAATGGCGGCAGGCGTTGTTGTTATGTTTGCAGGAATATTGTTTGCGTTTTTCAAAAAATATATCGTTTCCTTTATACTTAGCCTTGGGGGCATGATATCGTTTCTTAAAGCGGGCGGATATCTTATAAAAAGGATACAGGACAAGCTGAGCAATTCGGCTGTAGATCAGTCTTTGCAGAATATGGATAAGGAATATATGTGGAGATTTTATCCTATAATAGGTGTTGCTGTCATATCAGCGGCTCTGCTCATCTGCACTATAATAAGAAAACTCATTGAGCGAAAAAGACTGCAAAGAGAGAGGGATAACGCTCCTGTTGAGAGCATTATCAACTGATTTTGGTCTGCGTTTTTGTGTAAATGTGAGATTTTGCAATATTCTATTGACTTTATGTCATAAAATGATATAATTGAATGAGAATGTTATCAGAGTTTATTTTAAGGAGTTCATTAAGAAGAAAAAGCGGTGAGAATTTTGAAGAAAGCAGTTACACTTATAGATATAGCCAAAGCCTGTGACACAAGTAATGTCACTGTGTCAAAAGCCCTTGCAGGAAAAAGCGGAGTTAGCGATGCTCTCAGAGAGAAGATAAAGCAGGTCGCTGACGAAATGGGTTATGTGGGCGTGAAAAGCACTCAGAACAGGGGAGGAAATACTATCGGTGTGCTTATCCCATCAAAATTTATCAATCCTAACGGTTCATTTTATTGGGCATTGTATAACGCTCTTGTAACAAGGCTCAAAAAAGAGAATATGTTCTGCATAATGGAAAATTTAGATCAGGAGGACGAGGACAGGCTCATGCTCCCGCATTGTATCGAGGACAAGCAGGTTTCAGCACTTATTTCACTGGGACAGCTTTCAAAGAATTATGCAAAGCTTCTTAATGACAATGTGAAAGATCTTGTACTGCTTGATTATTATGTGCCGTCCTTAGACTTGGACGCTGTTGTGACAAATGGCTACAGCGGAGGCTACAAGCTTACTTCATATCTTATAAAAATGGGTCACAAAAAGATAGGATACATAGGAAGTAAATTTGCCACAACGAGTATTTTTGACAGATATATGGGCTATGTAAAGGCCATGATAGAGCATGGCTATGAGGTCAACGAAAAGTGGTGTATCGACGATCGTGACAAGCGTGATTTTATCACTATGACTTTCCCTGAGGACGATATGCCAACGGCTTTCGTGTGCAACTGCGACGAGGTGGCTTACCGTGCAATAAGACAGCTCCGTGGCATGGGATATAACGTGCCTGAGGATATTTCCATTGTGGGATATGATAACTATTTGATCTCCGAAGTTTCAGACCCGACTATCACGACTATAAACGTTGACGCAGATTATATGGCAGACCTTGCGGTAATGACACTTATGGATAGAATGGAAGAACCTGACGGCAAGCCAAGGATAATAACTATCGAGGGCGACCTCGTTATAAAGGACTCTGTAAAGAGAATATAGGTGTTTTATTAGCGAATATAACAAAAGGATCAGCATGGCGGTTGCTGATCTTTTTTTATTTTGCTATTGACAAATGAGTAATTTTAAGTTATAATATAACTGTACTTATTAAGTGCACCTTTCTAATCTATGATTTTCTATTGTTTGCGACATGACCCCGTCGGTTGTGTCGGTTGTCTGATCTTGGCGACAGTCTTTGTTAAGGCTGTCGCCACTTTTTTGTGCATATTGCTAAAATTCAGGCCTTTAAGTTTATGTTTGTTTACAAAATTGAGATTAAAAAGATATTAATTTCTAAAAAGATATTGACTTAATTTTATTTAAGCTGTATACTTAATATTGTCGCTAAAGACAAATTAATTTACTTAATAAAATTAAGCTAATTCGGAGGTTATCAAGTATGAAAGCAAAGAAGATATGTGCCGGTGCAATGGCACTGGTTTTGTCAATGGGAACAATGAGTGCGTTCACAGGCTGCGGAAGCTCTACAGATTCAAGCAGCAAGGCTGTTACACCTGAAGTATCACAGGCTGATATCAAAGACTCATTCGACGCAAAGGGTGCAAAACTGGAAGTTCTTACAAACAGAACTGACAGAAAAGAGGACGGCAAGCTCGACGCTCTCACAGACAAGTTTGAGGAAGCTTACAACTGCACAGTTGAATACACTGCATACAAGGACTACGATACAGATGTAGCAACAAGAATGGGTACAGATGATTACGGCGATGTTCTTTGTATCCCTTCAAGCCTTAAGCTTGAGGAACTTCCTACATATTTCGTATCTCTCGGAACTTATGACGAGTTCAAGGACACATATCGCTGGTCAGACAAGAAGATGACGGCTGACGGCAATGTTTACGGACTTGCGGTAGGCGGAACAGCTACAGGCGTTCTTTACAACAAGAAGATATGGGAGCAGGCTGGTATCACAGAAACTCCTAAGACTCCTGACGAGTTCCTTGCAGATCTTCAGCTCATCAAGGATAACACAGACGCTATCCCTTACTACACAAACTTCAAGGATGCAAGCTGGACTATTACTCAGTGGCAGAACCTTGTTATTTCAGCAGCAGGCGGTGCTGAAGCTGAAAACAAGCTCCTTCAGGATAAGAGCGACCTCTTTGTAGAGGGCAACGGCTATTATGAAGTATACAAGCTGATGTATGATCTGTTCTCAAAGCCTGACCTTCTTGAAGAAGACCACGCTAACACAGAGTGGGAGTCATCAAAGGTATGGTTCGGTGAGGGCAAGATCGCTACAATGGTAATGGGTTCATGGGCAGTTTCACAGTTCATGGAAAAGGCTGAGAACCCTGACGATATCGGTTATATGCCCGTTCCTATCACTGCGGCTGACGGAAAGGTATACGCAGAGGAAGGCCCTGACTATACTCTCGGCGTAAGTGCAAACTCTAAGAATCAGGATCTTGCAAAGGCATATGTTGAGTGGTTCGTTTCTGATTCAGGTTTCTCTGAGCAGGAGGGTATGATCTCAACAGTTCAGAACAAGGAGCTTCCAAGCACACTGTCAGGATTCAAGGACGCTGTATTCTTCGAGAAGGCTGTTTGTCCTGATGACCTCGTTGGTAAGTTCGACGAGATCGACAAGGAGTCAGGCGTTGGCGTATGGCAGGGCGACGAGGACAACTTCAAGATCAAGCTTGCTGAGGCAGCATTCGCAGGCAAGGGCGACGACGGTTTCAACGAGATCATCGCTGATGTAAACAAGAAGTGGGCTGCTGCAAGAGATAAAGTTCTCGGCTAAGACTTAAGATAAATCCCTTATCAGGTACAGGCATTGTTCCTGTGCCTGATAATTGTGTTCAGGAGGACCTCAAATGCAAAACGGCAATAGAAAAGGCATTGCACAGTGGTCAAAGACTTATGCGGGTAAAAAGTTCTATACTTCTATACTGTTTCTTGCACTGCCGATAATCCTGCTTGTAACGTTTACCTTTATCCCTGCTCTGGATATGGTCATATTCAGTTTTCAGAACAGAGATCCATACGGCACTAACCCTACATATGCAGGCTTTTCAAATTATGTAACGATATTCACCGACAAGGACTATCTTGAAACTTTCAAGAACAGCCTTTATTATCTTGTTGGTTCATTCATTCAGCAGGCACTGGCTTTGCTGCTGGCGTCTATCCTCTGCTCAAAGATAAGAGCAAAGGGGCTTTTCAAGGGAATACTTTTCTTCCCTTATCTTATGAACGGCGTTGCGGTATCTATCATATTCCAAAGATTTTTCCTCAAAGGTCAAAAGGGTCTTACCCCTGACGGAACGCTCAACACTATCCTTACAACACTGGGTCTTGACCCGATACTGTGGTTCGATGTTGACAAGCCGTTTCTTGCAAACTGCTGCTTGGTGTTCATTTCCATATGGAAATACATAGGCTTTGATATCATCATGTATATCGGTGCTATCCAGTCTATCAGCCCTGACCTTTACGAGGCGGCTGACCTTGACGGTGCTAATCCATGGCAGAACTTCAGATATATCGTATTTCCAAGCATAAAGCCTATCATCTCATTGCAGCTTATCCTTGCTGTAAAGGGTGCTATCTCAGTATTCGAGATACCATATATCACAACAAAGGGCATGATGGGCACTACCACATTCGTTATCAAGACTATCAACACAGCGTTCTCGCTGAAAAAGGTGGGTCTTGCTTCGGCAATGGGTATCGTGCTGCTTATCATAACGATAATCGTAACGTTTATACAAAAATACTTCTTCCGTGAGGACGACAAGACCCCTAAGGAGAACAAAAGGAGCAGAAAGGGGGCTGTGAAATAATGGCACAGAATGAAAACAAAGATTCAAAGCCGCTTTATATCGGCTCAAGGGTACTGAACATTTTAAAGTATGCTTTTCTTATACTCTGCTGTCTTATAGTAATAGTACCGATACTTGTTGTGCTCATAGGCTCGCTGAAAACCTACAAAGAGCTTTCAAACACCACGGTGTTCACTCTTCCAGAAGTGCCTCAGTGGGAGAACTTCCAGACAGCATTTTTTACACAGAACATTCTTCTTGCATTCAAAAACACGGCTATAATCATTGTTGTATCCTGCGTTGGTTCGATAATAACAGGTACGATGACGGCTTATGTCGTTCAGCGCTTCAACACCTATTTTTCAAGAGTAGTAAAGACAGCGTTTCTTATTGCAACGCTTCTGCCTAATATCACAATGCAGGTAACGGTATTCCAGATAGTTTACAAGCTTGGTCTTTACAGATCTATGCTTGCACCTATCATTTTGAATATCGGTACTGATATTATTTCTATCTATATTTTCATTCAGTTTTTGGGGCAGATATCATATTCCCTGGACGAAAGTGCTATTATGGACGGCGCTTCTTATCCAAGGGTATATTTCAGCATAATTCTCCCTAACCTTAAGCCTGCAATAGCAACAGTGCTTATCATCAAGTTCGTTGGTATCTACAACGATTTCTACACTCCAAAGCTTTATATGCCTGATGATGACCACGTTGTTATCTCAACTGTGCTTTACAATCTTATGAATGCCACTTCTGTACAGTGGGAGGTAGTTTTTGCGGGAATCGTAATTTGTATCATTCCGACTCTTATTATATTCCTCTTACTGCAAAAGTACATTTACAGCGGACTTGTTTCGGGAGCTGTAAAAGAATAAGCTTTATTTCTATTTTAAGGCAGCACCGCACAAGGATTGTGCGTAAGATGCGCAGTCAGATTTTTTGTCAGATAGTGCAGAAATTTTGCAGGCATACTGACGTATGTCAAGAAATTTCTGTGCTATATGACGGAAAATCTGCAAGCAGATTGCGTGCAAAGCCGACAGGCGTGCCTTGTGCGGTGTTGCCTTTAATTTCCTTACCATAGCAGGCGGTATGACCTTTTAGGAGGTCGATACCGCTTTTGCTTTATAGGCAAACAAAAAAGCGATGAGCCTTTTGCAAGGTCATCGCTTTTTTTATATAGAGAGTATTGTTATCTTGACTTTGTTGAATTATTCTGCAAGAAGCTTTTCTGCACTTGCAAGCTTAACTGCTGTAGCGAACACGTCGGCTGCAATTTTAAGCTCGTTCTCAGGCGGGAATGTAGGAGCAATTCTGATGTTTGAATCGTCAGGGTCCTTTCCGTAAGGGTATGTTGCACCTGCACCTGTGAGGACTACGCCTGCCTCTTTGCAAAGCTGACAAATTCTCTTTGCACAGCCGTTAAGAGCGTTGAAGCTTATAAAGTAACCGCCGTTTGGCTTCTCCCAGCTTCCGATTCCCAGAGGTGCTATCTCCTTTTCGAGAGTGTCAAGAACTATCTTGAACTTAGGCTCGATTATAGCTCTGTGCTTCTTCATATGCTCCACAAGGTTTTCATATGTGCCGAAGAACTTAACGTGGCGGAGCTGATTTATCTTGTCATAGCCGATAGTCTGAACTGTCATCATGGATTTGAGGTACTTGATGTTCTTTTCAGATGACGCTATCATTGCAACGCCTGCACCAGGGAATGTTACCTTTGATGTTGATGCGAGCATATAAACTCTGTCAGGGTTGCCTGCCTTTTCACACTCGTCAAGAATGTTGAGCAGTGTGTCAGGCGTATCAGAAAGGTGGTGGATACAATATGCGTTATCCCAGAATATCTTGAAATCCTTAGCCTTTGTCTTCATGGCTGCAAGACGCTTTACTACTTCGTCAGAGTATGTTGTGCCTGTAGGGTTAGCGTACATTGGAACACACCATATACCCTTGATAGTATCGTCCTCGGCAACGAGCTTTTCTACCATATCCATGTCAGGACCGTTTTTGTCCATTGGAATGTTTACAAGCTCAAAGCCCATTTTTTCTGTTATAAGAAAATGTCTGTCATATCCCGGAACAGGGCAGAGCCACTTGACTTTTGTATCCTTCCAAGGTTTCTCACCGTCGCCTGTGCCAAAAAGCATGAACTTTGCGATAGTGTCATACATGATGTTAAGGCTTGAGTTTCCGCAAATGATAAGTTCGTCAGGCGTTACGCCAAGCATTGGTGCGAAAAGCGCCTTAGCTTCAGGCAGACCGTCAAGACCGCCGTAGTTTCTACAGTCAGTGCCGTCCTCAGCGAAACAATCCTCGCTGCTCTTTACTGCTGTGAGCAGACCCTCTGTCAGGTCGAGCTGTTCGGCAGACGGCTTTCCTCTTGCCATGTTCAGCGACAATCCCTGAGCCTTGAAATCGTCATATTCTTTCTGGACTTCCGCCTTGAATGCTGCCAGTTCCTCTGCAGACATTTCTGTTAGTTTCATATCAATGTCCTCCACTTGTAAATTATAAATTATAGTACACTACTATACAGAACAATTCGGCAAATCCCGACTTTCGCCGCACTCTGCCGAACGTATCCGATATCCTTACTTATATTGTATACCCTTTTTGCTGTTTTTGCAAGTGCTTTTTGCTGTTCCTGCAAAAAATCAGAAACTTGCACGAATATGCTTATGCGAATATGGCCATTATGGGCAACTTTTATAATTTACATTCAAAACGCTTATTAATGATCCATTTTTTGTTTTGCTAGACCTAACTGAGCTTGCAGATACAGAAAACCGCAGTTTTTTAGTGTGATGCAAAAATATGAAACCATGCAAAGTGTTAATAAAATGTTAAATTTAAGAAGAATACGTTTACATTCAAATTCTAAACGTTTTCAGCAAAAATAGGGACTTGAAATTTTTCTTAAAGTATGCTTTAATAGTAACAACGGCGTTTTACCAAAATGGCAAGCCGAATGACATCGCCTTGAATAAGCGGAGGATATATTCGCATATGTATTCGGGGGAAAAATAAAAAGTAATCAATTTTTATATTATGAAAGGTGGATTTTAACATGAGCGTTAAAGTAATCAACGGACAGGCTATCCCAAATATGCCTTGGCAGGATAAGCCGGCTGACTGCAATGAAGTGATCTGGAGAGATAACAGAAACCCTATCATTCCTAGAAATCTTCTTCCTACATCAAACTCTATCTTCAACAGTGCGGTAGTTCCTTTCGAGGGTAAGTTCGCAGGTGTATTCCGTGTTGACGATAAGGAAAGAAACATGGCTCTCCATGCTGGTTTCTCTGAGGACGGTATTCACTGGAACATCAACCCTACAAGGATCATGTTCGAGCAGGCTGAAAAGTCTACAGAAGAAGTAAATCAGTGGGGCTACGGCTATGACCCAAGAGTATGCTTCATCGAAGACAGATATTGGGTAACATGGTGTAATGCATACGGCTGGAAGCCAACTATCGGCGTAGGCTATACATATGATTTCAAGACATTCTATCAGTGCGAGAACGCATTCCTCCCATTCAACAGAAACGGCGTACTCTTCCCAAGAAAGATCGACGGCAAGTATGTAATGTTCTCAAGACCTTCTGACTCAGGTCACACACCATTCGGTGATATGTACATTTCACAGTCACCTGACATGAAGTACTGGGGCGAGCACAGACACGTTATGGGACCTCTCAAGGGCTGGGAGTCCAAGAAGATCGGTGCAGGTCCTATTCCAATAGAGACAGACGAGGGCTGGCTCTGCTTCTATCACGGTGTTCTTGAGTCTTGCAACGGCTTTGTATACAGCTTCTCAGCTTGCATCCTTGACAAGGAGCAGCCATGGAAGGTTAAGTACAGATGCGGCGAGTATCTCATCAACCCAAGAGAGATCTATGAGTGCGTAGGCGATGTTCAGAACGTAACATTCCCATGCGCAACACTTTGCGACGCTGAGACAGGCAGAATTGCTATTTACTACGGCTGTGCTGACACTTGCGTAGGTCTTGCTTACACAACTGTTGACGCTGTTGTTGACTATGTAAAGAGCCATTCTTCTATCTAATTTCGATCTGATAGACTAACAGAATAGTTTACAAAAGAGCAGAACTTCGGTTTTGCTCTTTTTTGTTGGTGTATAAAAAATCAACGGGCGACCTCAGGTCGCCCCTACATATAAACAGCGTATTTACGCAAATCGTAGGGGCGAACAGCGTTCGCCCGTTTTTATGATGTGATTTTACAGTATCTAATTTATTTAATGCCCTATATTTTTTCAGGTGCGTCCTTTTCGTATTCGGCGAATTGCTTTTCCATATCAGCTTCGCTTTCGCCAACTGAGCACAGTATCTCTTTGAGAAATACTCTGTCCTCAGGCTCTCCTGAAAGCTTTGCACTGTGCTTTTCATAGAAGTATCTCATTTTAAGCACGCTGATAGGGGAAAGCTCCTGCTTTTCTGCGGCTTCGTATGCAGAGTTCACGTCTGTTATGAAAAAGCCCATGCTGTATTCAGGAGCCTCCTCGCATATAGCTTTAAGCATATCTGCTATAAGATCTTCACGGACGTACACCACTCTGCCTGCAGAGTGGAGCATTCGCATTGTGCTGTTGTAGTCTGATACCCTGAGTGTTTTAAGCTCATCACGGCTCAGACCCAGCCATGAAAGGGCAACGGCTGCTGCAGCCTCAGTGTTGGTTTCATGCAAAGCTTTGACCTTATCTTCTATCTGAGAAAAGGAATAGATATATTTTTGTTCCATATTTATTGCCACCTTATGCCTTTATCTTCCTGTATTCCGCCGGAGAGATGTTCTCGTGCTTTTTGAATACAACATAAAAATACGAGCTGTCGCTGAAGCCTGTTTCCGAAGCTATCTCCGCAACTGTCTTTGATGAGTAGGTAAGAAGCTCCTTTGCGTGGCTTATGCGCACTGTGTTTAAATATTCCATTGGTCTTATGCTGAAATTTTTCTTGAAAAGTCTGCAAAGGTGCTGTTCTGACACCCCTGCTACAGCCGCCATGTCGGCGAGCTTTATAGGCTTTGAATAATTCTCCTCGGTATATTTCATGACCTTTGCGACGGCTTCGGAATTTACACGGCTCTTGTATGGGAACTTATCGTCTGAAAGCTTGCGGTATTCAAGAAGCATATCGTAAAGCTGTGCTGAGGCATAATAGTTGCCGTATGCCTTGTCGCTTTTTATGGTGTAATATGCGCTGTCAAAAAGCTTGTGCATACGATCTGCACCACAGTTTAAGAAAACATGAAATTTGTTAAGATCCCATTCTTTCAGCAGCTCGAGAGCCTGTTTGCCGTCAAAGCACACCCAGTCAAGATACCATGAATGAGTCATGGCTCTATATTCGTGGGGACAGTGCGGTGGTATATAGAAAATGCTGTCAGGCATTATTTTTACGGTCTTGCCGTCTACCGTTACCTCACCCTCGCCATCAAGACAGACGAAAAGCTGAGGATAATCATAGCCCTCCGGTCTGCTGACAGGAAACTGCCAGCAGCTCACGCCTATGCCGATGATATAAAATGGCAGAGCTTTTTCAGTTCCTATGACAGGATAGAATTGTTTCTGCATATATTTTCCCCCATATCTGAAGCAGAAAAAAACTGCAATATATTAACATGATAACTACACATTTTATTATAGCAGTGTCGCAATATGTTGTCAAGCAAAAGAATAAATTGCGATAAAATATGAACCAACTGTTGACTTTTTATCCCAACCGTATTATAATAATAAGGAAATGGTGCGAAAGTGCCAAGTCTTATTTTGTGGGGACGTATCTGAAAGGAATTTGTATTATGGAGAACAATGTTATTATTCTTGCCGGCGGACAGGGCAAGAGAATGAAGACCAATATGCCAAAGGCTTTGTGCAATGTTATCGGCGAGCCTATGCTTGAGTGGGTGCTGACAGCCTGCGAGAATGCAGAGCTTGACGATATCTGCGTTGTAAAAGGCTACGAGGGTCAGCAGATAGAGGATTATCTTGCACAGAGAAAGTCAAAGGCTGATATCTGCACTGTTATGCAGGAAGAGCGACTTGGCACAGGTCATGCTGTTATGCAGGCGGCTGATTTCCTTAAAGCTCACGCTGAGGGAAACACACTTATACTTTACGGCGACGCTCCTTTTATCGACGCAGAAACTATCAAGGGTGCGCTGGAGCTTCATACTGAAAAGGACTGCGGCGTAACTGTTGTTACATCAAGAGTTGAGAACCCTACAGGCTACGGCAGAATAATCCGCACTGAGAATGGCATTTCAGGAATAGTTGAGCACAAGGACTGCACACCTATGCAGCTTGCTATCACTGAGATAAACTCAGGTTGTTACTGGTTCAAGACGGCTGATCTGCTGGAAGTTCTTTTCGACATCAAGCCAGAGAACGCTCAGGGCGAGTATTATCTTACAGACTGCATCGAGCTGCTTATTGCAAAGGGCAAAAAGGCTGACGCATTTATTTCTGCAAATCCTCATGTTGCGCTTGGTGCAAATGACAGACGTGGTCTGCTTGCACTCAATGATATCGCAAGATATGAGATAATAGGAAAGTGGCTTGACGAGGGTATCGAGTTCTGCTGCACAGACGGTGTTTCTATCGGAAACAATGTTACTATCGGTCATGGAACAAAGATACACAGCGGAGTTATCCTCAGAGGAAACACCACTATCGGTGAGAACTGCAATATCGGCAACAACTGCATAATAGAGAACACAACTGTAGGAAACGGCGTAAACCTCAACAATGTTCAGGCTTACGAGTCCGTTATCGAGGACGACGTTAAGATAGGACCTTATGTTCAGCTCAGACCTAATTCACACATCAAGAAGGGTGCGAAGATAGGCGACTTTGTGGAGATAAAGAACTCAACTATCGGCGAATACACAGCGGTGGCACATCTTACATACATCGGCGATTCTGACGTCGGCTCAAATGTAAACTTCGGCTGTGGCGTTGTAACAGTAAACTACAACGGTGACAAAAAGTTCAGAACTGTTATCGAGGACAATGCTTTCATCGGCTGTAACACAAACCTTGTTGCACCTGTAAGAGTCGGCAAGGGCGCATACACAGCGGCAGGCTCTACTATCACAACTGATATCCCTGACAACGCACTTGCTATCGAGCGTGGCAGAGAAACTATCAAAGAGGGCTACGCTGAGAAGAAGCTCAAGGCGAGAACAGAAAAGTTCGAGGCTATCCACGGCAAGTCTGAGGAGAAGTAATATACCCAAATATAAGCAAGGCGTTGTAAAAAAACAGCGCTCAAAGAGTCGAGATTTCCTGCTTTTTGGAAATCTCGACTCTTTTTTTATGCCAGATCGCAAAAATAACTATTTTGGCTGAATTTTGGGTATAGCAAACACAGCGGCACAAAAAACTGCGTTTTTGCCGTGTTGAAAATGTGGAAAATATTTTAAATTTATGCCGCTTTTTTTATTGCAGGCTTTTTCAAATGGAATTTATGAAGATTAAAACCACAGCAAATCATCGCAATTTCTAAATTCAAGGCTTTTGATCCTCTTCTGCGAGCTCTGGTATATGACCTGTTCCACTTGATAATGCCGTTTGCACCTTCCGACTGGATACTTCGGTTCATACGCAGCAGTGCTCCGTGAATGCTGTTCAGGTTGCAGAGAACTTCCTTGTGAAACTTTGTCAGTTCTTCATTCAAGCGAATTTTACGGTTCCCTTTGCACTTACAGCATTTTTCTTTTTGCAAACAATTACTGCAATCTTCACATTGATAAAATTCTTCTGTTCTGCCATATTTGTTTCCTCTTACAGGTCTGCTGTAAAGATAATGAAACTTTTTTCCGTTAGGACATATTGGATCGCCATCTGTATCTATCGGAAAATTTACTGCTCTGTACGGATCATCTCGATATTTTTTGTCCTTGCTTTCCTTTTCATACATAGTAAATTTCATGTATTTTTTCATGCCGTGTTCTTCACAATACAGATAATTATTAAAGCTGCCGTATCCTGCGTCTGCTACCGGATATTCAGGATATTTTTCGTATATCTGATTGAACTTTTCTATCAAAGGCTTGAAACATTCCATATCAGACGCATATTGTTTTACGTCGAATACTGCGATATATTCATCACAGACACCTAATTGGATATTGTAGCCCGGAAGAAGCTGATCGTTACCCATATAGTCCTTTTTCATACGCATAAATGTTGCGTCATGATCGGTCTTGGAGTAACTATTGCGTTCATCTCCGCATATCTTTATGTGTTCTGCATACTTTTTTAGCCTTGAAATGTATTCCGAAAGCTTGTCATAATGCCTCTGTTCAATTGTTTTATGATGTCCCCGTCCCCGAATTGCAGTTTCCGGGTCAAAGCCGCAAAGCTTTACATATTGCTGCTGTATTTGCTCTAAATACTCAATAGCATATTCTTCACGAATGCCGAATTTTACGCAGAATGAAGAGATCTTATCATTCATTTCACCAAGCAATTCTGTTATCCTTGCAAATACCTTCAGACGGTTTTTCTCACAGCTCTTTTTCCATACCCAGCTGTATTTGTTTGCGTTGGCTTCTATCTTTGTTCCGTCTATGTAAACGTGGTTGAGGTCAACATTTTCCACCGTAAAAATGTAACTGTTGATATCCGCAAAGATCTCATCTATTTTTCTATTTAGGACATTGTTCATAAAATTGCCTATTGTCGAGTGGCTTGGCGGAGGATTATCCTGCAGCAGCCACATAAAGCGAATATCGGTTTTGCAGAGTTTTTCTATTTTTCGCAATGATTCGTATCCGTTTTCCATAAATGCAAACAGTATTACTTTCAGCAAAATTTCTTCTTCATATCTTGGACGGCCTGTCCTGCGATCCTCAGTCGTCAGGTATTTACTTAGGTCAATATGATTCATCACTTCACAAAATGTATATACCGGGTCAGTTGTTTCAATTATTTTTTCAATTTCTACTGGAAATTTTAATTGATATGGTGTATAATATTCTTGTGGTTGGTTATTCATGATTCTTTAATTATACCACAAAAAAAGACTGCTGTCTTGCTTTTTGGCAAGATCGCAGCCTTTTTTCTTGGGAACTTTTTTTACAGCCCCTTTTTTCCTATTGTAGCTTTGCATAAACCTGCCGGATACGATCAGTTATTCCTGCGTCTGACTCTGTTCAGCAGCAGGAGCGATATCATAAGTATCAAGGGAAATGCGCAGCCTGCGAGCATACCTTTCTGCATATCATCGCCTGCACTCTGGGTGATATTTCCTACAATAGCAGGACCGAGTGCTCCGCCAAGGTCACCAGCCATGGCGAGGAGTGCAAACATTGCAGTTCCGCCGGTGGGTATTTTCCCCGAACAGATGCTTATAGAACCGGGCCACATGATACCTACCGAGAATCCGCACACTATGCAGCCTAGAAGTCCGATTACAGGTATTCCCGACAGGGATGCAGTGGTGTAACAGATCAGACACAGCAGCGCCGAACCTATCATGAATTTCATAAGATCGAGCTTTTCGCCGTACTTCCCGTAAAGTGTACGGCTTATGCCCATCGTCACCGCAAACATACACGGTCCTGCAATATCTCCGACTGATTTAGTCAGTCCGAGAGCGGATTCTGCAAATGCCGACGCCCACTGTGCCATTGAAAGCTCCGAGGCTCCCGCACAAACCATAAGCAGTATCGCAAGCCAGAACAGCGGTACTCTGAGCAGGTCACAGATACGCATTCCCTCGCCGTCCTCGACGGGGTGTGCAATGGGACATACTGAAAAATTGTAAACATTCACCAGCGGAATTATCGCCCAGATACAAGAGAGCCACTTCCAGTTTTCTATGCCGAAAGCAGTAAAAAACAGTGTTGAAATGAGTATGACTCCGACCGAACCCCAGCAGTAGAATGAATGCAGCAGGCTCATTGCAGCTTCTTTGTGCTCAAACGGGCAGGCTTCAACTATCGGACTTACAAGTACCTCGGTCAGACCGCTTCCCATTGCATATATGACCGTGCTTATAATTATTCCTGAAAACGGATCGGGAAGCAGTTCTGGCAGAAAAGCAAGCCCGATAAGTCCAAGCGCAGAAAACACCTGCGAACCGATAACGCATTTCCGATAGCCGATCTTGTCGGCGAAACGTGCGCACAGCACATCTATGATAAGCTGAGTAACAAAGAATACCGACGAGATAAGGGCAATTTTTCCAAACGGAATACCATAGCCATTGTGAAATGTGAGAAATAGAAGCGGAGCGAAATTAGCCGCTATTGCCTGTGTGATGAATCCAAGATAGCAGGATATAAGTGTTTTTCTGTAATTCACAGCCATATTGACAAACTCCTTTACAAATGATATAATCAGATTATATAGTAAATATCGTAATATTTCAATACACAAAATCACATTTTTATTACACAATATCGTAAATCGGGTGAGAACATGGGAAATGAAATCAAAAAGGACAGGATCACAACGGACGAAACCTTACGTGAAACTGCAAGTCACGGCAGCGAAGAATATCCGTTCAGTTACTATTATGAGGACATCTGGGATTTCGATTTTCACTGTATCGACTGGCACTGGCACCCGGAGGTCGAATTTGTTTATGTACAGCATGGCAAGGCTGATTTTCTGGTGGGTGGAAACAGGTATGTTCTAAGTTCGGGCGATGGGATCTTTATAAATTCTCAGGTGATACACAGGTTTGAAGCAGAAGACAGAGCCATCATTCCGAACATTGTTTTTTCACCTGTTCTGCTTGCGCCGCAGGGCAGTCTGATATACAGCAGATACATCAGACCGATAATTGAATCTACTACCGAATGTGTGATTTTTTCCGCTGAAGAAACAGTGCACCACAGCATTATCGAAACAATGAGGTCGGTATTTGCTGTGCAGGGTTCTGGCACGGCTTCTGAAATGGAAACGGTAGAACTGCTGCTGAAACTATGGCGCCTGTTATATGAAAGCATACAAATAACAGACTGCGGCCCCGTGTCCGGGCATTCTGCACAAACGCAGGCTAAGCTTCAGATAATGATGCAGTATATTCATGATAATTACAGCGGTCAGATAACACTGGACGATATTGCAGGAACAGTTCTTATAAGCAAAAGCAGTGTCCTCAATATTTTCAGGATATACCTGCACACATCGCCGATAAATTACGTTGTAGAATACAGACTGAAACGTGCGTCAAAGCTCCTTGTTGATACCGAAAACAGCGTTTGTGCCATAGCGCATGAAACAGGATTTGAGAACATCGGCTATTTCTGCCGCAGATTCAAAAAGCTGTACGGCGTTACACCGATAAATTACAGAAAATACTATCGCAGTGTGGAGCGTAATTCAATGAGAAATATACATTCTGACACAAATGTCCTGTCGGGCTGATGAAATAGCTAAACTTGATAAAAAGATATCAGATTTAAGAGAGTATGACAAAATCTGCAAGCAGAGGAAAGAACGCCTTAATAATACAACTCAGATTATTGATGAGATCTTGTCCGAAGGTTCCGGAACAATCTGCACCGCCAACGGTGGGCTGCCTCCGGAAGACCGAAGAAAGCTCTACTATGATCATATCTTTCTCGTTGCATAATTCTTGTTCGTATAAAATGTGTCAAGTGATATTGACAAAACCAAAGCAACTCTATAGACTTTTTGAGTTCGTATAATTTACTCTATGTAGTTGCTTGAAGTTTATTATACTTCTTTAGTCATCGGTGGAGCAGATGCGGAGGGTTTGATGGTTACTTTTACTGTACAAAATTATTTCCCACAAACCTTTATAAATATGGTATTATAAAAGAAATTAAGATCATAGGAGGAAAACAAAATGGATGATATGCTTGATAAATACAGAGGTTCGCTGGTCGGTGGTGCTGTGGGTGACGCTTTGGGATATGCCGTGGAATTTTGCAGTGAAAGACAAATTTTCAGCGAATATGGAGAAAATGGCATAACTGAATATGCGCTCAAAAATGGCAAAGCCCTTATTTCTGACGATACTCAAATGACGATGTTTACTGCAACTGCGTTGCTGGACGGGATAACAAGGGGCAAGCTTCGTGGGATAATGGGCGACTTTTCGACCTACATGGCATTTGAGTATCAAGGTTGGTATCTGACACAGACCGCAAATTATCCTGTTGATATTGAAGAAAATTATGCGAAATATAGCTGGGTCATGAATTTGCCTGAAATGTTCAGCCACCGTGCACCGGGAAATACTTGTTTGTCAGCCTTGGCGGCAGGGGGAAAAGGTAATATAGAAAAGCCTATAAATAACAGCAAGGGCTGTGGCGGAATAATGCGTGTCGCACCTATCGGGCTATATTTTTCAGAGGGTAAAATGGATATCGCAAGTATTGATAAGATAGGCGCTGAATGTGCCGCTATTACTCATGGGCATGAGCTTGGATATATCCCTGCGGCGGCTCTTGTTCATATGGTCAGTTTGTTGTCCCACAATAATGATATCACACTGCTTGAAGCTGTCACGAGTTCGGTAAGGACAATGCAGCAGATATTTAACAGAGCTAAATATATTGACGATTTTGTGGAATTGATCGAGCTTGCGGTCAAGATTTCACAGTCAGGCGGCAGTGACCTCGACAATATACATAAGCTTGGCGAGGGCTGGGTGGCTGAGGAGACTTTAGCTATTGCAGTGTATTGTTCACTGAGATATCAGGATGATTTTGATAAAGCTGTATGCACAGCGGTTAATCACAACGGCGACAGCGACTCAACAGGTGCAGTTTGCGGAAATATTCTTGGCGCATATCTTGGCTATAATGCAATACCACAAAAGTTTAAGACGAATTTGGAATTTCATGATGTTCTTTTGACCCTTGCAGATGATCTTTACAACGATTGTCAGATGTCTGAATACAGCGATCATGATGACAAAGTATGGCTTGATAAGTATGTTCATAAGACGTATGGAAAGAGGGGATAGGCATTGAGCGAGCGGAATGACGAACTCACAAGACTTAGTTACACCTTGGGCGAGAACACGGAAGACAGGTTTTATGTTTATATGCTGCAAGACGATAATGGAAAGCCTTTTTATATCGGCAAAGGGCAAGGCGGACGAGTGTTTTGTCACGAAAACGACGCTGATAAGCTGTTAGAAGTTATACGCTCAGAAAGCGGAGATAGAAATGTCGATTATTCCAAATTATCTGAGAAAATAAAAACTATCATTAAAAGTAGCGGCAAGGTTGAAAAGGTCATAATAAAATGGGGGTTGACCGAAAATGAAGCATTTATGTGCGAATCTGCGCTTATGAATATGTATGATTACATTTTTCCTGAAACGCTCACCAATATTTCTAATGGTCATGCAAGCAATGCTGAAAAGCACTCTCACGCACTTGACGGATATAAAACGAAAGCGAGAAATGTGCAGGATTTTCTTGATAATGTTGCCATAAGAGAAGTGGATTTCAAAGAATACTGTGGAAATATCCCTGTTGTTTTCATTACAATAAATAAAAGCTATCCGCTTATGCACAAGGAAAAATGTGCCGACTTGCAAAGGGAAGATTTTATATACGATTCAGCAAGGGGCTTTTGGGATATAAACATAAGGCGTACAAGGTATGCAAAATATGTTTTAGCACTTTATAGGCAGATAGTGGTAGGTGTGTATCCTGTTAATGAGGATAGCTGGAGAGTTACAACAGACTTTGATGAAAAGGAATTCCCCATATATCCCAAGAAGTATCGAGAAAACGATAAACTGTTGATACAAAAGAATAGGACTTATGACGAGTACAAACGTCTTGGCGGACAGAATGATGAAAAATGGTTTGATACACGTCGGAAGAGAATCGGTTTTGAAAAGTGCAAGCCTGAGAACAGCGAGGAATATTCGTATCTATGCAAACTAAAAGGCACATATCTCAAGGACAGATTTTTCAAAAACCAAATGTCAGTATATAATTATGACGTGGGCAAGGACGGAAAGCTGAGATTTTACAGTTCTGCAAACTGGTGTTAATAGTGGCAGGCTATTTCAACTTCCATGTTGATAAATGTAAACTTTTTCAGAAAATATGTTGTAATATATGACAATTTGGAATAAGGCTGTAGACAAATGGGACGATTGGCAAGCTGCACAGCATATAGCTAAGAAATATGATGACGGATATCTTCGCAAGAATGAATAGCATAAACAAAAAATAAGCTGCTACAGAAAAAAGTCTGTGGCAGCTTATTCTATTCAGAACAGTCCTAATTTTAACCTATCAATATCAGCTCCTGATATCTGTTTGTACGAATCCATAAGATTTTGAATCATATTTAATGACGAGCGGCTTGAAAAACAGCTGCTGTTTTTTACAGCATACAATAAATACCGTAATTTGCCGAATAGACTTGACAAAAAACATTTAAAATTGTAGAATTAAATATAACTAAGTGATAAAAAATCAATTATTCAGAATTAAAGAGGTGCCGTCAAAATGAAAAATAATTTCAACAAATATTTTTCAACATACTTCATTATAAAGCTTATTACCTACATTATTATGCAGAACATTTTGTTTATTATGATACTAGGAAAACTATCAGTAGACCTTGATGATGATATTACGTGGGTTGTTGTTATCGTTCTGTTGATAGTATTGATATCAGTATTTTTCCTTTTTACTTATACCTCAGCTAAAACAGTAACGAAATTCAGAAGAAATGACTTGCTGATAAAAAAAGACACACCGCACAATTATTTTAAGATCAAAGCAATACTTACGTCTGTTTCATTCTCGCTAAACGATCTGTTTTTGCATTTTAAATTTCGAGAACATTTGCTGTTGGCATATAATGAGGGCGTGAGAAAAATCAGTATGCTCAATTCCAGCAATTCCACATATAGAAATAAACTTCTGAACGATCTTGAAATGTTGAAAGGAAAATATTACAAATGCTCTGTTGCTATCGTGATAGCCATTATGCTATTTCATCTTGTCGGCGGATTATTTTCTGCGAGGACAATGGTCGGCAAATATTATGACGCAGAGAGAGTACACTAGATATGTTTAGGTCGCAAATGGCACGCAGTTCAAGTATATTAAATTAATCAAGACAAAGCATATTTTGGTTGTGGTTTATAAGCATATTACTTCTTCACTGTCACGCTCTTAACAGCCGACCATTCTCCATAATATTTCGTACCCTTTACTACAGTAAAAGAGCGAACCTTGACATAGTATTTCTTGCCAGCTGAAAGCTTGGATACTGTCATTTTGTCGGTCTTGTTGTTTGCAACATCAAGCTTCTTTGCGCCTGTAAACTTAGAGTTTGTGGCGTACTGCACCTCATAACCTGTTGCAGAGCCTTTCTGCGCCCAATCAATAAAGAATGCCTTTGACTTCGCTGTGAGCTTCTGTATCTTCTGCTTGGCAGGGTTTATCTTGAATGTCTTGCTGACAGTTCCGCCGTATTGTCCTTTGCCTGTTATCTTTACTGTGGCTGTTCCTACATTTTTGTTGCTTGAATATGAAACAGTGTAATCTGTGCCGCTTTTAAGCGTCTTGCCGTTGTATTTTACCTTTACGCTCTGCGTGATATTCTTTCCTGTGTATGTCTTTGTAGAAATGCCTGAGATAGCTGACTTTGTAATGTCATACTTTGCAGTGGTAATATTTTTGCTGTCTGACCATGCTCCATAGTATACCTTTTCGCCAACGTTTGTGTAGGAACGTACACGAACATAATATTTATTTCCTGCTGTCAGACCGCTTATGGTGAGAGTATCAGGCTTGTTTGCGGTAAGCTTTTTAACCGTGCTGTCCTTAAAATCAGCATTTGCGCTGTATTCTATCTCATATCCTGTTGCAGAACCTTTCTGCGCCCAGTCTATGAAAAAGCCTTTGAAGCGTGTTTCAAGCTTCTGTATCTGCTGTTTGGCAGGTGCGATAACAAAGCTTTTCTTTATCTCGCCTGTGTATGAGCCTATTCCTGTTATGGTGACATCAACAGTACCAACCTTTGTGTTTGCGGAATAAGAAACAGTATAGTCAGTACCCTCACCAAGGACGACATTGCCATTTTTGATAACTATATTTTGCGTAACAGGCTTACCTGTGTACTCTTTGTCCTTAATACCTGAAACGGCAAGCTCATCAATTTTCACCTGATATATATCATAGGCAATGCCGTTCTTTTTGGCATATTCCTCAGCAGCACTGTTCTTAGCGCAGGTCATTGAGAAGTTTTTATTAAGTGTAAGTTCTGAGCCGAAAGTATAACCAAAAGCCTCAGCGCCTATTTTCTTTACACTTACAGGTATGTATACCTTGGAAAGTGAAGTGCAGTTTTCAAAGGCATAATCGCCTATTTCTTCAACACCATTGCCAAACGTCACGCTTTCAAGGGCTGTGCAGCCGTAAAAGCTCCCATCGTCGATATATTTTACTGTATCAGGAATGACCACTGATTTGATATACTTGTTATTTTCAAAAGGACCCTTTTTTGCTCCAATAGGGTGGAAGCTTGTAGGTTTACCCGCCCAACCTGTCAAGGCTGTGACAGTTAAGCCGTATATTTCAGAGGGTATCACAACGTTCTCATCAGTGCCATTATAGCCTATTATTTCAGCGGTCTTGTTTGCAGCGGTCATGTAAACAAAATCTCCGTATAAGGCATATTCTGTGCTTGAAACTGATGAACTGTCATCGGCATAAGCTGATATTGGCGCAGCCATGCCTGTGAATGTCATTGTTATTGCCGCTAATCCGGCGAGATAGTTTGTTGTTTTCATATTATTAACTCCTTTTCACAATATTTTTCTTTGGTATATTAATTTTCTAAAATGTCTGCTTGACCACAATTCTGGTCACAGTTTTGGAACTGCCTTGTACTGTTGACTTACAAGTTGCATTTTTTGATGAGATACTCACTATCGATGTGATCTTGTTGGTATACGCATACCTTGCGCCGATCTAATCTGTTATTGCAAACTCTTCGCAAGAAGCAAAAACAGATATAGTCATACAACAGGTCAGTATAACTGTCAAAATTAAGCATATAAAATTCTTCATCATTTTCACCGCCTTTCAATTATATAAACCGAAGAAGCAGTGAAAATGGCTGATTGAAATACATAAGTTTGTATGTTTTCACAATTGCACGTATTTGTTTTTATTATTATTGCATAAAAAATGTGCACTCCTTTCCTCAAGATTTTACCTCCTCATATAGTAAAATACAAGTTCGAGTGAATATGTATACACTTTTTCAGAAAAAATATTTTATTTTGTAGAGTTTACCGAATCAGCCATCTTAATTATGTCACTTTTACACAAATCTCCGGTTATTGTATAAGAATATCTGCCATCAGTCCATACAATAGTTGATGTATAGGCATCGTAAGACAGCAGAGCGTCATTGTCATTTATCGATACCTTTTCAGTTGTCCTGTTTTGCGTATCTATCTGATTATTCGTTAATATACTGCTTTGAGTGTACTCGATAAATTCATTATTAGAAGAATAATCAATGATAAGCATAGTTTCTTCTTGAATTCGGTCCTGTTCAGCAAATCCATTCGGGATATATGTTGGTTCACAACACACAAAAGCATCTGTAAGATCATCGGCTGGAACATCCCCATGTACATTCCAGACATCAGTATTATTATCATTGCTGCTTGCAAACAAACCAACAA
>NZ_QTXU01000020.1:0-446 GCF_003461785.1 Ruminococcus sp. AM43-6
TTCTGACCTAAAACACTTTCTCCTTTCGCTATTGACAAGCACATATCAAGTGCCAGCCAAGACTTTCCGACCTTTGGTGCTCCTGCTAAGATATACAGACCTTGTGCAAGCAAGCCGTCTATAACGAACTCTATTGGCTTGTACACAGTTGTCATTATTTCTTCGCAGGATCGAGTGATGAGTTTTTTCACGCTACCAGACCTCCTATTCTATTTTTAAGTTTCTGTTATTGTCACTGAACATAGCGAAATTTATATTCAAAACAAAAAGCTCGCAAAGACTCTTAAAATCTTTACGAGCTTATATTATTCTCCATTCTTATGGTATCGCATTTTAATACGTTTGTCAATAGTCATGGTCTATTTTCATTGTTTTGCACAGGAGATTTGATTTTGACACGGGGGTAAGATGTGCGTTTTCGCCGTCGCACTGTGAGATACCCCCTA
>NZ_QTXU01000020.1:456-49098 GCF_003461785.1 Ruminococcus sp. AM43-6
GCCGTCGCACTGTGAGATACCCCCTATGTCAAAACGTTATTAATTTAACAGAAGTGAATTTTTAGAGAACTTTTGCCTTAATAAAAGTTCAGTCGCAAGTTACCCTTTGGGGCTTCTTGCGACTGATGTTATGTGTCATAGTTGCAACTCAAATTTTATTTGAGCTTTTAAATGGTCAACCTTTAAAATGAAACGGTTGTTTTTGTAACCGTTATGGTTTTGGCAGTCATATTTGAAATGAAGAATTTGTAATTTCCGCCTTTGGTTATTTTCATTGTGCAAGTATAAACATACCCATCACCGCTTGAATTCGCTTTAACGGTATGTGATTTTTGAACATATGTTGAACCCTGATAATAACCACAGTTTACATTAGATTCTTTAGTTTTCATATAAAATTTAAGTGTAACTGTAGTATTAGCGGCAATTGCCCATCCATTATCACCAGAAGCAAAGCCCATTGTGACTCCTTGGTCAATTTTACAAGAACCAAATGTTGCAGTACTTCTTAAGTATGGATTGATAATCATTTCATTGCTGACAGGTGGAATAACTGTTTCATCATCTGCGTAACAAATTGTAGCAAAGCTAAAAATCATACACAGAGAAAGCAATAGGGAAACAATTTTTTTCATTGCAAAACAACCTCCTTTCTAAAAAAATTATATATTATTAGGCCTTAATAATATTCTTAATTTAATAATTTAATAATTTAATAATACAGTAACCATCCCGTGAACTTCACAAATGGAAAAAGTCTTTTTGTATTTCTCAAGCTTTCCTTGATAATCATTTTTGCGGTTGTCAAGAAGTATTATTTCAGCTTTTGAAACATCAGCATTATCCAAAAGATATACATTATCAAATTTGTAAAGCGACGGTATTATATATGTGTCTGCATATATGCAGACGGTTTTGTCTATGGTGTCGATAAATTCGTTAGTCTGCGTTATAAGTGCGGTGTTTTCATATCGTTCGGTGTATAACTGTATTTTATCACTAACTGTAACCGAGAAAAGTATGACCGCTGACATTGCAGATATAAGTAATACCTTTCGTTTCTGCTTTAATGTTGATACCTCTTTAACAAAAGCACAGAAAAGCATTGCTCCGCTTCCGAAAACGTATTGGTAATCTACATTATATTGATATGTGTAGTCTGTGCTGAGGTTAACGATTATCAGCGGAACGAGCAAAAACAGATCTGACGCTTTGTTTATTTTAAAGCAAACAAAAATAAAAGGCACTGTCATCAACAGCAGGAAAAGCAGTTTATCTACTGTTATCAGATTTGACACAAAATATGCCGGGTTCTTTATGACGTTTAAGATCACCGCAATAAGTCCGCTGTCGTTTTCGGCCAAGTAAATGTCATATCGGTTTACTTTTACACCCTCGCCAAAAATGTTTATGTATAAATTTGTGCCAATAAAGCCAAGTATGCCGATTATAGTGATAAGTAAACCGCTGGTCTTTTTCTTTTTGGAAAACAAGGAATACAGACCTAGGCAAATGATGTATACCCCTGCGTCCTCTTTGACTGAGAGTATAAGCAGACACGCTGCAACTTCGCCAATGTGATTTTTCTTGCACATAAAATAATACAGCCACAATATAAATGCAGGCAAAAACATATTCTCGTGGATATCAAAAAACTGAGAACTGCAAAATGCAGGGTAGAAAAGATATATTATGCTGCACAAAACGGTGTCAGTTCTGCCGAGCTTGTAAAGCCTGCATATTTTTATCAGCGGCAATACTCCGCTTGCAATGATAAGCACTTGCAATATGACTAAAACAACCGAGTTTCTAAATATCATATATATTGGCAGCAGCAAATACCAGCAGGGTGAGAAATGCACATTGAAATGTGACATAAGCACATTTCGTTCGACCGTGGTGTATTGCTTGCCCGTTTTACTCATATATTCAAACATTTGCAGAAAAATTCCCATATCAAAGCACGATGATTCATAGCTTTTTAGTCTGCATACGGTGCCGATCATCAATATTGTTACTGATATCACCGTGAACAACAGAACTGAAATTATCTCCGTTTTTCGGCATTTTAATATTTCAGTTTCCTTTATATCAGCAAACCTAAATATTATTATAGCCAAAACAGCAATGCAGGCAAAGCCGAAATATGCTGTGGTATTGGTCATTTTCCATATTGATATCAACGAATAAGCAAATATCAATCCTGTCAAAAGCAAATTTAAATTAACTCTTTTGAAAACAGTTATAAGGCAAAGTGTTGCTGAAAATGCGATGGTGGGAATGACTAATTGCAGCAGCGAAATGTTCGATACATAATACTTTGAGATAGGATCGGCGTCGCTGATAAGCATGGTATACAAACAGCCAAGAATATATCCGCATAAAATACACGAGAGGAGGTTTTGTTTGTTACTGAACATTGACGTCAAACTCCGAAAGGGTTATTTTATATGCAGAGTAATTTTTTAAATAAAAAGTGTGGTCGCCGTCTTTATTAGCGGTAAAATTTATCTCGTTGCCTGCAGTCTTGTCACAGAAAATTCTGTGTTCTGTTCCGTCCTGATAGTAGCCTAGTTCAATATACTCTCCGTCTTTGTCTGAATAATCAGAGGACAGGTCAAGTTCGATCTTTATAGTTATTTTTTGACCTTCATTCACGAAAACAGGCTCTTTTGTTACCATTTCACCATTGTTAAAGGTGTGGGTCGAACTTAGCTCGTCATCAATATTAATGTCAACAAAAGAGCAGAGGATAAGCGTGCTCAAAGTTATAGCAACAAGTATTATAATATTTGCATATGACTTCTTTTTCTTGGCAGTTATCTCGTTTATCCTAGTTTTCACCTTTTCTTTTTGTGAATACAAACACGCTGAAAATGCTGTATCTTGTTTACCATTTTCACATTTGTTTATCAGCATACCGCAGTAGTTATATTTCTCGGTATCATTCATCTCCTTGACAACTTTTTCGTCGCAAGCTATCTCAGACAGCAAATTCATACTGCGTGAAAGCTTGTATGCAAGCGGATCAAACCAATTGATTATACAAACGACCTGCATTACTATCCTTATGAATATATCGTGATTAAGATAGTGAAATTTTTCGTGCATACATACCACATCATAATTATCAGCTGCGATATTGTCAGGAAGAATTATTACAGGGGCGAACACGCCCATAAGCATAGGGCTTGAAATGCCTGGGCACTTTTTTACTTTCAGGCTTTTATTGCCGCATTTGTATACACCATTTTTTGTTGCCCAGCGGTCAACAAAGCGCTTTAAGGCAAGGTACCTGTAAATGCAAACAAAGCTGTTGAAAGCTACACCAATACACCAGACCGCAACAAGAAAAGGCATTATCTTCTTGACAGCTGGAATATGCTGCGTTTCTGTAAAAATGTATTTTTGTACGGAAATATTCTGAACTACGTCAGCGGTGACAGCCTGGTGAGGAATAAGAGTGGTCAGGTCTAAGGGAAATATTATCAGCAATGACAACGCTGAACATACCTTGTAGAATGATAATTTTTGACGCTTTTTGCCTACAGCTAAAAATATTTTACAGCAAAGATACAGGCACACTATTAGTACATTGCTCCGTATAAAATATGTAAATAAATTATTTATCATTATTTCTGTCCTTTACTTCTTCAAGAAAACGTATCAGCTCATCGATATCCTGACTGCTTAGCTTATCAGTTTCGTATAGATTTGTAACAAGGCTTGAAAGTGAGTTGTTATGGACCGAGCCAAAGAAATTTTCTGTTTCAAATTTAAGATAATCCGATTGGGATACCAGCGAATAATACTGACGCTCCTTACCTGTTTTCTCCGTTCTTAAAAATCCTTTTTCAATAAGGCGTTTAAGAAATGATATGAGAGTTGGTAATTTCCAATTATGGTCGCTCATTTTTTCTGCTATCTGAGAACTTGTGACAGGTTCGCTCATACTCCAAATAGTTTTCATTATCTCAAATTCCGCATCTGGAAGTTTTTTTATTTGGTTTATCATTACACACCTCCGTATTAGACGTTTGTCTATAACGATATTATACACTTGTCTAAAATGCAAGTCAAGTTATGATGTGATGATTTTACAATTATTTAATATTTTCGACAATGCAACGATTCCTGTACTCTATCTTTAATATAAAAAATAAGAAAGAGTGATAGCACTTAAGAATAACATAATTTCATTTTCATGACATCTATCTAGATATATTTACCATTGACTTTTTAGAAAAAATCGCATATAATAGTATTAACAGAACCCGACACGCCTCTTAGCAATGCGTACCACGTCGGGTCGTTTAATTATTAGGGGACTTTTTTATGCAGCTTAAAGAACAGCAACCATCAATGAATGTTGATCAACAAATCGAGAACTTGAAAATGCTTGGGTTGAGAATTGTCAATGAAGAATATGCACGTCGAATTCTTAATGATATTTCATATTTCCGCTTGATAAAAGCATATGGCCTTGGACTAAAAGGTAAAAATAAAAATTTTGATGGTTCTATATCCTTTGAACAAATCGTTGAGTTATACCTGTTTAACGCCAACTTCAGGCAACTCTTATTTACTTGGATAGAGCAAATCGAAGTTAATCTCAGGTGTAGGGTAGCTAATCATTTCTCACATATTTATGGTGTACTAGGATATGAAGATCCGGATAATTTTAATGATCCTGGCTATCACTATGATTTTCTTTGTGAGATAAAAAAGGAAATATCCAGAAATAGCAAAGCCCCTTTTGTTAAGAATTTCAAAAATAATTATACTGACGGCAAAATTCCGTTTTACGCTTTGGTGGAGCTGTTCAGTTTCGGTACGCTCTCAAAGTTTTATAAAAATATGAAACCTCAGGACAAAAAAGCCGTTGCAACGTTGTATGGCGTGGGATATACTTATCTTGAAAGCTGGGTCGAACACATTGCTTTTGTGCGGAATATTTGTGCACACTATGGACGTTTGTATAATGTTAATCTTGCTAAAACGCCAAAGCTATATAAGCAATATACAGAAAAGGGGATAAGCAGTATCCGTGTATTTGCAACTCTTCTTTGCATAAAACATCTAATAACTAATGATCAACATTGGACAGCGTTTGTGGACAAACTAGATAAACTTTTTCACAAGTACCCTCACGTTGATAAAAAACTTATGGGATTTCCAGATGATTGGGTTAACATATTGAACGAATAAACATTAAAACATCGCATTTGTTTTTACAAATGCGATGTTTTAATAAGAAAATATATCGTTGTGCTGCTCCTATACTGACAGTCTAACGGCATATGTAATCTCAATGCAATGACCTGTGTTTCTTACGCTGTTTCGGGTAAATATCCATTGTTGTTCAGGACTAATTACTTTGACCATCTGACCGCCTACAGAGCCGACCTCACGAGCTGTAAGATCGCCGTTGTAGCCCTGCTTGAGGTTTACACCAACTTCGTTAGCTGCTTCCATCTTGAACTTGTTGAGTGTTTCTCTGCCTTCCTGAGTTGTGATACCTTTCATTTTCGTATCTCCTTTTCATTTGTTTTTCGGGTTTGCAATAATATTATATGTCTGCATGATTTGATTATAAGAGGTAATTTATAGAACGAAATGGGGCGGTTTTTGGAATGAAAAAAATTAAAAGCTAAAATTAGTATGATTTTAAACGGAGCAAAATTCAAAAAAAATCATTTACATATAAATTATACTTCTTTTGGAAATTGTGTGATTTTGTATAGTCACTGTTTTCAATTGTCAAAATACCACTGGACACAGTGATTACATGCCCTGCACTGCTGCTGCTGTATTTCAGCACATAACCGTTGAGATCAAGAGTGACGGTGCGGTTGACCACTAATGTGGTGTAAATGGTAATGTCAGACGTCAGTTTGACTGTTCCGTATGAAGCTTCTCTGATTGCTGAAACCAGTTCCGCCGCTGTGGAAACTTCCGCCGTCCCACTCGCTGCCATATTATCCTCGGCAAATACACTTGTCGACACAAGGCAAAGAACCATACAAAGGGTGAGCATGATACTGAGTATTCGTTTTTTTATTTTCCGTTACCTCTGTTTTCGTATATGTCGGCTCAATCAAGAGCGGTTATTGTAATGGTACCTCTGAAACCACCGAGATAAGTATTGTATGCCGAATTTTCAAACCACAACTGCAATGTAATGTCTTTATTTGACGCATCATACATTCTGTTGAAATTAAAGGAATGTTGATCATTGGTATACGGTATTTTTGCCCCGTCTCTTTTTATTCGTGTAAGTTCCCTGCACAGATCGTCATCATAACCGTCTGTCATCTGAATAGAGTAATTGCCGCTGTTGTTGAATTCGTTTGAACCAACTTCGAGAGAACCGCTTAAGCAGACATTGTAAATATGTCCTTTTTTAAGTGTAATATTATTTATGTAGGATGAAATCAAGCCGCCCTTGTTTATTTTTTCGTAGACAGAAATATTGACACGACTGTTATTCAGTACTGTCCTCGGAGAGTTTGCCTCTCCGTAAAAATATCCCGAACAGCTGCCGTTCTGACCTGCATCTCCCTTGTCACCTTTTTCACCCTTGTCTCCCTTTTCGCCGTCAACACCTGCGGCTTTTACCCCGGTGTCGGTTTCTCCGATCCACCAGTTGCCGTTCTCGCCGATAAACGGGGTGTTGCCGTCCGCGCCATCGGAGCCGTTTTGTCCGTTTGTTCCGTCTTTTCCATCGGCTCCGTCCTTTCCGTTTATACCATCCTTGCCGTCGGCTCCGTCCTTTCCGTTTATACCATCCTTGCCGTCAGCACCATCCTTGCCGTCAAGACCTTTCAAAACCGAAAGATCGTACAGGTTCAGCCATATTTTATCGCCGACATAGCGCCACTGCAGGGTGTTTTCGCTTACACGAAACTCCGGTGTCTTTCCGTTTGCTCCGTCTGCGCCTTTCTGCCCGGTGGGGCCTGTGATGTCGGCTATCGCCACAAGGTTCTGCCACTCATCGCCTTCGTAACGCCACTGTATGTGGGTTTCAGCTCGCTGCACTTCTATGTTTTTGGCATTAATGCCGTCAGTGCCGTTGATACCGTCTTTGCCGTCGGCTCCGTCTTTACCGTTGTCACCGTCAATTCCATCCTTGCCGTTTTTTCCATCGGCTCCGTCTTTACCGTCAACGCCGTTAATGCCGTCTTTTCCGTTTGTACCGTTTATTCCGTTCTTACCGTCGGCACCATTAGAGCCGTCTTTACCGTCTGTGCCGTTCTTTCCGTTTTCTCCGGCAGCGCCCCGCAGCTCGGTAAGCGCCACAAGGTCGTGCCAGTCGGCTTCGTCGCTGTATTTCCACTGAATCGCCGTGCCGTTGTTTCGCACCTCCGGCAGTGCGTCGCCTGTTTTTGTCGCCTTGCTCCATCCTATTGCAAGCACGCTGCAAAGCACCAATAGAGCGGCGCAAATCGCCAAAAGTGTACCTGTGAGTAGTTTTTTTCCTGTTTTCATCTTTTTTCCTCCGTTCGGAATTGTTTATCACGGCGGAGTTTTGCACCGCTGCCCACGCCGTAAATGAGCGGCGGTCGATAGGCTTATGCTTGGTTTGCTTTGTACTTATCCACAAACAGGGCGACCCCCTGTTTTAAGACCTCCATCTGGGTTTTCAGATAATATTCATCCTCAAACATCGCATAATGTACGCAGGCACGGACGAATATAAAGATCAGCGGCGTGATGACCGTATATGGAATGCCGATCTTTGGCTCCAGCCGCTTGGCGTACTCGGTATAGCGTTCGTTCACGCCCTCAAAGAATTTCTTGCCGTGCTCGATATACTTCGGGTGCGTATATATCTGATACATCAGGCGATATTTTTTTCCGTGCTTTTTTGCTGTCCAATACGGGACCTCCTTCACAAAACGGACAACATCCTCGGGGTCGGTGGGTGCCATCTCCATAAAGTCGTCCTCAACCTTTTCCATACAGTATGCCGTTGACTCAATGATCAGTTCATCAAGGTTTTTAAAATACGAATACAAATTTGCTTTCGTGCATCCGCACGCATCGGCCAGTGCTTTAATTCCTGTGCCTGTGAGCCCGTTTTCCGCATAGCACTCGAAGCACTTTTCCATTAGTTCACGTTTCCGCTCATTGTGCTGTTGCTCAGTTGTTTTCATGTTGCTTCGCTCCTTTTATGCGTACCGACCGTTCGTTTATGATTAGTATAACACAGATTTGTAACAAAGTCAAGGATTGTTCAAAGAATGAAGAAAATAAAGTTTCAACGTGATCTTATAAAAAAAGTCCTTACAGCAGAAAGAAAATAGCGGCTTACCTCAACGATCAAAACCGTACTAATAAATATGTCCATAAGACTTATGGACAGATGGGATAGGCTTATTGACTTTCCATGTTCTCATATGATATAATAAATTCATATTAACACAACATTTCTGTTCAGGGGGTATATCAAATGAAAAAGCAAAATGCAGGGCTTATCGCTCTGAGTATCGTTTTTATTCTTATGGGTGGTTTCTCTACTATCTATAATCTCAGCAAGTATGTTTCAAACAGGGTTTTCATGTCAAGTGCTGAGAAAACCACAGGCTATGTGAAGTGGATAGACCATGAGTTGAAAACTTGGGGACATAACAAAAAGGCAAGCAACAAAGCTGAAACATATTACATAACTGTCGCTTTTGATGTTGGCGGCAAGGAGTACACAAGAGAGATCTTCACAGGCACATATTATGTGAGTCAGAACGAAAAAGTGAACGTGTATTACAACACTGATAAAAACGGTGAGCCTGATAAGGTCGTGACCGATATTGATAATGATAAAAGACCGTATCTCACTTGGCCGCTGATACTTTTGCTTGGCATTGTGCTACTTGTGCTTACTAAGAAAAATATTATCTCAGTGGGGAGAAAAAGATAAAAAAGTAATCATTAAAATAGTAACCAAAAGAAACTTTATGCAACTAAATAACAGAAAAGCAGAAAGGAGATCTTTATGAAGGTGATCTATAAATGTGCCGCCATTTTGACGGCGGCGATATTGTCAGTGCAGCTTCCTTGCGCAGCTTTTGCGGATGCGGAGTATGGCGGAGATAATGACAGCCCGAAATTCAAGATGGGCAGGATAATTTTTACTGATAATGGTTATGGCTATGAAAAGGAAGGTCTGGAAAAATCGAAGATCGCTGATGAAGATTTGGCCGATACGGACGACGGGGTTTCACCTTATGCACAAAAGGCAACGGCTTCGCTGCCTGCGAAATATGACCCCAGATCTAAGAATACGCTGACGACTATCAAAAACCAGTTCCAGACAGGCACTTGCTGGGCGTTTGCGGCACTTTCCTGCACAGAGAGCAATCTTATTCAAAAGGGGCTTGAAAATCAAAACGTGCAGTTTTCTGTGCCGAGCCTTGTCCTTTCTACATATGCTAACGGCGGATTTGACGAGTCAATATGGGATTGCGGCGGAACGTGGATGGATTCGTCCCTTGCAATGGCGGCTCATAGAGGACTGTGCTATGATGAATATGAGCCTTTCGTGTCCGACGGAACGGAAGCCACTATCGTATCTGAGGAGAAAAAGGGAGTTTGCGAATATCAGCTTAATTACGCTTCCACTATCACAGGCGGACAAAACGCCATTAAAAACAAGATAAAAGAGCTTGGCGGAGTAATGGTGAGCTATTATGCAGACGACCTGTATATGACCTTTGATAACAAAAGCTATTACAATCCGGAAACTACAAAATATAGTGGAATAAATCATGCCGTAAGCGTAGTGGGCTGGGACGATAATTACAGCAAGTCAAATTTCCTTGCAGGCTATCAGCCAAAGAAAAACGGGGCATGGCTTGTGAAAGGCTCTTGGGGAGTATCCAGTGGCACAGACGGCTATTACTGGATATCCTATGAAGAGGCAGAAATGACCGATTGGGTGGCATTCGACCTCACTGAAAGCTGTGATAATAATTACCATTATCCTGCTAATAAGGATAATTCTATATTTTATGTTAGCAATGAAAATAAAATGAGCGGTGCTGATGTTTTTACAGCAAAAAAAGACGAGCTTCTTGACAAAGTGGGCTTTATGTATCTTGGCTACACTGGAAAGTCTGACTACACCGTGCAGGTCTACACTTCTGTTTCAGACAGCACTCCTGTGGGGATACTTGAATGTGAGGTCAGCGGAAAGGTGCAGAGCGACGGCCTTTATACTGTGGATATCCCTGATGTTGAGCTTGACGAGGGCGAAAGATATTCTGTCGTGATGACATTCAGCGGTGATGACGGCTCAGGCTATGTGACCGTTTATGGCTATTCAGACGGGGTCATGAAGCCTGGTCAGGCGTATATTTCCAATGACGGCGACAGTTGGACGGACGTTACCGACAAGGACGCTTATACTGGTCAGCCTATAATATTTGCCTATACCGATGATATAGATAAGTCTGATAAAAGCGAGCTTGAAACACTTGTGACAAATTATGAAAAGCAGAGCGGTTATGAGCGTGAGGTCAACAACGGCAAGAAAGTTATTGCAGACGAAAACGCTTCAAAGAACGATATCACCAATGCCAAGTTTCTTATAAAGGCAAAGGCAAAAGAGATAAAGGAACAAAGCCTTGTTATAAAGACAGCGACGGATTGGAAAAACTTCGCAAAGCGTGTATCAGGCGGTGAAAGTTTTGCAGGGAAGCGTGTGGTGCTTGAAAAAGACATCGACTTCGGTGGTGCAAAGATATCGGCAGTAGGAACGGCTTCAAAGCCTTTTTGCGGATATTTTGACGGCAACGGACACGTTCTGAAAAACGCTGTTATCCAAAATAATTCTTATGCAGGTCTGTTCGGCTATGCTGAGGACAGAGCGCAGATAAGAGATCTCAGTGCTGAGAAAATAACTGTCAGCGGTAAGTACGCAGGCGGGATCGTTGGTGAATTTGATGCGGTATCTATCCAACGCTGTACGTTCAGCGGAACTGTCAAGGGTACAAGCTCGGCAGGCGGAATCGTAGGCAAAGCAGGTGGTCTGACCCTGACAGAGTGCGCTTCAGACCTTGCAAAGTCAAGCAGTTCAAATGCTAAAGCTATGGTGGGCAGCATCGATAATGACGCTTTTTATTATGGACAGCAATCTGCCGATTGCTGGTATAACGGCAACTTTTCTGACAGCAAGGTAAAGAAAACGGCTTTGTCTAACGTTACAAGTTCTGCAGCTTATTCGCTGAATACCATTGGCGGAAAGCAGACAGACAGCGGCAGGTGGACAATGGCAGGCGGCAAAGCAAGGCTAACTCGTCCTGGGGAGCAGGCTTCGCACAAGATAACATTTGAAGCCCCTGACGGCAAGCATTATGCCTGCACTGATAAGGACGGCAAGGTGAAATATCCTGCTGTCAAAGTGCAAAGCGGTTATGCTCTTAAATGGTACAAGAACGGCATTGCTGTCGATGCGAACACAGTTTATACTGCTGACAGCACAGTAAAGGCAAAGCTTGTTGAAGCAAAATTTGTCACTGTCGACTATGTTTTAAATGGCGGCACGAACAGCACAGGCAATCCGGAATATCTCAGCGAGGGCGAAAGCGTGACGCTTTCCGAGCCGACAAAAGAGGGTGCAGACTTTTCAGGCTGGTATGATAACGCTGCACTTTCAGGTGAAAGAATAGAAAGTATCTCGTATTCAGGCGGTGCAAAGACCCTTTATGCCGCATGGAAGCCTTATACATATAACGTTACGTTTGTGGATAAGGACGGCAAGGTGATAAGTCAGCAGACAGTGGAATATGGTAAGTCTGCAAAAGCTCCGAAAGCCCCTGCTATAAAGGGTCTGCGTTTTACAGGCTGGGACAAGGACTATAAAAACGTCACAGAGGATATGACTGTCACAGCGGAGTATTCTGACAGCAAGCTTATTGCAGACTGCGAGATATCAGGCTTTAAGAACAGCTTCACATACACAGGAAAGAATATTGAACAGCCTGACGTAACGCTCACTTATGAGGGCAAAGAGCTTAAAGAGGGCGTGGATTACACTGTTTATTATAAGACCAATCTTAACGCAGGACCTGCAAAAATGACCTTTGTTGGAAAAGGCGAATACAGAGGCTCTGTTGCAAAAAGCTTTACTATCCAGCCAAAGGACGCTTCCAAGTTCAAGCTTTATTATGCTACACCACTGTCGTTCACCGGCAAGGAGATAACACCTGATGTGCTTATAAAGGACGGCAATAAGACCCTTGAACGTTATGTTGATTATATGGTGATGTATTCCTCTAATGTGAACGTTGGCACGGGCAAGATAACAGTTGAATTTTACGGAAACTATAAGGGCAAGCAGACCGTTTCTTTTGTTATAAATCCTGCAAAACAGCAGATACAGGTGCTTGAAACAAGATACAAGGGCTTTTTTGTGGATTTTGTGCAGAAAGGATCTGCAACAGGCTATGAGGTCCAGTATGGCACAAAATCTGATTTTTCAAATGCTTCCACATACAGATCCACCACCAACAAGACGGATAAGATGACGGTACTTGGATTAGGGGCTTCAAAGACATATTATGTAAGAGTTCGCTCTTATACTGTCAAGGGCGGAAAGACCTATTACGGCAATTGGTCAGACGCTAAAAGCATTGTGACAGCAAAGACTAATTTTGCAAACGCAAAGGTCAGCGGTATTTCTTCAAAAAGCTTTACCGGCAAGGCGATAAAGCAGAAGATCACAGTAAAATACGGCTCAAAGACCCTTAAAAACGGCACAGACTACACTGTGAAATATTCTGCAAACACCAAGGTCGGCACCGCAAAGGTGACTATCACAGGCAAGGGCATTTACGGCGGAGTTATCACCAAAAGCTTTGCTATCTATCCTGCAAAGCAGGTGATACAGAAGCTTTATGGTACATATGCAGGCTTCTTTATAGATTATGCACAGAAAGGTTCTGCCACGGGATATGAAATATCATACTCACAGCGTTCCGACTTTAAGGGAGCAAAAAGTATAAAGGTAACAAACAACCGCACCGATAAAAAGACAGTTTCTGGGCTTGCAAGATATCAAAAATATTACGTCCGTGTAAGAAGCTACACTGTCAAAGGTGGAAAGACTTATAACGGAGCGTGGTCCGATAAAAAATGGGTCTATACTCAATGATATGACAGACGATAAAAATGCCCCTGATCATTTTCTGGTCAGGGGTATTTTTGTGTGCCTAGAAAAGTTCTGCTTTGTACCTGATAGAATCCTCCTCCGTTATCTCACGGATAACTCTGCATGGATTTCCTGCCGCAAGAGAATTTGGCGGTATGTCACGGGTGACAACGCTTCCTGCACCGATAACACAGCCCTCGCCTATGGTAACTCCGCCTGTGATGACAACATTGCTCGCTATCCAGCAGTTGGAGTGTATTGTGATAGGCTTGCCGTATTCATCATCATAAACAGTGCCGTCAGACTTTTTCTTCATGTTACGCTCCTGCCATCTGAATGGGTGAACAGGTGTGGCAATGGTGCAGTTGGGACCGAAAAACACGTTGTCGCCAATGGTCACAGGGCAGGTGTCAAGCACTGTCAGATTGAAGTTAGCATAGCAGCCTGAGCCGAACTTTGTGAAAACGCCATAGTCAAAATACACAGGACCTTGGAGAAAAAATCCCTCGCCATGGTCGGGCAGAAGCTCGTCAAGGATAGCTTTTCTTCTCTCATCATCTTCATACAAACTGCTGTACTGCTGTGAAAGCTTGTGAGCCTTTGTCCTCAATTCTGCAAGCTCCTTGTCGGAGGAGTCATATATCTTGCCCGCAAGCATTTTTTCTTTTTCAGTCATTATAAAACGTCCTTTCTGCGTGTAGTTTCATTTGATTTTGTTGAGAGTATAGCACAAGTTTCGGGCTGTGTCAATAGTTTTTGGAGGTCGAGTGATAGAATAAAAAATGGTATACCAAAAGTGGAGAATGCTTATGGGCAAAGCACTCTCCACTTTATTATACTATTTAAAAAGCTTGGCAGGGTAGAAAAAGTTATAGGTAAAATCCCTGCATATAATTTGTGTACATAAAAGGATCTTCGTCATCAGCGGTATTGTCACCAGCAGGCTTTTTTCTGCCACTAAAACAAGAAGCCAAAATTATCAGACCGCCTAGAACAATTGCAACGCTCACTCCAAGGACTACCAAAACCGCACAGAAAATTTTTACTAACATAAACACCGCTCCAATCATATTTCTCATACTTCGCCATAATTACTATTATGATTATATGCTGGTTTTGCCTGATAATCAATAAAAGCCGTGTAAAATGCAGATAAAAATCAAGTCAGCTTTTGTCTGCATCAAAAATCTTGTAGTAAAAATATTTTTCAAAACGTTTCATGATTTAACAATTTTAAATGAAGAAAATTATAGCTTTCAGCTTAGTATAAAATTGCACAAACTGAGCTTTTTGTAAATGGTTAGCATTGTATATTACACTGAAAATGTACGATTTTTGAAAAAATATACATAAGTATGGGGTAAATACTTGACTAGATTAAAATTTTGTGATAAAATTATTAACGTGAATAAGTGCAATTATAGTTACTTATATGAAGTAAATATGGAAGAGGGAAAAAATAATGGAAAAAATAGAACCCTTTAAACAAAAAGTATGGCTTGCGTCACCTACAATGCATGGTGAGGAGCTTGAATATGTTACTGAGGCTTATAATACCAACTGGATGTCTACAGTCGGTAAGAATATAAATGAGGTCGAGAAGATAGCGGCGGAGAAGTCTGAAGTCAAGTATGCTGTTGGTCTTTCATGCTGCACGGCTGCGCTTCACTTGTGCTGTAAGCTTGCTGGCGAGAGACTTTATGGCAAGCCTGCTATATCTCATGGCGCTCTTGAGGGCAGGAGAGTTTTTTGCAGTGACATGACCTTTGACGCTACTCTCAACCCAGTTGTTTACGAGGGCGGTATCCCTGTGTTTATCGACACTGACAGAGATACTTGGAACATGGATCCTGTGGCGCTTGAAAAGGCTTTTGATATGTATCCTGAAGTCAAGCTGGTAGTAAGCGCTGAGTTATACGGCTTTCCTGGAAGAATGGACGAGATCAAGAAGATATGCGAGAAGCATGGTGCGCTTTTGATCGAGGACGCTGCTGAAGCTATGGGTGCTACAATTGACGGCAGACAGTGCGGAAGCTTTGGTGATTACAGCGCTGTAAGCTACAATGGCAATAAGATAATAACAGGTTCTAGTGGCGGATGCTTGCTGACGAACAGCCTTGAGGATGCAAACAAGGCTCGTAAGTGGTCAACGCAGGCTCGTGAGAATGCTCCATGGTATCAGCATGAAGAGGTTGGGTACAACTATCGTATGTCGAATGTTATTGCAGGAGTCGTTCGTGGTCAGTATCCATATCTTGAGGAGCATATTGCGCAGAAAAAAGCAATATATGAGAGATACAAAGAGGGTCTTAAAGGTCTTCCTGTTAAAATGAATCCTATCGTTGAGGGTACAGAGCCGAATTATTGGCTGTCTGCACTTATCATAGATAAAGACGCAATGTGCAAGCAGGTCAGAAATGACAGCGAGGCTTTGTACATCAAAGAAGCCGGCAAGACTTGTCCTACTGAAATTTTGGAAGCGATTGCAGGCATAAATGCAGAGGGCAGACCTATATGGAAGCCGATGCATATGCAGCCTATGTACAGAATGCACGAGTGCGTTGGACGCAACGGCAGTATCAGATGCCGCACAAATGCTTATATTGCAGGTGGTGCAGAAGATGTAGGCGCTGATATCTTTGACAGAGGCGCTTGCCTGCCTAGCGATAATAAGATGACTGAGGAACAGCAGGAGAGAATTATTCGGGTTATCAGGAGTTGTTTTGAGTAATGTATGCGAAATACATAAAAAGGGTACTTGACTTTGTTTTGAGTTTAAAGCCTTGATTATACAAGAGTTTCGCTTATTTAGTTGAATCTAGCTATGATGTTTTTTTCTACGTGGTTGTGTCGGGTGAGCAGCAAGACTATGAGAATCCAATGGTTTCTTAGATGCTTATTTTAAATCACACTATAAGCTGGAAATTCATGATAAGGGGATTTGAACTAGCCAACGTATGCTTTTTTTAATATGGCTGTACATTAAAATCTAGAATAATTTTGAAGTTAACAAGTTTACTTGAAATAAGAATTGAAACAGAGCAAAAAATTATTTACACCGCTTGAAAAGAAGTAAACCACAAAATAGAAAAAATATGAAAGGATGAACCCATCCGATTTTTGCGGGGAAAACAATGGATAGAGCAAATGAGAATAGTATGAATATGGATCGTACAAAGCAGAGTAGCACATCTAATATCAGGTGGATGCTTATCGGGTATGATTTGATTATGTATGCAGTGGTAGTAGCAATACTGTTATTACTGTATGGAGGAATTGATAAGTTATCAACTATAGGAATACTTCAGCAAGTATGCCTTTCGGTACTGTGTATTTTTGTAGCACGTCTTATTGGTAAAGTATATGGACAGGTATGGAGATATGGTGGAATACAATGTTATATCCGGTTACTATTTACCGATTCTATTGCTTTTGTAGCTTATCTGTGTCTGGAATTATTACTTCCAATTCAAAAAATTACATTTGCTAGAATGCTTTCAATTGTCAGTTTGAACCTTCTAGGAGCATTAGCGCTTCGTATGATGTATCGCTATGCGTATAAGTGCGGAAATCGGGAAACTACAAAAGGAAAAATTCTTTCCGCGTTATTACATATGTTTTCTGGCATAGAAGCGGAAAATGAAAAAGAAGTTCAGAAAATCAAAGTTGCAATTATTGGTGCAGGACGTGTTGGTGTAAGTCTGGCAGAGGAACTAATAAATAATGAGGAAACAGCATATATTCCGAGATGTTTTATAGATATTAGCAAAGAAAAAGTTGGTCGTGAAATTCATGGAATCCCAGTTTGGTCAGAGAATGAGGCAACATTTAACAGATTGGGTGAATTTGAAGTACAGGAGATTATTTTTGCAATACCGTCAATGGATGCTGACAAGAAAAAGGCGCTTTATGAATATTACAAAAATGCAGGATATAAGTTAAAGGTTTATGATTATCCGACTATGTATGCCGCAGGAGGAAAGAGGCATCTTCGAGAATTTGATATTGAGGAACTTTTGTTTAGAAAACAATTAGTGGTTTCTGATGAAAGAACAAATGCTTACTATAAAGACAAAGTTGTACTTATCACTGGTGGTGGTGGTTCCATTGGTTCAGAACTTTGCAGACAACTGGCAAAGATGAATCCAAGGAAGATTATCATTTTGGATATTTATGAAAATGGTGCATATGATGTTCAACAGGAGTTAAAGATCGCGTACGGAGATTGTCTTGATCTGCAGATCGAAATTTGTTCTATCACAAATAGGAAAGCTCTTGAGAAAGTATTTGAGAAATACCATCCTCAGATAATTATTAATGCAGCTGCTCATAAACATGTTCCGTTAATGGAACATAACTGTGTGGAAGCTATTTACAATAATGTATTCGGTACACAGAATCTAGTAGAGCTTTGTGAGAAGTTTGGAACAGAACGCTTTATGATGGTATCTACAGATAAAGCAGTTAACCCTACTAACGTTATGGGTGCTACAAAGAGAATGTGTGAAATGATTGTGCAGAGTGCAAGTACACACGGAAAAGTGAAATACAGTGCTACACGATTTGGAAATGTACTAGGTAGTGCAGGATCAGTTATTCCATTATTTAAGCGTCAGATTGCGAATGGTGGTCCGGTTACTGTTACAGATAAGAGAATTATCAGATATTTTATGACAATTCCAGAGGCCTCACAGCTCGTTCTTCAGAGTGGAGCAATTGCGGATAATGGAGAATTATTTGTTTTGGATATGGGACAGCCAGTTAAGATTATAGATTTAGCAGAAAATATGATTCGTTTATCTGGTGTTCAGGGAATTGAGATTGTTGAAACGGGATTAAGGCCAGGCGAAAAGTTGTATGAGGAACTGTTAGTTAAGACAGAAGAACTTGACAAAACTGATAACAGCATGATTTTCATTGAAAGAGATAGTGCATTGAGTAAGGAAGAAATCTACAAAAAGATTGATATACTTAGAGATGCATGTAATACGGGCGATGATATGATTGCAAAAGAGGCACTCCGAAGTGTTGTTCCAACATTTAAAAGACCAGAAGACGTAAATAAAGAGATTGCTTGATAAAAGTGCTTATTAAATTATGAGAACTAAGGTTTGGCCCCCAAAAGTAAAAGGCTAAACTTAAAGGAAATAATAAATATGAAAAGTTTTAGTTCGAAGTATTGTTGAAGTCTTACCATAGATGGTCTGGTAATTGAATATGTTAATATATTGGTTGCAGATACGCAGATGAATCAGAGAAAAAGCAAGTATTCTGCTTTGATATGACTTTTAATGCAACTGTAAATCTAAAGTGAACAGTAAAGTTTTGCCTACCAGAGCTTTTGAAATCTAACTCATCCATTATTGTAGAATGATGCCCAATTTGGAACTCAATGCATAAGGGGTCAATTTTTCATTTAAACTCATTTGTTGTTAGAACTAAAAATGGACGTGCAAAATTGAATATGTATATTACCAGTGGAGTGAATTATTGAAGTAATAAAGTTTGTTTTGAATGATCAATTATAACAACTATATGGAGAAATAATATGTACGCAAAGTATTTTAAGCGATTGATTGATTTTTCATCAAGTCTAATAGTGTTAATTATCCTTTCACCTCTTTTGGTGCTTCTAATAATATTAGGGGCTGTGTTTATGAAAGGAAATCCTTTTTTTACACAGGATCGTCCGGGAAAAAATGAAAAGATTTTTAAATTAATAAAGTTTCGGACAATGGATAACCGGAAAGACAAAAAAGGAAACTTATTGCCTGATGAAGTTAGATTAAATAAATATGGACGTTTTTTACGAGCATCTTCTCTTGATGAATTGCCTGAATTGGCTAATATCTTAAAGGGTGATATGAGTCTTATAGGACCAAGACCATTGCTTGTTGCGTATTTGCCAAGATATAACGAGTTTCAACATCATAGACATGATGTAAAACCTGGATTAACAGGGTATGCTCAGGCACATGGAAGAAATGCAGTTTCATGGGAAGATAAGTTTGCAATGGATGTATGGTATACAACTCATATTACTTTTAAAGAAGATATTAAGATTATCTTATCGACAATAAAAACTGTCGTGAAGCATGAGGGTATTTGCTCTGAATCATCATCAACTATGGAAGAATTTATGGGTACTCCGAAAGGTGTAGTGGCAAGATGGGAGACTCCCAATTGAAAAAATTAGTAATAATAGGTGCAAGTGGGCATGGAAAGGTCATTGCAGATATAGCTCTAAACAATCAGTATGACGAAATCGTTTTTCTGGATGATGATAAAAGGGTAACAGAGTGTGCTGGATTTGCGGTAAAAGGGACAACTGAAAATATTGAAGAGTATTTATCTTGGGACTTTATTGTCGCAATAGGAGATGCACTTGCTAGACAAAATGTTTTAAAAAAATTAGAGAATATACAATGTAATATAGTTTCGTTAATTCACCCAAAAGCTGTAGTTAGCAGAAGAGTAGAAATTAAAATGGGAACTGTAGTTATGGCAGGTGCTGTAATTAATTCAGATACCAAAATAGGTAAAGGATGTATTGTGAATACGGGAGCGTCTGTTGATCATGATGGGATAATTGATGATTTTGTTCATATATCAGTGGGTGCACATGTTGCAGGCAATGTGCATATTGGTTTGAAAACCTGGATAGGGGCAGGGGCAATTGTTCTGAATAATTTAAGTATTTGCGATAACTGTATAGTAGGAGCAGGAGCGGTTGTAATTAAAGATTTAGAAGAAGAGGGGACATATATTGGTGTACCAGCGAAGCGTTTGATAAAGGAGTAAGAGAATGAAAAAAATATGCTTTGTAACGACTGTTTCTATAACAATAAAGTCATTTTTATTACAGTTTAAAGATTACTTGGTCAATAACGATTATGACGTAACCTTTATTTGCAATACAGATGAGGGTATGTATGAGTTGTGCAATAATCAAGTACATTATATCCCAGTTCCTATGAAAAGAGGAGTGGGATTGGAGGGTTTATCAGTAATTAATAAACTGACAAGAATATTTAGAGATAATAAATTTGATATTATTCAATATTCAACACCAAACGCTGCATTGTATGCATCAATAGCGGCAAAAAGAGCAAAATGTTCAAATCGCTTATATTGCCAGTGGGGAATTAGGTATATGGGATTTGATGGTGGCATTAAGCGTATGATTTTAAAAAAAATTGAAAAAATAGTTTGCAAAAAGTCATCGGTAATCGAGTGTGAAAGTTATTCAATTTATAGATTTAGTATAAGTGAAAAATTGTATCCGTCATCAAAGGCTTCAGTTATATGGAATGGTAGTGCCTGTGGTGTTGATTTGAATAAGTATTGCATAGAAAAAAAAGAAAAATGGAGAGAAGAAATAAGATCAGAGCTAAAAATTACAGAAAGAGCACCAGTATTCGGATATGTTGGTAGAATAACAAGGGACAAAGGTGCTAATGAATTATTGTCAGCTTTTAGAGAAGTTGTTAAGAAAAAGGATGCATATTTATTAATGATTGGTATGTTTGATGATGCTAATACCATAGAGGCTGAGTTGCGTAAATGGGCTGAGGGGTCCAAACATGTAATTTTTGTTGATTGGACAGATAAAGTTGAAAAATATTATAGTGCAATGGATGTATTTTGTTCATTAAGTTATAGAGAGGGATTCGGCTTGGTTGTTATTGAAGCTGCAGCAATGGGACTGCCGGGAATAGTTACAGATGTACCAGGACAGGTAGATACTATAGAACCGAATGTTGATGGGTGGTCTGTACCAGCAAAAAATATTGATAAAGTTATTAGTACGATAGAACATTGTATTGATAATCCAGAAGAAGTAAGAAAATATGGTTGCAATGCAAGGCAGCATGTAGAAGAAAAATATGAGCAAAATGAATTATTTAAAAGACTGACTGAACATAGAAATAGTTTATGTAAAACAGTAAGGTAAATGGGTGAGGTTGGAAGGATGCCGAAGATTTCTGTAATAATGGGTGTACATAATGGAGAAAAGACATTGCCACGAGCAATTGATTCCATATTGAATCAAACTTTTGCAGATTTTGAGTTGATTATATGTGATGATTGTTCAACAGATGCAACTATTAAAGTAATAAAAAGTTATACAGAAAAGGATAACAGAGTTATTTTAACAAGAAATGAGTCAAATTGTGGTTTGGCATCATCTTTGAATAACTGTATAAATATCTCCAAGGGAGAGTATATTGCAAGAATGGATGATGATGATATTTCTCATGCCAACCGATTTGAAAAGCAAAACAATTTTTTGGATAAGCATCAGGAATATGCAATTGTAGGAACGTGCAGAAACACTTTTGATAATGCAGGAATTTGGAATACATATGGACAGGGTGGAGAATTAACTAAGGAAGATATTATCAAATGTAATATTTTTACACACCCAACAGTGATGATGCGTAAAGAAGCGTTGGTTTCAGCAGGAATGTATACTGTTTGTGAACGGACAATGCGAGGCCAAGATTTTGATCTTTGGTGCAAAATGTATGCTTGTGGATATAAGGGGTATATATTGCCAGATGTCTTGTTTGATTATTATGAGGATCGAGACAAAATAAAAGAAATAAAAGCAAAGTATAGGTTAAATAACTATCGAACACACAAGATATGGCGAAAAAAAATGGGATTATCAAGAAAATATGATGTGTATGCTTACAAAGAGCTTTTAGCTATAATTGTTCCGCATAGGTTACTTGTTAAGTATAAGAAAATGCACCAAGGAAAATAGGAAGGATGCATATATGGAATCTAGAATAAATGTTGCAGTCACAGGATATTTTGGAACCGGTTCATCAGCGGTTGTTGATTTATTAAAGGAATATGAAAATGTACGAGTTGTCCCTTTTGAAAATCAATCTTATGAGCATAATGTTCTATATCATCATGGTGGACTGTATGATGTGTGTACACTGTTATCAAGAGGAAATACATTGTACACATCTGATAAAGTGATTAGTACATTCATAACAGAAATGAAACGATTGAATGATTACAATTATGTGTGGTTTGGCTCTTATCAGAAGATGTTTGGTAATAAATTCATGGATTTGGTATATGAATTTGTTGAAAGTATCGCAGAAAAAAGGGAGGATAAAACCACAAATCACATTGTTAAAACACGATTTTCATTATTGAAAGCGACAGCGCAAGTTGCTCTCCATATAGCACAAAAAAGACGATTTTCAAATTATGGAGTTAAATATATATATGATAAAGAAGATGCTTACTGTGCATTACCAAGTGAAAAAGAATTATATGATGCGGCTAAAAAATTTACGTCTGGATATTTTTCGCTTTTTGATAATGGAACAGAAAATGAAGTAAAAATCTTTGATCATATAATTTGGCCAGGTCAAATAGACGATTTTGAAAAATGTTTTGATGATAATTTTAAGATGATAATTGTCGATAGAGATCCGAGAGATTTATATATTTTGGATCAGCATATATGGTCAAATAATGCATTTAGAAAAAGTAGTGTTCATTTTCCAACAGATATGATAGCTTTTTCGGAAGAGTGGAAAAATACTTTAGTAGAGGACTTTAAGAATCCTAATGCAAAGAGAGTTCATTTTGAAGATTTGGTATATGATTATGAAAACGCCGTAAATAGTATTGAAACTTTTTTGGGCTTAAAGAAAGAACAGCATATACATAAAAAAGAACATTTTAACCCAAAAGATTCAATTGAGAATACACAAGTATTTAGAGTACACAAAGAATGGGAAAAAGAAGTGAAAACTATTGCAAATCTGGTGCCGAACTTACTATACAAATTTCCGTATGATAGAAAACCAGAAAGAGAAAAAATGTTTGCAGATGATTCAATTGGAAAAGTAAAGATATAAGTGGTGAGGTAGAAGTATGAAAAAAAAAATATTATTTGTTACTAACCATTTCCGATTTTCAAATGGTGTGGCGACAGTATTACGGAATTTAATTGCTAATCTTGATGAGAATGAATATGACATTTCATTACTTGCAATATATGAATTTAATCAAGAATTTGCAGCACCGATAATGAATAAAATAAAAGTTATACCTGGATACAATTTTTATTTTAGAGGGTTTGATAAACTTATAAATTTAATACCGCCAGAAAAGATATATAAGAAATTTGTCAAAGAAAAGTATGATTTGGAGGTCGCTTTTCAATTTGGAATACCGACTAAATGTATTGCAGTAAGTCCTAATCCTAATAAATTATGTTGGATGCACACATATGATTCAAAAATGATATTAAGAGAATATTACAAAAAGTTTTCAAAAGTAATTAATGTAGCAAAAGCTGGACGAGATAAGATGATTAGTGCGGGATTTGACCGTTCAATGTGTGATTATTGTTATAATATTATTGATGAAATTCCTATTATAGAAGCAGCTAAGGATGCTTGTCCTATTACGAAAAGCCATAAGTATAGCGTTGTAACTGTTGCACGATTGGCTCCGGACAAAGCTTTTATGCGTTATTTGTCATGTATTAAAGAAATTGTAAAAAAAATTAAAGATGTTGAGTTTTGGATTATTGGCGGTGGCAGTGAAGAAGAAAAGATGCGTCAATATATAAAGGCTAACTCTTTAGATGAATTTGTAAAAATGCCAGGAAAACAGAAAAATCCATATAAGTTTGTAAAGGCTGCCGATTTATATTTTTGTTGTTCTTATAGAGAAGGTTTTAGTACTTCATGTCAAGAAGCAGCTTTATTAGGTATTCCAGTTATATCAGTTAACGTTGATGGGGCACAAGAATTGAAAGAATTGTCTAGATGTGGTGAAGTGTTGAAAAATGATGAGGTTGACATATGCGAAGGCTTGACAAAAATTCTCGAAAATGAAAAACAAATAAAAAAATGGAAAGAGCAAGCAGTAAAGTCAAAAGAAGTATTTTATAAAAGTGAAAGGGTAAAACAAGCAAACTCTATATTAGAGGCTGGTATGGATAATGCTTAGAAATGACGAGATTGGAGTGAAAAACATATATAAATCGCCAGTTATGTTTTCGGTTGATGGATTTAAGTATTTTATGTTAACGTTGGCAATTACATTAATAGGTTATTTCTGGATGGGATATTTGAGCTTTAAAGATACGTCATATGATTCAGTTCGAATATGTACATTTATTGCAGTTGCTCTAATGAGTATTGAATATATCAGTTTTGCCAAGTTTTCTGGCAGTTATGTATCAAATTATGCACTATTTTTAATTGCATTTATTATTTTTAATTTTGGGCTTTTTTTAGTGTTTAGCTTTGGGGGGGAATATAATTATTTCTATCTAATGCAATATGAGGTAGGAACGATTTTGAAAACCATACAATATGAATTTGGATGTGTAGGTGCTTTATTTCTTGCAGGAGCTTGGATAAATAGAATAACTCCTTTTAGATTCAATAATGTTAATATTTTTTCTAAACATACAATTTTTAATATTGCCAAAATGTTTATGTATGTAACTGGGGTTGTTGCATTTCTCCTACTTGCTATGAAAATGATGGCATTTGCGACAGGATATTATGAGGGTGCAAGAAGATTTGATGCTAGTGTGCCGTCTATATTGGGATTGATTGAATATTTTTTTGTCCCATTTTCAGTATTAACTCTTATTTATTCAGAAAATCGTCAAATGGACAAAATTATAGAAATGTTAGTTATTATTTGGTCGTTAGCAACAGCAATGTGTGGAGATAGAACAAGTGGTATAGCTGGAATTTTAATAATTATGATAGTTAATTTTCGCTACAAAGGTGAAAATAGAAATTCTATAAAAAAGTATTTGATTGGCATTGTGACTATTGTTTTGACAGTGTTTTTAATTGCTTTTATTAAGGTCTTTCGTGAGGGTATAGCTTTTTCAGCATCGGGGTTGTTTTCCATTTTTTCTGATGTATTGGGTGAATTGGGAAGTAGTTTTTTTCCACTAACATTGATTATGCGTGTGTGTCCGCAAAGATATTCATTTTTATATGGAAAATCGTATCTTTATTCAATATTAGCAGGATTTATTCCTGCAAGTCTTGATCCAACTGGAACAATTAGTATGTGGAATTCCAAAGCTATAGAACCATTAAATTGGATTAGTACAGAGTATGATTATACATTTGGAACAGGTTATTCATTATGTGCAGAAGCATATGCAAACTTTGGAAATTTTGGGTTTCTAGCAATATTTATTATCGGAATTATGGTTATAAAATTATTGGCAGTGACAAAAGAAAATTTTTTTTCAAAATATACGGCTACTATTTTGATGTTTGAATTTTTTACACTTCCAAGAAGGAACTTTTATTATGTAATAAATCATCCATTTTATTGTATCGTTATAGTTTCGATTATAATATTGTCGTTTGCATGCAAATATGAGCGGGGAAGGTAAACTTTATATGTAAAAAAATATATTTTTCGAACAATTTAATATAGCATCTTTTATGTCATTATCTCAAGTGTAAAGAATAAATATGTAATTTTGTGGTGCTTTTCTATTGTATTTTTTTGCTTAGTTGAATAGACAGACGGAGAATGGCTCTTTTTACATCCGTTTGGCATATAGTATTTTGTATGCTGTATGGTTTGGTCTTGGAACAATACTAAATATGACAATTAGTTTAAGTTGGTTATATATTAGAATAATCCCTATGTTTGTTATATTCTGGTTTGTTGAGAGGGTTAGTCTGAAATAAACAGAAGAGAAATAAGAAACCGAGGTTAATTAATGAAAGAAAAATCAAGAACGTATAATTCAATTACAAATAGTATTTGGGGAATGTTGTCAGCACTTGTTACAGTTGCCCTCAATTTTGCTGTGCGTATTTTTATTGTACGCGCTTTAGGAGAAGAAATTAATGGTTTGCATAATCTCTTTCAAAATACAATAAATGTTATGGCTCTTATGGAAACTGGTGTTAGCTCAGCAATGGTCATTCATTTATATGAACCTGTAAAAAATAAAGATGACAATACCATAAAAAAATTAATATCTTTTTATCGGCAACTATATTTAGGAATTGCATTTGCCTTTCTGACTGTAGGCTTAATTGTAGATGTTTTCTTTTTAAGAAGCATTGTATCAACAACGATTGATATGAAAGCAGTACATATTTATTTCTTATTTTTTGCGTTATCTTTTTTTGCAAATTATTTGGCTTATTATAAAAGAAGTATTTTATACGCTGAACAAAATAATCGTATTAGTATAATGTCTACAACTATTAGCCAAGTGATTTTTAGAGGAATGGCAATCGTATCTGCTGTTTTAACGCATGAATATTTGTATTTTTTACTATTTCTTATCGGAGAAAAAATATGCAGCAATGCGATCTGCAATATATATGTAAATAAACGGCATCCATATTTAAGAAAAATGAAGGCGGTGAAACTTGAAAAGGAGAAAAAATGGGCAATATTTAGGACAATAAAGCCACTTTTTATAAATCAAACATCAGTAACAGTACAAAATTCTGCCAATAGTATTCTGATTAGTATGTTACTAGGAAATATATCTATTGTTGGTTATTATGGTAATTATCAACTTGTTATTAGTACAGTTCAGTTATTGTTTAGTCAAATGGGAGGCGCATTTACATCTAGCTTTGGTAATTTGGCGACAGAAAATGATAAAAAAAGAATGTACAGTGTATATAGGAAGAGCTGCTTTGTTATGAATTCCTTAGCGTTTATTTGTTGTGCAGGATTTATCGCATGTATTCAAGATTTTATATACATAGTTTTTGGATCAAATTTTGTTTTAAGTTTTTCTTGTGTGTTGATTTTGGTTTTTAGTATGTTGATATATTTATTGGATATTCCAATTATTTCAGTTCAAAATGCAATGGGACTTCATAGGTGTGACGCAGGAGTGATGATTATACAAGCCGTTTTAGCAATAGCGTGTGGTTATGGTGCTGGAAAGGTTTGGGGAATGGAAGGAATATTATTGGGACTTACTATACCAACAGTTATTTTTACATTTATTCATAAAGGTATTGTTATAAGTAAAGTTGCATTCGAAGTTACTTCATACAAGTATTTAAAAGATATGGGAAGCGACTTAATAAAAGGAATAGTGATTATTGGAGTTATTTCGGCTATCTGTAATTGCATTCCAGCTTGGAATCCAGTGATAGCAATGATTCTGAAAGGAATTCTATCTGTGATAATTTCAGGAATTTTGATAATAGCATTTTCATTTAAAAGTGAATATTTTAAAGAAACATTAGCTATGTTGATGCGTGTATTAAAACTTCAGAAATAAAGTGAAAAGGAGTACATATAGTATGAAAAGAGTAATAACCTATGGAACATTTGATTTATTACATTATGGGCACATTAATTTGTTAAAAAGAGCAAAAGCTTTGGGTGATTATCTTATTGTTTGTCTCTCAACCGATGAATTTAATTGGAATGAAAAACAGAAAAAATGTTATTTTTCGTATGAACAAAGAAAAGCATTATTAGAGGCTATTAGATATGTAGATCTTGTAATACCAGAAGAAAAATGGGAACAAAAGAAAACAGATGTTCATGAATACCACATAAATACATTTGTTATTGGCGATGATTGGAAGGGAAAGTTTGATTTTTTGAAAGATGAAGGATGCGAAGTAGTATATTTACCTAGAACACCAGAAATCAGTACAACACAGATAAAGAAAGATTTGAATAATAAAAAGTAATGGATTATAGGGGGGAAGGAGTGGATCGTAGTGACATATAAGGAATTTAAGGACGCAGTTCGGGTGAAAACTCGAGAAAAAATGAATATATATTTAGGAAAGTATAGAAACCGAAAGTTGTCAAATAAAAACGTGACAATTATTTCAAATAACTGTTGGGGTGGACATGTGTATCGCTATTTAGGAATTGAATATTTATCACCTACAATTGGATTATACTTTTTTGCAGATGATTATGTGAAATTTTGTAAAAACTTGAAATATTATATTGATCAAGAACTACAATTCATTTCTGTTGACGAAAGTAAACACAAAGATAATTTGGTAGAACGAAATACTATTTGCCCTATTGGCGTTTTGGATGATGTTGAGATAGTTTTTTTACATTATAAATCTCAACAAGAAGCACTAGAAAAATGGAAAAGAAGAAGCAAAAGAATTAATTGGAATAATATCGTATTTAAATTTTCCGAACAAAATTATTGCAGTATGAAGGAAATAATAGAGTTTGATAAATTGCCATATGACAGAAAAATTATGTTTACGACAAAGGATTATCATGTGAAATCCCAAATTTTGTGGGGAGGAATATGCATAAAAGGAGATATTCCTAATGATACGGTATTATTTAGAAAATTTATAGATTTAATAAAGTTTATAAACGGAAAAGATTGCAAAAAAAGGCAGAGATATGCTGGGAAAAGGCTAAAAAAGTTGAATAAAGCTGAGGTGTAGAAGGCATATATACTAGTGAATGGAGTTTTTGGATTATGAAACAAGTAAATGTGCAAATAAACAACAAAACAATCTTAGTCACTGGCTCAGCCGGTTTTATCGGAAGCAACCTTGTAAAAGAGCTTCTGAAAACAAATGAAGAAATAAGCATCATAGGCTTTGACAGCGTAAATGATTACTATGATGTCTCCATAAAGGAATATCGTCTTGCTGAAATAGAGAAGCTTGCAGAATCAAAGCCGAAGTGCAAGTATACGTTTATCAAAGGCAATCTTGCTGATAAAGCGTTGATAGAAAAAATATTCACAGAAAACAAGATCGATACTGTGGTAAATCTTGCAGCTCAGGCAGGTGTTCGATACAGCATCACAAATCCTGATGCATATATAGAATCAAACATCATAGGTTTCTATAACATTCTTGAAGCTTGTCGAAATCATCCCGTTGAGCATTTGGTTTATGCAAGCTCGTCAAGCGTATATGGAGGAAACAAAAAAGTTCCATTTAGCACAGATGATAAGGTGGACAATCCTGTAAGCCTTTATGCGGCGACTAAGAAAAGTAACGAACTTATGGCTCATGCCTATTCAAAGCTGTATAATATTCCGTCAACAGGACTCCGCTTTTTTACAGTTTATGGTCCTGCTGGTCGTCCTGATATGGCGTATTTTGGATTCACAAATAAGCTTGTAAATAACGAAACTATCAAGATCTTCAACTATGGAAATTGCAAGCGTGACTTTACATATGTTGATGATATAGTTGAGGGTGTAAAGCGTGTCATGATGAGTCCACCTGAAAAGAAAAATGGTGATGACGGACTTCCTGTGCCTCCTTACAAAATATATAACATAGGAAACAATAACCCTGAAAATCTTCTTGACTTTGTGCAGATCCTCAGTGAAGAACTTATCCGTGCAGGAGTATTGCCGCAGGATTACGATTTTGATGCACATAAGGAGCTGGTTCCAATGCAGCCAGGCGATGTACCTGTAACATATGCCGATACAAGTGCATTGGAAAATGACTTTGGTTTTAAACCGAGTACAAGTCTTAGAGATGGACTTAGAAAATTTGCTGAATGGTATAAAAATTTCTATAAGATTTAAAAGGGAGAGATCTTTTATGAAAATCGCAGTAGCAGGAACAGGATACGTAGGACTGTCAATTGCAACATTGCTTGCACAGCATAATACAGTAACAGCAGTTGACATTATTCCCGATAAGGTAGAACTTATCAACAACAGAAAGTCACCGATCCAAGATGACTATATCGAGAAATACCTTGCAGAAAAAGAACTTGACCTGACAGCAACTCTTGACGCAGAATCAGCATATAAAGACGCCGATTTTGTAGTTATTGCAGCGCCAACTAATTACGATAGTAAGAAGAATTTCTTCGATACAAGTGCAGTTGAGGCTGTTATCGAACTGGTCATGAAATATAACCCAAACGCAATTATGGTCATCAAATCAACGATCCCTGTAGGATATACAAAGAGTATTCGTGAAAAGACGGGCAGTGAGAATATCATATTCAGCCCTGAATTTCTGAGAGAATCAAAGGCTCTTTATGATAATCTTTATCCGTCAAGAATTATCGTTGGCACCGATATGAATGACGAAAGACTTGTGAAAGCTGCTCATACATTTGCAGAGCTTCTCCAGCAGGGTGCGATAAAGGAGAATATCGATACGCTGTTTATGGGCTTTACAGAAGCCGAGGCCGTTAAGCTTTTTGCAAATACTTATCTCGCACTCAGAGTTTCATATTTCAATGAACTTGATACTTATGCTGAAATGAAGGGACTTAATACTCAGCAGATCATTGATGGTGTGTGCCTTGACCCAAGAATCGGTACACACTATAACAATCCAAGCTTTGGATATGGTGGATATTGTCTGCCAAAGGATACAAAACAGTTGCTTGCAAACTATGAAGATGTACCGCAGAATATGATGTCTGCTATAGTTGAATCTAATAAAACAAGAAAAGACTTTATTGCTGACAGAGTTCTTGATAAGGCTGGCTATTATAGTTCAAATAGTGAATGGAATGCAGATTTTGAGAAGAAGATCGTTATTGGAGTATTCCGCTTAACAATGAAATCCAATAGTGATAACTTCCGTCAGTCTTCAATACAGGGTGTTATGAAGCGTGTTAAGGCTAAAGGTGCGGAAGTCATCATATATGAGCCTACACTTAAAGACGGAGAAACTTTCTTCGGAAGCGTTGTGGTGAATGACCTTGCAAAATTCAAGGAAATGTCTGACGCAATCATTGCAAACAGATACGATCCTTGCCTTGATGATGTTGAGGACAAGGTGTATACAAGAGATATATTTAGAAGAGATTAAAAGGAGACACTGTTATGTGTGGAATTGTTGGATTTACTGGAAATAAAGAGGCAGCCCCGATCCTCTTGGACGGCCTGTCAAAGCTTGAGTATAGAGGCTATGACTCTGCCGGTATCGCTGTAAGGAACGGTGACGCAGAGCCTGAGATCGTAAAGGCTAAAGGCAAGCTGAAAGTCCTAAAGGAAATGACTAACGACGGAAAAGCTGTAAAAGGCGCTTGCGGTATAGGCCATACCCGTTGGGCTACCCATGGCGAGCCGTCAACTGTAAACGCCCACCCTCATTGCAGCGACGATGAAAATGTTATCGCTGTACATAACGGTATTATCGAAAACTATCAGGAGCTTCGTGAAAAGCTTATCAAAAAAGGATATACCTTTAAGTCTGAAACTGATACCGAGGTTGCCGTAAAGCTTATCGACTATTATTACAAAAAGTACCTGGGTACTCCTGTTGACGCTCTTAATCACGCCCTTGTCCGTATCCGTGGCTCTTATGCCCTCGCTGTTATGTTCAAGGACTATCCCGGAGAAATATATGCCGCAAGAAAAGACAGCCCTATGATAATAGGAGTAACTGGCGGTGAAAGCTACCTCGCTTCTGACGTCCCTGCAATACTTAAGTATACAAGAAATGTCTACTATATAGGCAATATGGAGCTTGCAAAACTTACAAAGGGCGCAGTTGCTTTCTACAATCTCGATGGCGAAGAAATACAGAAAGAAATGAAAACTATCGAGTGGGACGCAGAAGCTGCAGAAAAAAGCGGATATGAGCATTTTATGCTCAAAGAGATACACGAACAGCCAAAGGTGATAAAGGATACTATCAATTCTGTCCTTACAGACGGAAATATAAGCTTTGAAAGCGTCGGACTCTCTGACGAGGATATGAAAAATATCCAGCAGGTGTATATAGTTGCCTGCGGCTCTGCCTACCATGTGGGTATGGTGGCTCAGTATGTTATCGAAGAGCTGACTTCACTATCTGTCCGTGTGGAGCTTGCTTCTGAGTTCAGATACAGACAAATGAAGCTTGCAAAAAATAGCCTCGCTATCATCATCAGCCAGTCGGGCGAAACTGCCGACAGTCTCGCAGCATTAAGACTTTGTAAGGATAAAGGAGTAAAAACTCTCGGTATCGTAAATGTGGTTGGCTCATCGATCGCAAGAGAAGCCGATAATGTCTTCTATACCCTCGCAGGCCCTGAAATATCCGTCGCAACAACAAAAGCCTATAGCTGTCAGCTCGTTGCCGCATATCTCCTTGCAATGCAGTTTGCAAAAGCAAGAGAGGAGATATCAGACGAAAGATTTGCTCAGCTCGTTGAGGAGATCAATACTATCCCTGAAAAGATAGAGAAAATTCTCGAGGATAAGGAACGCTTGCAGTGGTTCGCTTCAAAGGTAGTGAATATAAAGGACGCATTCTTTATCGGCAGAGGTATCGACTATGCAGTAGGTATGGAGGGAAGCCTCAAGCTCAAAGAAATAAGCTATATTCATTCCGAAGCCTATGCGGCAGGCGAGCTTAAACATGGTCCTATCAGCCTTATCGAGGACGGAACTGTCGTGTTCAGCGTGGTAACACAGTCTGCACTTTATGAAAAGACCATAAGCAATATGGTCGAGGTAAAGAGCCGTGGAGCAAAGCTTTTCGGACTTACTACCTATGGGAATTATGCTATGGAGGACGTTGCTGATTTCACAGTTTATACTCCAAGGATAGATAACCTTTTTGCGGCAAGCCTTTCAGTAGTACCGCTTCAGCTTTTGTCATATTATGTATCAGTAGGAAAGGGCTATGACGTTGATAAGCCGAGAAATCTTGCAAAGAGCGTTACGGTGGAGTAAAAAGAGAAAAATACTTACATCGCTGTTTGCAGTGTACATCTTTGCCGTCCTCTGGCTCACACTTTTAGATCGACAGTGGGGAGAACGTCAGGCGGAACTTGTGCCCTTCTGGGAGGTGCGAAACCTTTTGGAGAACATAAGCATCAAGTATCTGCGGAATTTTTGGCTGGTACAGATCTTCGGTAACATTGCAATGTTTATCCCCTTGGGTGTTCTGCTCCCGTATCTTTGCGGTATCACGAAGTTCAAAAGCGTTTTCCTTATGTCCCTTGCCTTTTCGGCAGGTATCGAGATAACGCAGTATATCACAGGCAGAGGGCTTTGTGAATTTGATGATGTTTTCAACAATACGCTCGGGGCTTGCGTGGGGTTCACATCTTGGCGTTTAAAGATGAGATACAATAAAAAATACAAGAATGAGCAAAGTCCGTGGTAACAGGCTTTGCTCTAAGGCAATATGTTTTAGTATTGCCTTTTTGCAAGCATAGTACAATGGTCAGTATACAAGCTTCCCAAGCTTGGGATGCGGGTTCGATTCCCGTTGCTTGCTCCAAATGGCTGAGCAGACGTTTTGCCACGTCTGCTTTTTCTGTATTCGGTTATTGATTTTTTACAGATTTTATAGTATAATTAGGATTGTAAAAATAATTGCTATCAATAACTTGGTTGGACTTTAGCACGTTCACTTCGTGCAGGCGATGTACTTGTTCTCAGCAATGGTGAACTTGTAACAGTTGAATGGGTTCAGCACGAGATTCTCGAATCACCTATCAAGGTTTATAACTTTGAGGTTGAAGATTTTCATACTTACTTTGTGGGCGAAAATGGGATTTTTGTTCACAATGGGTGTGGAGATGAAATTCCATGGTCTTCAAAAGAAGTAAAATCTGGTGCTGAAGATTTAGAAAAAGGTGCTTTATCAGTAACAGTTACAAATCGCTCTCAGGCAGAAGAGTTATTCTTGGGAATGTATCAAGGTGATGGATATGTCAATACATCTGGTTGGTCATCTAAAGAGGTATCTAATTTTTACGGCAGTAGAGGAGGTACATATCATTGGGATGATACTTTTGACAGCAATGGAGTATTGCAGTTCCATAGTGATAAGAATCCAGATAGTAAAACTCCTCATTTGCAAATACACCCTGAACGTGGAAAAGTTATAAGAATCTTCTTTGGAGCGTGACAGGTATGGATGCAAAAATGTATTTATTTTCTGGTGTTACAATGTCAGCAGAACTTGAAGCAAATGCTAAAACTGAAAGACGATTTATTACGGTTGGTGGGTATATTGATATAGGTGGTAGAACCTTTTCAATATCAAATTACAGAAAGAAATATCCAATTAATAAAGAAGATATAAAATTCTATTTTCATATATATTCTATTCCAAATTATTTTATAGATGATGATTTGGACGTTCATGAAAATGATTGCATTGAATATATTTATGTGGGAGATATTAATGGTTATGAGAATTTAGAGTGTGAAATTAAAAAGCACATTCCACAATTTGATGTTGATAGTTTAATTCCTATGTGGAAAACAGATGCTCCTATATAAGTAGTTTTAATAGTATAACGGCGAACTCGGCGTAGCTACGGACAGCAACGGTCTCTACTACATGAGGGCGAGGTATTACAACCCCGAGATCAAGCGTTTTATCAATCAGGACGTTATGACGGGTTCGATCACCGACACCCCGACTTTGAACAGGTACGCATATGTCAACGGCAATCCGATAAGCCTGAACGACCCGTTCGGACTAAGTCCGTTTCTTAACTGGCTTGACGGAATTACGGGACATGATATTCTTGATCTGCTTGGAATGCTTCCGGGTATTGGATTTGTATTTGATGGAATCAACGCTGCTTGGTATGCCCAAGAGGGAGATTATTACAACGCAGCTTGCAGCCTTGTGTCAGCATTGCCAGGAGCGGGCGACGCATTAGGCGTGTTTGCGAAAACAGGAAAGTCATGTAAACTTGTAACTGCATTCCATAAAACAGGATCAGCAGGAAATCTTATGATCGGCTCATATGAATTGGGAAAAACGGCTGATAAATACATAAGTGGAGATGCAAGTTTCACATGGGAAGAGATAAAGGGCGACTTATTTAAAGTTGCAATGACAGGAACGTCAATGTGGGGTTCTGCAAAGGACTTCGGCACTTCGTATTGCTTTGTTGCCGGTACACTTGTGACTACTGAGGACGGGCAAGAACCGATTGAAGAAATCGAAGTCGGCGATAAGGTTCTTTCGGAGGACGAAACAACAGGTGAAGTAGCTGTTAAAACGGTTACTGAAACTTATATCAATGAAACAGACGAGCTTATTCATATTGGTGTAAACGGCGAAACAATTTCAGCAACACCAAGCCACCCGTTTTATGTTGATAAGCTTGGTTGGATTCGCTATTTCACTAAATAATGTAAAATAGTAGTATTCGTTCGGAAGTGGTGGAGAATGAACAAGCTCACATACATCGCCGCAACACGATCGTAGACAATTGGCTTGCCTATTGATAATGCTGCTTCTCTGTTATAGCCTCTGAGGCGATAAACTTTGTCGAGATTCTCCTTGAGCTTTCTCTCGCAGCGTTTAAACTCATCCTTGATTTCTTGAATATATTTGGCACGCTTTGCAGGATTATTTTCCATTTCCTGCAAAACGGCATTATATGTAATCTGTGCGCACATAGCCCTGCAATAGTGGAGTCCATCTGGGACGTGAGCTTCTGCCTTTGTCAACAAGAAATCATTATTCATTTTCTCTGCACGACTAATATATTCTTTTAGCTTTTCTACTGCGACTATTCCTTTCAATACAGTACGATTATGCTTACCGCCCTTACCCACACTGAATATGTGAACAGTTTCAAAGTCAATGAATTTTATATCATCGACTTTTAAGTGGCCGAGCTCGCGGCGTCTTAAACCTGTGGTCAATCCAACATCACGAGTTGTTTCACCCGTTTCAGTATTGTATTTTGTCGGATCATTCTTTAAATGAGCTCCGTGGCGTGGAGGGTGTCTAAATTCAATTGTCCTTCTTCCGAAAACTTTACAAAGTGCAGAAAGATCAGTGTTGAGAGTATCAGCTGATAACCCCCTTGCTTCTCGTACATCAATGTACTCCTGTATATATTTTTCAGCCTCGAACATTGTTAGGTGACTTGTCTGAAATTTTGCAGCAAGATATTTACAAAATCGTTTTATTACTTTAAGATATCTATTAAAGCTGCTTTCTGTAAATATTCTCCATTTATAGATAACTATTTCATCTAAAAACTTTTCAATTTCTTCATCTGAGAAACCTTTGTGTTTTAAATTCTTAGTATTGGCTCTCCTGATACTATTTTTGATTTTTAGTTTATGTTTCTTTGTACCAAAAAAACGCATTCCTGTTAATCTTTTTGTAAGAACATACTGCAACGTATTATGACCGATTTCTATTTCGATAATTTTACCTTCAATTATTCTCTCTACTCTTTTGAATTTATTCATCGTAATACTCCTTTTTATGGTTCTTGATTTGTGTGTGAGTGGGGGCAAGTGCGGTTGATACTAACAGTATAAAGGTGTTATTTAGCAGCACCAAAGGCCAGTGAATCGGATTATAGACCGACCACCAAATGAAGACGTATGTCTTTCGAAAGACATACTCAGTGGACACCTTTATAGTGTTAGTGGCTCTCTTACGCCGAACCTCGCGCTACTGGTCAGGTAGACTAATTGATCTAAAAAACAATTAGTGGAACCATTTTGGGAGTATTATATTTTTTTATTAATAAATTTGTAAAATGCCAAAAGCTTCTACAAACCGTATGATTTATAATGCAAACTATAACAAAGTGGGTCAGTGCATTTATAATAAAGATCTATGGAATAGACCTTTATTAGATTTTGAATGGAATAGGTTTCATATATGCCAATATTTTAAAAAACGATCATATATGCTATACAAGACGTTATTAGTCTTAACTGTTTATTCAACTACATATTTTTTACAAAACTGTTTTTTTTGCGTTTCCGAAAATCAGGAATGCAATGATGGACTTTTTAAACAAGTATTTCCTGTTGGAATTGCTGAGGTGATTTTTTTTGCCACATTTAGCAAAAACGACAAAAAAGCAAAAAGAGAGCCCACATTCTTTTTTTTAACGAATGTGAGCTCTCTATTTTTTGATACAAAAAAAGAGCATCTAAATGACTTAGATACACTAAACTTATACTTCTTTTAACAACTCAATTTTATCATATTTTTATTCAAAAGTCAATGCATTTTATCAATAAAATAAAAATTTATCTGAAGTTTATGCGTTTTCAACAAGGAATAACAAGCGTATTCGGATATAATGTACAAACTGATTGGCGGAAAATATCAACTATCTAAGTTGAACACTCATTATATAATAAGAATGACATTGAATTTCACTATTGATGGTATCAGCAAACGTGATACAGAAAATAAACAACTATTATTCGCATTAAAACGATATATCATCTTCCTTTGTAATATAAGAAGTAGTGCTTTCTTCTTATATTATAATGAGTAACTTATTCTTCTTTTTATTTATTTGCTTATTTACGTAGCTTTGTTTTAATATATGACTCAAACTTCGCATATAAAAATAACTATGCATCTAGAAAAATCAATAGTATATGCTTCAAAAGTAACTAAATCAAGCTGCTGTTAACTCTGTGCTGACCATTCGGTCAGGCGGAGTTCATTCTTTACTGTTGCGATCGTTGTTTTCATTATCTTTATCTCCACATCTGATTTGGTTTAAGTAACTCTATAGACTTTTTGAGTTCGGATAATTTACTCTATGGAGTTGCTTGAAGTTTATTATACTTGTTTAGACATCGGTGGGGTAGATGCGGAGAATTTGACGGGTACTATAAGGCGACGTTATTTTTATTTAAAAGTCTAAAATCTATTGCAATATATAGCCCCCTTGTGATATAATATAATTATGAAGTACAAATCTAACAATAATGTGGTCTATTCTTGCAAATATAAAGATGTAAAATGGGATTTTATTAGATACAGTACTGATAATGATGTACTCAAAGGAACAGATTACATATCAGATCCACATTTACAAATTAGTTATTACGTTATATCAAGGGGATGATAATTTTGAAAAAGGTATATAATTATTTTAAAATTCTTGCACTTGACATAACGATATACTTGTTAAGTATTTTGTTTGCTCTTATGTATAGATATGTATTTTCAAAGGTGTTAGATACTCTTAGCGGTTCAACGTGGGCAAGTGGAATTGCTTTGTTTTTTATAATCAACACACTTACGTTTCTATGTATCGTTATTTTGCCAACATTGTTTTATATAAAAAAGGATAAATTTGATATTATCAGTTTACTTATGACAGCAGTGATATTATTTTTATTATTCTCTATGTATACGCCACCATTTTTATATCTGTTTGTGTTTACCGACTCGATAACGGGTTTCTTGTTTAATGTTTTACAGATGTCTAAGCTAAAATCTTCGATTTTGATATCATTTCAATATTCGATAATAATTTTTCTTACAGCCAAAATTTATAGAGTAAAAGCAACATAAGCTATATTATTATATGACAGTACATTATACTAATAAATTGACAATTGAAAGTATTGCGATCAAATGGGAAAGCAAAACAGCTAAAAGTAATTAGAATAATAAATTATAGGAGGATAACAATGGATATTACAAAAAGATTTTCAGTTTTATTGATTACTGCAATAACGGCAGTGTCATTGGTTTCTTGTGGACAGGCTACAAGCTCTAACGTTAGTTCGGATTCTGAAGTCAGCTCAGTTACAAATGCCAAAGCTTCGGCATGGGATAGTTTAAACGACGCCCAGCGAGCATATTATAAGGGGTTGGAAGATAAAGGACAGACAATCACAGAGAACGGATATGTTTATGTTGACGCTAAGGGATATGTTGATGAGTGGGGCAAGGAATATGGTGATGAAGGAATCGTTATTACAAGCTATTTTGGTACTGAAACCATTGTTAATGTACCTATAGAAATAGATGATAAGACGGTTGTAGGGCACACCATTGACGCCTTCAGAAAGATCAGTAAAGAAGGTAATAAATTTGATATGACTTTTGATATCAAAGAATTATATTACCCTGAGAATTTTCCTGAAATCACTGCTGGAATATTTTCGCTATGTGAATCACTCGAAAAAATACAAATGCCTAAATCACAAACAACAATACCATTCGCTTGTTTTAAACATTGCACTAGCTTAAAGGAATTTACCTGTCCCGACGGAGTAACTGTCATTAAACAAGATTCTTTTAGCAGCTGTGAGAATATGGCATCAATAACATTTAACGACGGATTGAAAACTATCGAGGATGACGCATTTGTAAGTTGCAAAAGCTTGGAAAAGCTTGATTTCCCCGACTCGCTAGAATCAATAGGAATACAGTCTTTCCAAGGCTGTACAGGTCTTAAAGAAATAAATATCCCGTCAAAGATAGACACTATACCTAAAAGAGCATTTTTCGCCTGCAAGGCTTTGGAGGCTCTTGTTCTTCCGGACAATATAACTACGATAAACAGTGAGGCATTTGCACGTTGTAACAGCCTAAAGGAAATCTACATTCCTGAGTCGGTCAATGAAATAGCGGAAAACGCTTTTGATGAGTGTGATAGCTTGACGATAAAGGGAAAATCAGGCTCGTATGCTGAGGAGTATGCAAAGGAAAACGATATTGATTTTGCGGCGGAGTAATGAACGTATAAATAGGTTTAATTGATAACACCGTGTAGATTATATATTAACTAGTACATTTGATAGTTTTGTATTGTCAGATATACATAGTCGGAGGATAATAATGGATATTACAAAAAAGTTTTCGGTTTTATTGGTGACTGCAATAACGGCGGTGTCGTTGGTTCCTTGTGGAAAGGATACAAGCTCTGAAGTTAGCTCAGTTACCAATGCTAAAGCTTCGGCATGGGATAGTTTAAATGACGCCCAGCAAGCATATTATAAGGGGTTGGAAGATATCTGTTAGACAAGAGCTTTTTTACATGATGGAATTGAGGTGACATAATTATGGCTAACAAGGCATTATTTTGGTATAACTACAAAAGATTTGTTGACGAAGGCACCATTAAGCCGCTGTCTCCAAAGACATTTGCATTGTCAGGATTAATAACGGTTTGTGGTCTTGTGCTTAGTCTAACAATTTATTGTTTGGTATTTCCTGATAGTTTTGTTGGAGAGAATACACCTATTAAACTGTTTTTCTGTACATTGTTTTATATGCTTGGTACGCTTGCCATGATCGGCGGAGTGTACTTTGGTATATCGCTTGTTGTTACAAGGTTTATACCAACCAAAAGTAATAGACTTGTACTTAGATGCTTTATGTATGTAATTCAGATAGTGTTGTTTCTTCTTGTTTTTATAGGAGGTTTTGAAAATTATTTTTCGGTTTACGGTATTAGTTCTTATTCGGACGACATTAAAGCAATAAAAAGTGATTATGTAATGATGGTGAACTCTGCAAAGGATATGTTTTCAGATACTGAAACGCTTAAAGATGTACACTTCGATACTATGTCGTACTTATACTTTGAAAACCAAGGAAGAAATGCTGTGTATATTGATGCCGTTGACGATAACGATCGTTATACAAAACTTATGATTTCTCCCGGTGACAAATCAAAGATTGATTTCTCGGCGTTTTATGACGTAACTTATTATCCTAATACGATGACGATAAGTAGTTTAAATATTGTAGGAGAATATGACGCTACAGAAGAAGCCGAAAAAAAAGAGCAAAATGAAATTACGGAGTTATTAAATGAATTGCTTGACATGGATATAGAAATAACTCTTGAAGTAGATGAAAAAGGAACAGTATTTATTAATCGTCCGCATATACCTTATTATGATGATAAAGAAGATATTGGGGTTGTTCCTCTTGATCGTAGCATCAGTCTGTATGTAAAAAGAGATGGAGAATTTTATGGAAATTGGGACTTCTCAAAGAAAGAGTGGATTAATAAACTGACTTTCTTAAAAAGTAATAGAAAGTATGGAAATTATGAAATAATACTTGCTTTCGGATACAATGAAACAACAGGAGAATATACTCCCATTAGTAACACGATTGAATACACGGTTAAATAATAAGAAGGAAAAACAATGACCCAATTCACAAAATCATTTCTATGGAGATTTATACTAGATATAATTCTACTTGGAATTTTCGTAAGACTTTTGCAGAACATTATCTTGGCGATTCTGTCAAGAAGTATGGAAACTTATTCGACCCCGTTTCTAGTTATTGAAGCAGTTGTCGTATCGGCAATCAGTATGCTATTTATCTGTTTTATTACATACTGGAATATCGGCGTTATTTCAAAGAAAGGTTGTAATGATTATCCGACTGATTCGGATAAATGGTTCAGAATTTTGCGTTCATCAATAACGGGATAAATTTGATCTCAACCATTATCACTTTCATTCAATGGATGGGAAAAGTAGCCGAACAAAACGCCAGACTAGACAGGTACGCTGAGAATACATATCTTACAGAGGCGGTGGAGCGTTCTAGACGGCAGATAAGTAGTATTTGGATTTTGGCACGTTTATGTACAAAAAAAGCAAAGCCCGTGATGAACAGGCTTTGCTTTTTGCACATAAAATATATTATTTTACCAAGTAATGTAGAATGGTGGTATCTGTGCGGAAGTGGTGGAGTATGAATAGACTAACATACATCGCTGCGACACGATCATAAACAATTGGCTTGCCGATAGACAATGCTGCTTCTCGGTTATATCCTCTAAGTCGATAAGGTTTGTTAAGATCCTCCTTGAGCTTTCTCTTGCAACGTTTAAACTCGTTCTTGATTTTCTGAACGTATTCTGCACGCTTCGCAGGATCATTTTCCATTTCTTTTAAAACTGCGTAATAGGTATTCTGTGCACATATTGCTCGACAGTAATGAAGTGCATCTGGAACTCGTGCTTCGGCCTTTGTTAACAAAAAATCACTACCTTTCTCCTCTGCTTCTCTAATGTATTCTTTTAGCTTTTCCACTGCAACAATTCCTTTCAATACAGTACGATTATGCTTGCCACCCTTTCCAATACTAAAAATGTGGACAGTTTCGCAATCAATGAATTTTATATCTTTGATTTTCAACTGAGCAAGCTCGTTGCGCCTTAAACCAGTTAGTAACCCTAAATCACGAGCTTTTTCTCCCAATTTAGTATTATACTTCATTGGCTCGACTTTAAGACAAACCCCGTGGCGAATTGGGTGTTCATAATCACCCATGTATTTTCCGAAAGTTTTACAAACAGAAGCCAAGTAATCATGAATAGTGTTGCTGCTCCTGTTTCTTTCCTTTAAATCATCGACGAATTCTTGAATATGCTTTTCGGCTTCTTTTAAAGTTAGATATGAAGTGTAATATTTTTTCGCAAGAAAGTGACAAAACTGAATATTGCCTTCAATGTAGTCTATTTTGGTCCTTTTTGCGAAAATCTTCCACTTGAAGCAATTGATACGGTTGCAGATGTCATTGATCTCTTCTTTTGATTTTCCCTCCAATGCAAGTTTCTCCCTAACATTTTTTCGTTTTGAAATTGTCCAAATCTTGTACTGATGTTTGCTTTCCTTGAAAGCAGCCATTCCATTGAGTTTCTTGATTATAAGTGTCCTCAACGTGTACGTACCTACTTCTACTTTTATATTTTTTCCCTCTACACAAACTGTGATTTTATTAGTTTTATTCATAGTAATAACTCCTTTATTTTTTAGTAAAATTAAAAGCACTTGTTAAGTGGCTCAAAGTGCCAAAACTAGGATTGTTCCCAGTTCAAATGAAGCAAGATATCAATAACTGACACCTTTTTTAAGTGCCTTTCAGCCTTAGCACAATGGAGGCTGTGTCCAACTCAACGTTTGTAATGTGTTGAACCACCTGACTTCTTTGCAGCGGAAGTCGCGCTTGCGTTTTCCATATGGGAACGCATCCCATTCGATCTTTAAAGTGAACCGATCCACTTGGCTTCGTTGCGGCGGAAGCCCTCGCCCGCATATGCTGGAAGAAATATGCGTTTCTTTTGGCAATATTTTTAAGTTCTACAGATGTTTTTTACCTCATTAAAAAGATCAGTATTCTTATATAATCATTAAATTTACTGATTTTTTATAATGTATTTCAAAACATAAACCACTTTTTAGGAAACAAAAAAGCACACATTTTTTATCGACAAATGTGCGCTCAAATTTTTTTATAAAAAAAGAGTCCCCACTAATTTAGGAACTCTGTACTTATATCTTTTCTTTGGTTTAATAATACCATATTTCAAATTAATTTTCAATCGGCAGAATTAACAAAATATTGTCTGACGAATTGTGCATTATGACGCAAATTAATGTGTGCTTTTAACAAGTACAAATTAGTTGGTATAGAGAGAACATCTTTGATCTAAGATCAACACTCATTTTATATATAATATAATAAGGAAGAACGTAAATTTTCACTATTAATAGCATTATTGATATTGAGATACTATCACTAATTTTATTATTTGGTGATAGTATCTTTTTATCTTACTACTATATAGCATTTTGTTTATATAAATGAAAACGTGATGTTTCCTAATGCGTGCCTTTGTCAATAAAAACTGAGCCACTTCGTTAATAAAAAAGTGAGCCAGTTTTGATAAAAAATAATGAAACACTAGCGCGTCGATCCGCTGATTTTATCTTTAAAACAACATGAGCTATTGCTTTTTTAGTACAAACGTGATATGGAAAAGAAACAACTATTATTTGCATTAAAACGATATATCTTCTTCCTTTATAATATAAGAAGTAATGCTTTCTTCTTATATTATAATGAGTAGCTTATTCTTCTTATTTTATCTTATAACAAGAATAAGTAAACATACTGAGTATATATGCTAAAATAAAACAGAGCCACTTATCCTTATTTCTTATTTTTGCTTACTTATTATAGCTTTACGTTTATATAAATGAAAACTTGTTGCTTTCTAATGCATTATCTTTAAGAATTACAGCAATATTGCCAATCAAGTACTAACGCATTTGTGCGATCCGCTGATTTTATCTTTGAAACAACTTGAGCTATTGCTTTTTTAGGGCGAACGTGATATGGAAAAGAAACAACTATTGTTTTTAATAAAACGATATATCTTCTTCATTTGTAATATAATAAGTGGAGCTTTCTTCTTATATTTATTATAATGAGTAGCTTATTCTTCTTTTTTTTATTTATTTGCTTATTTACTTAGTTTTGTTTTAATATATGAAAAACAGTGTTATCATAATGCTTCGCCTGCAATGCCACTAAGAATAAGCTTATAAGTTTGTATAATCCGCTGATTTTATCTTTAAAACAACTTGAGCTATTGCTTTTTTTAGGGCAAACGTGATATAGAAAAGAAACAACTATTATTTGCATTAAAACGATATATCTTCTTCTTTTGTAATATAAGAAGTAATGCTTTCTTCTTATATTATAATGAGTTGCTTATTCTTCTTTTTTATTTATTTGCTTACTTATTATAGCTTTATGTTTATATAAATGAAAACTTGTTGTTTTCTAATGCGTTATCTTTAAATTACAGCAATATTGCCAATCAAGCACTAACGCATTTGTGCGATCCGCTGATTTTATCTTTAAAACAACTTGAGCTATTGCTTTTTTAGAGCGAACGTGATATAGAAAAGAAACAACTATTATTTGCATTAAAACGATATATCTTCTTCCTTTGTAATATAAGAAGTGGTGCTTTCTTTTTATATTATAATGAGTAGCTTATTCTTCTTATTTTATCTTATAACAATAATAAGTAAACATACTGAGTATATATGCCAAAATAAAACTGAGCCACTTATCCTTATTTCTTATTTTTCTTGCTTACATATTACAGTTTTATGTTTATATAAATGAAAACTTGTTGTTTTATAATGCATTATCTTTTAGAATTACAGCAATATGGTCAATCAAGCACTAACGCATTTGTGCGATCCGCTGATTTTATCTTTAAAACAACTTGAGCTATTGCTTTTTTTAGGCGAATGTGATATGGAAAAGAAACAACTATTATTTGCATTAAAACGATATATCTTCTTCCTTTATAATATAAGAAGTGGAACTTTCTTCTTATATTATAATGAGTAGCTTATTCTTCTTTTTTTATTTATTTGCTTATTTATGTAGCTTTGTTTTAATATATGAAAAATAGTGTTATCATAATGCTTTGCCTGCAATGCCACTAAGAATAAGCTTATAAGTTTGTATAATCCGCTGATTTTATCTTTGAAACAACTTGAGCTATTGCTTTTTTAAGGCAAACGTGATATAGAAAATAAACAACTATTATTTGCGATAAAACGATATATCTTCTTCCTTTGTAATATAAGAAGTGGTGCTTTCTTCTTATATATTATAATGAGTAGCTTATTCTTCTTATTTTATCTTATAACAATAATAAGCAGACATACTGAGTATATATGATCAAATAAAACTGAGCCACTTATCCTTATTTCTTATTTATTGCTTACTTATTATAGCTTTATGTTTATATAAATGAAAATTTGTTGCTTTCTAATGCATTATCTTTAAAACTTCTTGAGCTATTGCTTTTTTAGGGCAAATGTGATAAAGAAAAAAACAACTATTATTTGCGTTAAAACGATATATCTTCTTTATTTTGAATATATAATATGTCATTTATTTTCTTATCTTATAAGTTGAACAAATATATCAAGTAATACAATTTTATTTATAATTATAAACAGTGTTATGGTGATCTGTCGTGGTGCTGCTTGTATCTTTTTCTGGGTACCTTTCGTTGATAAATATATATGCTTTCTTTTTTTTGCTATGTCAAAAAGCATTTGCAAGAATTCTTGGCTATCTTCAAATATCACTTTTTGCGCCTTTTTAATTAATTCTCTTTTTGTTATATTCCAGAAATCTGTATACTTTAAGGAATGTGTATTATACAAAAGTGCAACTGTCCAAATTTGTTCGCTTTTAAATTTGACAGATCGTTTTGATGTGTGATACAATATATTTGGCAAATAAATGTCAAAATGTAATGAAGTAAACATTATATAAAGAAAGGGGTTTTTGAATGAACAATTATTGTTTAACAATGTGGGCAGAAGAACCGATAAGATGCAGTGAATGTGGAAAAGATATTGGGTGGGAAAGAGTAAGTATTGAACAAACACCTGCAAAGATCGTTCCTGAGTTATTGCGGAGAGATATTGGTATAGAAGAGGGCGAAACCACCGAGATAACTTTAAGTAACCAAGAGATAGACGATATCCGAATATATTTTGAGGAACAACGCTCTTGGCATGCTTTTGATATATATAGAATGTATGATTATAAAATGACACACCCTGGCAGCAGGATAAGAGCAAGGGTAACGTCTGTAAAAATGGAACTTGTCGAAAGACCAGACTTTGATAGGATACACAAGAGCATTTTAGTTATATGTTCAATATTAGGTATCTTATTTGTGGCATTGAAAGCAGAACGAATTTATTTTATTTTAGCTTATGGTGTTTTGACCGGCAGTATAGCATTTAAAATGTGTCTTAAATGTATAAGCACAATAAAAGAATCAAAGAATGTTCTTCTTTTTGGCGGTGAACGACTTACGCTGTATGTAGATAAAAAATTAAAATGCGACTACTGCGGCTGTGAAATAAATCATCAATATGATCATAAGCACTCTGTTACTTGGACAAGTGATCCGGAAATGAAGCTTATAAAGCAAAAGATAAATAAGATATCAAAAACAAAGTGTACGTATGGTATGCTGGATAGAAGAAATGATATTAAGCTTTTATCTTGTGAGGATATGGAGGATATAATAAAGCTCCAGCAGGATTTTTCTAAAAAAGAAAGAATAAAAAACGCTGAAGCTTTGAAAGACATAAAAGATATGATAAATAACAATGAGTGTTCGGCTTATCTTGTGTTTGATGAGGATATTAGTGAGTTTGAGGATAAATGATTGGTTGGTACAAAAAGGCTGGATTTTGTACCAACATATTGTTGAAAAAATAAACCCTACCCCATACCCCAAAAATAATCTCTATCCGTTGTAAACTGTATGACCTTTGAATAGCCCTTGGTCGTATAACCTTTAGGCACCAATTCTATCTCCGAGAAAACATAATCCGTGTCATCTTGGTTATAGTTCGTGTTAAAACGAAACACATTCTTCGTCATATATTCGATATAGTCATGATAGTTGAAGTCCACACCATTATATGAAGCCTTTACATTGTGATGAAAAGTCCGTCCTGCAATTATCCCCTCACGCAGTTTTGCCAACGAAATGTATTTTCCATTGTCATTGGTCAGATAAAGCCGATAAGTCGGGTCGAGCATTATTCTTGTACCGGAGGGCATAAGGCAATCCACCACAACATGACAATCCACAAACGGCTCTTCATAGGGCTTGCAAGTCACTATCCTTGCTTTTATGCCATTCATTCTGAGGGCTTCCGCAAGGATAATAGACAAGCCCCTACAGTTGGTTTTTAGCCCATTCTTTTCGCAGCTTTTTATTACACCCGTAATGCTATGATCCGACTGTAACACTGCGTCACCTGTGTGACTAAAGTTATCACATACAAAATCCAGCATTGAAAACACTAGCGCATCTTTGTTTTCCAGGTCAGCTGCACAATATGAGCGGTAATTATACTTGTCTAATATCTCAGGAGCAGGTCTGTTCAGCACCATTTTCATAGAATGTTTTTGTATTTCCTGTTGACTTTCATAGTCGCTGTATCTTCTTAGAATATCAATACGGCTTTCGTCAGGAACAGGTTTTTTAACCCTTTTATTAAGCATTTTGAAGATTAGCCCGCAAATAGAGCCGAAAACAACTCCTACGCTTACTGCAAATATGATTCTTAAAATCATGGCCCTATCCCCTTTAATATTTTTTGTCAGCATTATTATATCATACTCATCCACAATTTTAAACTATTTAGCAATTATCAAAGTTCTTTATACTATCCATGTTAAAATTTTGAAAAGTTCACAGATGCGATTTTTTTTGATCGTATTCTTGGGCTTTTTTATTTAGATTTCAGGAATTTTAGCATTAACTATTGCTCAAATTTTGGCATCTGAGCCGTTTAACTGAAAACTTTGATTATATTCATTATATCATTCTTTTCTCCTTATATCAAGAATGAAACTTACTTATTAATAAAAATCACAACATAAAAAATCTCGCAAAAAAATATAAAAAAAAGAATATATCATAATTGTGCCGAATTGGTTCAGTAAACTGTACTAAGTGGGTGCTATAATATATACAGAAGCTTGAAAAGGGAATAAAATCAAAAAAACACACCGCAGACCATTTTGGAACAGTAAACAGAACCTTAAAGGTGCTATAATAAGCACATAAGGTCAAGACAGAGTTGATACGGAGGTAAGGCTATGAAAAAGAACACAAAGATTTTTAACACAGAGGTCATTGAGAGATTGGCATTGTCAGATAACATTCCACCATTTGACGAGCAAAGAAAGGGTACACAGGTCATCATGATCGAGGAGGGCAAAAAGATGGTCATATATGATGATTATTCTATGTACTGTGACGCTGACGCAAGAAAGTGGAGAGTAGAGGCATACAACAGAAAAGACGGCAGAAAGTATGATAGATTGTGTATGTGCGGGGGCATTTATCCTACAAGAAAAAGGGCTATTATAATGGTATCGTAATTTAAGACACTTCAAGAGACATTTCTTAATGAATCTGATATA
>NZ_QTXU01000021.1:0-44625 GCF_003461785.1 Ruminococcus sp. AM43-6
CTCTCGCTCGTATCGTAATTGGATATGAGGAGTTCCGCATACTGACAGCCGCCGTCGTACCGCTGTGCCAAGTTGTTAATTCTGCTGATCTCCTCGATGCGGATATTCGGCTTGTCCCATATCTCACGAATTTCGGGACAGTCGTTGTAAGAAACAAGAAACTTGCCCTTGATATCCAGAAGAGTGTCACGCAGTCTGATATGATCCTTGGTTTTAAACCCGACGTCCTTGTAATAGTTTTCGGTAGCAAAGTACGGCGGATCGCAGTAGAAAAAGCTGACAGGGCGGTCATACTGCCGTATCAGCTTTTCAAAATCCTTGTTCTCAACTATGACTTTCTGCAATCGCCTCGCCGCCAAGTCTATCATCGGGAAGTCCGACCAAATGGAATGCGGCTGACTTGCAAAGCTGTCAAGTCCGCTTGCATAGCTGTAACGAATAAGCTGATAAAATTTTGCCGCACGATCAATGTCCCGAAATTTCGGGAAAAGATTGCGTTTATGAAGCCCTGCTATCCAATCAAAATCCTCACGGGAATTGAGGACGTACCGCAGCTTGTATTTCAGCTTATTTGGCTTATCTCTGACACAGCGGTACAGATTAGAAAGATTGCTGTTAAAATCGTTATATACCTCAAAATCCATACCGGGCGGCTTATGGAACAGAACCCAGCCTGCGCCTCCGAAAACCTCTATATACCGCTCATAGTAGGGTGGAAACCTCGCAAGTACGGCGTCTCTGAGAGCCTTTTTTCCTCCTACCCATGACATAAAACTGTTCATGTTTTTCCTTTCTGCCGTTTATACCAACAGGAGAAAAGTCGCTTTGCAAGCACCAGATTTTTGATCTGCTGTTGGCAAAACGACCTTAATAAATATTAGATTTTACGCTGTTTTCAGCCCTTGATTATCGGGTCAACGTATGAAAAAATTATTCGCTTCTGTTCAAGGTAGCCGTCGGCTTTGTTTACCTCATTGCACAGCTCCTTGTACTGCCGCTCCGAAAGTACGGGTTTTGTCGCTCTCAGCATTGCAGGAATACTTCCAATACAGAACTTGAAGTCCACTTTAGCTTTGATTTTGTTTGTATGCATTAACCCATCTCCATTTCTAAATCTTCGTCCTGTTCCGAAACGCATTCTTCAAGATTGTTCACAATGTAATCCGACAGCCATGTGCTTCCGAAATCCTCCCTCGTCCGGAGCCGCCATATTGCAAGCTTACCTACATCAAGCTGAACATCTTCAAAGGGAAACAGCAGACAGGTAAGGCCTCCGTTTTTAAAGCTATATGCCTTTTCAAACCTATTGTCATTCTGCAATATTCCGCTTTCCGTCAGCATATCGTTTATGCCGTCGACCCATTCCTGCAGATCGCCGCCGCACCCTTGCAGGACAAGTCCCTCGCTGTCATTCATTTTTCTCAGATCGTGTAAAGAAATGCTTTTGATCTCCATTATTGCAAAACCTCCTTCCCGTAATATTTTTTCAGCAGATTTATGACGAAATGCTGACCCTTTCCCGTCACAAACGTCTGCTGATAGGTCTTGGTCATAGTCGGAGTTTCAAACACCGACTCCTTTACCGCAAAATATCCTCGGTCGATAAACGCCTGATAGGGGAGATTATTCGCCATAAGCACTCTCATACTCTTAAGCCAGCCGTAGAGCTTGTTTCTTCCGACAGGGATATTTTCGGCTCTTGCCAATTTTGCCATAGCGTTCATGTCGATGAGATTATCGGTATTTGCAACCTGATTCGCAAACTCCACTAACGGTTGGTCGTGACGTATCCGCTCGTTCAGCTTGTTGATAGCCATCATCTGCAAACGGAACAGATTGCGGTACGGCTCGTCGAGAAACGGAAGATAGTTTTCTATGAACATTTGCTCGTTGCTGACGTAGCCGCCTGTTTGATTGATCTGAGGCAGAATTTTATCAAAAATCCACGACTCAAATTCCGCAGCTCTCGGCAGCTTGCTGTGTGCAACAAGTCTGTAAACATCTCCCTCAGGAATAAAAATCATCTTAATAGTTTTACTTGGAGACTGCGGATGAGGTAGGTCGTGTTTCACGCCCCACCTGCAATGCCGCTTTATTGCGTCTTTTGTATTGCTGTAGCCCAATGCAGAAGCCACGTCCTTGCCGCAGAACATAATTCTGCCGTTATCATCCTTTAAAATTCTGAGAGAACCAAATTCCTCATTTTTGAAAATCTTGATCATATTATTCATTTAATTTATCTCCTCATCAAATTTCAGTAAATTTCTCGCAATTTCTTCAACAACGGGTACGCTTACGGCATTTCCGGCTTGTTTGTAGAGCTGTGCGTCGGACATCCCCGTTGCCGCAACTTTTTCGAATTGCTCTGTTGTAAAACCCTGCAGCCGCCATGCCTCAATTGGCATAAGGCGTCTTATCCGTCCATGGTGGACAATCCCGTGTCGATCGGTTACCGTAAGCGTAAACATCGGTTCGTTGGGATTTTTTATTCGTCTGCCGTTTTGACGGGTAGTTTCCTTAAACGGATTGATAATTGCTCTCGGTCCGTCCTCAATCAGAACTCCCGATCTTTCTCCTTTATGAGTTCCGTTTGTTACCCCCAAGTCCATTCTTGTATGCAGACATCGGGCGTTTTCCGTAATCTGCGGATTTTCGTTCAGATCACAAAAAACAGCGGAGTGTTCACCTTTGTGATGACTTACTCCGCTGTTCTGCCTTGCGGTTATACATCTTGCATTTTCTGTGAGATTAGGTGGAGGATTGCTGTCAATAAAGTACAGACCTGTTTTTCCGCCCATACCGCCCGAACCGCTGCACTGCGTCACCGCAAGTCCATCGGGATCATAAACTCTCGTGCCTTGACTTCCGCCTATGATTTGTTCAGTTTTCCGGCAATTCTGGCTGTCGCTTTTTCCGAAAGCCAGTATTTTTCCGGAACAGTCGATTCCAAGACATCCTGCAATGTAAACTCTTTTTCTGACTTGGGGAAGGTAATCGGCGCTGTTATACACACGCCATTCCACGCAATACCCCAGTTGAGAAAGCTTTTCAATGATTTTTGCAAAAGTTTTTCCCGAGTCAATCCCCATGAGACCGGGTACGTTTTCAAAGCAAAAATACTTAGGTCTTTTCGCTTCAAGCAGTCGGGCAAGCTCAAAGAACAGATCTCCTCGCTCGTCGGCAAAGCCTTTTCTTGCTCCGCAGACCGAGAACGGCTGGCAGGGGAAACCTCCAATAAGGAGATCAAAGTCTGCAAGTTTTCCGACGTCAATATCTCTGATATTTTCATAAAATTGTTCACCTCCGGTATCGTACAGTGCTTTGTAGGCTTTCTGCGCAAATCTGTCAATCTCGCACCACCCCACAATTTCAAATCCTCCGACTCTTTCCAGAGCAGATCGGAAGCCTCCGATGCCTGAAAATGCGTCGAATACTCGTATCATTCAAAGCGCCCCTTTCTGATTTTGACAATAAAAAAACCGCTAAATGATCTCTCATTTAACGGCAGTTCTGCGATATTTAATTGTATTATTCGGAGTCAGCTCCTATATGACTTTCGATCACAGCCATTATTTCATTCAATCGGCTTTCTCCGATACCCTTGATCTTGGATATATCTTCACGCAGCTTGTCGAAGTCGACTTCTGTGGCGTGTACGTCGTCTTTTCCTGTCTGATATATATTCTGAATGAAATTGTCCATTGTTTCACGGTCCATAGCTTTAATTTTTTTGTATAAGGCTCGGTCAAGGAGCGGCTTATTCGGCATATTCATTTTCCTTTCGCTCTTTTATTCGTATAATGGGCATTTGCTTTACCTTCTTGCCGATTTTAACACGCTGCAAAGCGAATACCATATCGTTTGTGCGTTCAAAGTAACCCATATCATGTTTCCAGCTTATACCGCACTTACAATGCTGTAATCCGATAAACTGCTGTTTCATTTTTCTGCCGCAGTTCGGGCAGATCTTACTGTTTTTACTCATGAACGTATTCCTCTCAGAATTTTATCTTGTACATTATATCACATAAACCGCCGTATTTCAAGTCCTACATGGACATATCCATTTCCGGTTCTTCCGATAATTCCTCGATTTCTGCGATTTCTTCATTTTCCGTATTTTCTTCTGTTTGTTCGTCTGACTGAGTTTGTTCATGCTTGATCGTATGAAATTTATCTTCATCGGGCAGAAGATTCAAAGTTCTGCCGTTATCCCACTTAACCATGACTGAGCCGATATCGTCGACTCCAATAATAGTTCCATTGGTGCCGCTTTCCACAGGACATAAGTCCTCCATGTGGTCAAGACAAATCCGAGTACCCTCGGGATACCTCTGTCTAAGCAACTCAACTTTCTTTTCATTGTATACCATGCGTACCTCACATTGTCATTCCAATATCGGGTTCATCGGTCAAATCTTCTGACTGAATGCTGTTTATTTCTTCCTCCGTCTGCAAGCTCCAGTTGTCATCTGAATTCCAGAAGCTGACATAAATATCGCCGTCGGGAGTTTTTATCGGCCGCTGTTCAAGAGACTCCCCAACGCCGTCTGAAAGTTGTCCCTCGCAGTACAAGCGGAATTCTTCAAGCTCTTCATCTGTAAGCTGACCGTAAATCTGAGCCGTAATAACGCCAACAAGCTCTCCGTCGCGCTCCTCGACAGACATAAACGCCGAGCGTACCTTTTGGTCGACTGAATTGCCCTTGCCATACCAGTTCATGAGACCCCGTTCTTTCTCCTCGGGCATTGTAAAATCCTCAATAAATCGGTTTATCTCCGATTTGTAAGCAGAAGCCTCATAGGACGAGATTTTTTCGTATTCCTCGTCATACCGGCATTCCGGTTCTCTGTTGATTTCAAGCGGACAGTAAAATTTTAATTCCTGTAAATGATTCTGCATATGATTTTCGTACAACAGTTTGGCGTTTGGAATATACTGGGCATATCTTGCATAGGGAGCACCCTCAGACTCTATTAACAAGCCGTCGCCCTGTTGCTTGTCGTAGATCAGCAGACAATGGTGTACGCCGTTGCCGTACCACATACTGTTAAGGTTTTCACTTATGAGATCGTTATTGCACATCGGAGTGTGTTTCAGCCTCTCAAATTCTTCGGTCGGAACAGGCACAGCTTTTTCCACCACGCAAGTATACGTTTTGAATTCCGATTCTTTGCGAAGCAGATTTGTGTTGATTATAAGTTTGTTGTTCATTGATTTCCTCCTTTGTTTTATTTTCCATTTTAATAGTATAGCTGCCACACGGGTATCACGTCCTTCCTTGAGAAATAAAAAAAGACCGTTTTGTCATTTATCACATTTCGTGATATTAGACAAAACAGTCTTGAAAAGTTTGTGAAAGTTTTTTCATAAATAATCGGCAAGTTAAGAGCGAAATTTGCTCAAAGCCTGCCGATTTGTTTGACAATATTTCGTTGTGTAGCGTTCAAATCCTTCCGGTCGGCTAAAATCGTGAAAAAGCATCCACGGTTTTCACCTTAAAATTTCCGGTTAAAAAGCATGAAAAAAGCCCGCATTTACGGGCTTTTCGGCTGGTGCATCTTTTTTGTTCCACCAATATGGCTGGGGTGGAAGGATTCGAACCTTCGGAATGACGGAGTCAGAGTCCGTTGCCTTACCACTTGGCGACACCCCAATGTTTGTTCGATTTAGCTTGTTTTTGGTTGGGATAGATGGATTCGAACCATCGGAATGACGGAGTCAAAGTCCGCTGCCTTACCTCTTGGCTATATCCCATCGTCATGTCCCTCACTCAAACAGCTTAATCATTATAGCACACCATTTCGGGAAATGCAATACCTTTTCATATTTGTTTACAAAGCATTTACAGTGTATTAACATATATGGGCAAAACGACGTAAAACCGTAGGATGTTGTAGAAAAACTATTGAAAATGGTCAAAATATGTGATAAAATGACCATAAGAGCGTGGCTCGGAACAAAAAACGAAAGGTCGTAACCGTTATGGAAGAGAAGAAAAAAGGATTTATCAAGAAGTTTGTAAATGAGTTCAAGGCGTTTGCTCTCAAAGGAAACGTCATGGACTTGGCAGTGGGCGTTATCATAGGCGCTGCGTTTCAGAATATCGTGACGTCATTTACTGAGAATTTTATCAACCCGATAATAGGCTGTATAGGCGGCGCTGACGTAGAGGGCAAGATACATTTGCTTGGAAATCAGTACATAAACTACGGCGCATTTCTGACGGCAGTGATCAACTTCATAATCATGGCGTTCGTTATTTTTGTAATAATGAAGGTCATAAACAAGCTTGCGTCACTTGGCAAGCATGAAGAGCCTGAAAAGCCTGCAGAGCCACCGGTGGACGTAGTGCTTCTTACAGAGATCAGGGATCTTCTCAAGGCACAGCAGGCGGCTGAGGCGAGCAAAGAGGAAGAAAAGGCAGAAGAATAAGATCTGAAACGGTACACTTTTTAAGTTAAGGGGCAGCTCCCATGTGGGGCTGTCTTTTTTTGGCGGTTATCTTTTTGACGGTATTCGCTCAAATTCAGGTAGGGGCAAACACTTTTCTTCTGTAAAAACTCCACAATTATTTATCTTTCACTTTGTCACTTATTCTGTTTTAAATCTCTTTACTTTTTTGTCATCATATGATAAAATAATAACATATATGTTTGTGAATACTTTTAAGCTTTTAAGTTTTCTAGCTTTCAAGCTTTTAATTATGAAAGGAAGTTTTTGTATGCCTATAACCGAGATACTGGAGCGTAACGCACGAGAGTTCGGAAACGATGTTGCTCTGGTAGAGGTCAATCCTGAGATCAGAGAAACCAGACGTGTGACTTGGAAGGAATATGAGCTTATCGAGCCTAACCCAGTCTGTCATTATCGCCGTGAGATAACCTGGAGCGTTTTCAACGAAAAGGCTAACCGCTTTGCCAATCTGCTTTTGTCCCGTGGGGTAAAAAAGGGTGACAAGGTGGGTATTCTGCTTATGAACTGTCTTGAATGGCTGCCTATTTATTTTGGTATCCTCAAGACGGGTGCGCTTGCAGTGCCGCTGAATTTCAGATACACTCCGGAGGAGATAAAATACTGTCTTGACCTTGCCGAGGTGGATATTCTTGTATTTGGTCCTGAATTTATCGGCAGAGTTGAGGAGATAGCTGATGAGATAAGCAAGAACAGACTTCTTTTCTATGTTGGCGAGAACTGTCCGTCATTTGCAGAGCATTATGACAGGCTCACTGCAAACTGTGCAAGCACTACTCCGTACATAGAGCTTACTGACGAAGACGATGCGGCTATCTACTTCTCGTCAGGCACAACTGGCTTCCCTAAGGCTATCCTGCACAATCACGAGAGCCTTATGCACGCCGCAAGAGTTGAGCAGAATCATCACGGTCAGACCAAGGACGATGTTTTCCTTTGTATCCCTCCCCTTTATCACACAGGTGCGAAGATGCACTGGTTCGGAAGCCTTATCTCAGGGGGTAAGGCGGTGCTTCTCAAGGGCGTGAAGCCCGAATTTATACTTGACACTGTATCAAGGGAGAAGTGTACTATCGTATGGCTTCTTGTGCCTTGGGCGCAGGATATCCTTGACGCTATCGACAGCGGCGAGGTGACACTTTCAAAGTATGAGCTTTCACAGTGGAGGCTTATGCACATAGGCGCACAGCCTGTTCCGCCGTCACTTATTGCACGCTGGAAAAAGGTTTTCCCTAACCACAAATATGACACTAACTATGGTCTTAGCGAATCTATAGGTCCGGGATGTGTACACCTTGGCATGGATAACATTGACAAGGTAGGCGCAATAGGCAAGGCAGGCTTTGGCTGGAAGGTCAAGATAGTTGATGATAAGGGCAACACTGTAAAGCGTGGCGAAGTGGGCGAGCTTTGCGTAAAAGGTCCCGGCGTTATGACCTGCTACTACAGAGATCCAAAGGCGACAGCTGAAACTCTTAAAGACGGCTGGCTTTTCACGGGCGACATGGCTCAGGAGGACGAGGACGGCTTTATTTACCTTGTTGACCGCAAAAAGGACGTTATTATAAGTGGTGGAGAAAATCTTTACCCTGTACAGATAGAAGACTTTTTGAGAAGTCACGACGCTATCAGGGACGTGGCAGTAATTGGTCTGCCTGACCAGCGTTTGGGCGAGATAGCGGCGGCAATAATCGAGCTAAAGCCAGACCACCCATGCACAGAGGAAGAGATAATGGCGTTCTGTCAGAAGCTTCCGAGATACAAGCGTCCGCACAAGATAATTTTTGCAGACATACCGAGAAACCCGACGGGCAAGATAGAGAAGCCAAAGCTCAGGAAGATATACTGCGGAGAGAGCCTTGTGGCAAAGCAGAATCACGGATAAAAAGTAAAGAGGGGTAACGAAAATGGGACGAGAAGTAGTATTTGCCAACATACGAAAAAGAATGATAGCAATGATAGCTGGCGGTGTGATACTCACGCTAATGGGTGGATTTATCTCATTTGCGGCGGTAGTAGCCGGTGAATACGGCGTATTGATACTTGGACTTTTTGCTCTTACGCCTGGTGTTATATTTCTTATATTTGGTACATCACGGAGGACGCACCCTGAAAAGAGCGGCATATTCAAAGCCAATCCCGATCTTTTACAGCAGGCTGACGAGCTTTACGCCAACATACAATATCAGGACGATCATATTATCGTATCCGACAGGGTGCTTGCCAACAAGAAAGCGCCATTTCAGATGTGCTGGCGAGAGGAAGCCTACGGCATTTACCAGCACACAGCGAGTATGAATTTCATCAGCTACACAAACGAGATAATCGTCTGCACGAAGCACAAGAAGAATGTACTGCGTTTTAACGTATATGCCAAGGGCAAGGACACCGCCATGGGGCTTATGCAATTGCTTTCCCAATGTTGTCCCAACGCAATGGTAGGTTACACTCCTGAAACGCTTGCATATGTTAAGGAGATGCAGAGGCGTGCTCAGCAATAGATGATGGACAAGCTCTTTGTGCTTAAATTTGCACAAAGGGCTTGACTTTTTTTGTGATTACTTGTATAATAGTATAGTTGACACAAGGAGATGTACCCAAGTGGCTGAAGGGTCCGCACTCGAAATGCGGTAGTACGGCAAAACCGTAGCGAGAGTTCAAATCTCTCCATCTCCGCCAGCAGGGGCGTGCCCCTGCACCCAATCCGCTATCATTTATGGTAGCGGATTTTTTTGCTCCCGCCCATAGGTATGATATGCTGGGAGGGGTTTGATGCTCGCCGTGACGGGCATTTCCCGTCATGGCTTTTTTGTTATCAAACTTCAGTCCCGCTCAATAAGTTTGTTTGTAAACTTTACAAAGTAGGGGACGTGTCCCTGCACCCAATCCGCTATCATTTATGGTAGCGGATTTTTTGCTGCCACACAAAATCTTGCATTTCCGCCAGAACTGTGTTATAATCCTATATATCAAACATCATAACACGGAGGTCTACCATGTACGAAAATTTTAAATATCTCGACGTTGTTGCACAAAAAGAGATAACCAACGGTGTTTTCTCAGGCTCAGTTCTCAGCGTTATCCATAAAGGCGAAACTGTCTATCTCAAAAGCTTTGGTCTTGCTGACAAGGAGAAAAATATCCCTATGAAAACTGACAGCATTTTCAGACTTTTTTCTATGTCAAAGCCTGTCACAGCCGCTGCCGCAATGATACTTATCGAGCGTGGTCTGCTCGACACTCGTCACCTGCTCAAGTGGTTTATCCCTGAGTTTTCCGATCCTGTGGTCCTTGATGAGAACGGTGAGCGTCCTGCCGACAGAGATATAACCATAGGCGACCTGCTCACCATGACTTCCGGTATCCCTTATCCTGACGGCACTCCCGCAGGTCAGAAAATGGGTGCGCTTTGGGGCGAGCAGTCTGAAAAATATCTCAAGGGCGAAAAGCTTCTGGATACCGTAAGCTTTGCCAAAGAAATGGGCAAGCGTCCTCTTATGTTCTCCCCTGGTGAAAAGTGGTTGTACGGTGCATCTGCTGACATCATGGGTGCTGTTATCGAGGTGGTTTCTGGCATGAAGTTCGGAGATTTTCTTAGAAAAGAGATCTTTGAACCCCTCGGTATGAACGATACAGGCTTTTATATCCCGGCGGAAAAGTACAGCCGACTTGCCCAGTGTTATGAATACAAAAATGGCGGAAACGAACCTTTCACTCACTTCCACCTTTGCCTTACTGATTACACTGTACCCCCTGCCTTTGAGTCGGGCGGAGCAGGTCTTGTTTCCACTGTAGAGGACTATGCAAAGTTTGCCAAAATGCTTATGAACAAGGGCGAGCTTGACGGTGTGAGGATACTCGGCAGAAACACGGTCGATTTCATGACAAGAAATGGTCTTACACCTGAACAGCGCAAGACCCTTAACTGGGACAGCACAAAGGGTCACGGCTACGGTAACTTCATGCGTATCCTTGACGACCCTTCCACTGCAGGACTTATCCAGTCAGAAGGCTCTTTCGGCTGGGACGGCTGGATGGGTTGCTATTTCAGCCTTGACCCAAAAGAACAGCTCTGCATACTATATTTTATCCAGCAGACAGGCGCAGGCACTACCGATTCTGCAAGGCGTTTGCAGAACATCGCATGGGGTGCAGTAAAATAAGCAGGGGAGGTCTGAGATTTGAAATTACAGGAAGGCAGATTTATACAAGGGCTTAGAAATATGTTCAGTCTGCGCTGGGATATGGCTGACCCTGATGAGATACATAATACGATAATATCCGGCGCAAAGCTTCAGGGTACGAATATGTGTATCCTCATGCTTGCCATACTTATAGCCTCCATAGGTCTGAATATGAACTCCACCGCCGTTATAATCGGTGCTATGCTCATCTCACCTCTTATGGGCGGTATAACAGCCATAGGCTACGGAATCGCCACCAATGACCTGACCCTTTCAAAGGGTGCGGCGATAAGACTTGGCATACAGGTGGTCATTTGCCTTATCACCTCGACTATTTACTTTACTATCTCACCTATCACCACAGCCTCCTCCGAGCTTCTCGCCCGAACCACACCTACAGCGTGGGACGTTCTTATTGCCCTTTTTGGCGGACTTGCCGGCATAATAGGTCAGACCCGTAAGGAGAAAAGCAACGTTATCCCCGGCGTGGCTATCGCAACAGCACTCATGCCGCCGCTTTGTACCGCAGGCTACGGCTTGGCAAGACATCGCCTTGACTATTTCGGCGGTGCATTGTATCTCTTTTTCATAAACAGCTTTTTCATCTGCCTTGCGGCTATCGTTGTACTGAAGCTTTTAAGGCTGCCTCACGGCAACGATATTTCCCCGAAGGCTTTGAAAAAGATACACAGAAATATCGCTTTTATCACAGTTATTACCATGCTTCCTAGTATTTATCTTGGCTATGATATTGTGAAAAAGACAATGGATAACAGCAGTGCAGAGAAGTTTATCACCGAGAATTTTGACTTTGACGGCACTCAGATAGTGCAGAAAACAATAGATACCGATAAACGTATGATAGAAGTGGCGCTCCTTGGCAAGAAAATAAGTACTGCCGATACAAAGGCACTTCAAAGCGAGCTGAAAGCTTTCGGATTGGGAGATTATAAGCTTGTGATAACACAGACCGAGGTGGAAAGCGGTGTTACCGCTGACGAGGTCGAAAAGATGCTTGAAAAGAATGCCGACGATGAGGAAACACAGAACAAGGTGGCACAGGTGCTTGCGCAGAAAGAAAACGATGACCTTAAAGCCGAGAATGAAAATCTGAAAGCACAGCTTGACAGCTATCAGAGCTATGATATAGACATGAGCGATATCGCCGAGGAGCTTGCTATCGTTTATCCAAACATAACTGGTGCGGCAGGCGGTCACATGAGCAGTCATTCAGTAGGCTCGCCCACAACAGTTAATGGCGTAACAGTGGTGCTATATGAGAACAAGGTTCTTACCGATGAACAGCTCAAAACGGTCACAGAGCTTCTGAAAAAACGTCTTGACGTGTCAAACGTCACAGTTATCCAGCAGGTGGAGAAGCAGAAAGATACCACCTCAAAGGCTGAAAGCACCGATAAAAAGAAAAAGAATTGAAAAAATTCTGAAAACCCCTTGCAATCTGAGAAGATGTGTGCTATAATATATTAAAATGTATAATTATGTTTTGGAGGAACAAAAATGAGCGTAATTGAGATCGTTGCAGGCGCACTGCTGATCGTAGCCAGCCTCGTTATCATACTTGTAGTTCTTGCGCAGGACACCAAAGAGCAGGGTCTTACATCTGCTATCGGCGGTGGATATAACGATTCTTTCTATGGAAAGAACGGTTCAAACACCAAGGACGCTAAGCTTAACAGACTGACAAGGATAAGTGCGATACTGATATTCGTGATAACTCTTGCTGTAAATATTATTTATCAGATCAAGAAATAATTACCCGCCCTGCTCCGTGCAGGGCTTTTTCTTTGCAGAAAGTAAGAATGGGGAAAAGAATGTAATGAAATGTGCAGACGGTGTAAAGAATAAGATAAGACCGCTTTTTGCGGATCTTTATGACTCGCTGATGTTTTCATATTTTGACGGCATTTTCGGCACTGCCTTTTGCGACGATACCACCGCACCAACTGCGGCGGTCATATGCTGCGGCGACTTTTATTTTGCCGCAGGTGACAAAAGCTTTGGGGCTGATATGCTCAAATTTTGCAGCGATAACAAAAACGCAGTCATAGTTCCTGACAGCGAGGAGCTTGCAAAAGCCTTGTGTGCCCGCGACGGACAGCTTAAAATAGTCAAAAGATATCACACCTGTCCGCCTGAAAACGACTTTGATACCGACAAACTGCGTGAAACATTATCAAGAGTACAAAATATGGGACAGCTTAAACTGTCAATGATAGATGAAGAACTTTATAAGAAAGCCTTGGTAGAGCAGTGGTCGGAGTCCTTTGTGTGCAATTTTAAAGACTTTGCGGACTTTTCAGCCCATGGTTTCGGATATGTGCTCACTGATAATGGCAGGATAGTCAGCGGAACTTCTGCGTTCTCATACTACGATAAAGGCGTTGAGATAGAAGTTTCAACCCGTAAAGAATACCGTCTGAAAGGTCTTGCACAGATAACTGCGGCGGCGTTTTTGCTGGAATGTGTACGCCGTGGGCTTACACCTCACTGGGACGCACGAAATCTCACCTCGCTTTCAATAGCACAGAAAATGGGCTTTGTGTTCAAAGATGAATACATAGCGTTGGAATATAAGTAAAAAGAAAGGAAATTTATGAAGTTAGATTACAGAAAAATAATATATTCAAAGTTAAAAAAAGCAGGCAAGAAGCCGCTGACTTTCAAAGAATTGCTGAGATCATGCAGAGGAAAGGGCTTTGAGTTTGAAAAATTCACAAAAGCCGTTGACAAAATGAAGAAAAACGGCGAGATAATGGAAGATAAGTTCGGCATAAGGCTCGTTGACCCTAAGAAATTCGTCAAGTGCGAGGTGGTAAGGCTCAATAAGACTTACGGCTTTGTGAAAAATCTTGACACTGACGAGGAAATTTTTGTTGTGGGCAAGTACCTCAAAGGCGCAATGCCACACGATATCGTTCTTGTGAGAACCTTCAAGGGCGAGGGAGCTTGCACCGAGGGCGAGGTCATGAGCATTGTGGAGGAGAATTTTGCCAAGTTTACGGGCGAACTTGTGAGCGAGTTCGGCGTGCTGAAAATCGTTCCTGATATGCTGTCAAAATATGCAATGACCTTTGAGAACCCTATGAGGCTTGAGCTTCACGAGGGCGATAAGGTGGTGGCACAGGTCACAAAGCGTGGAAACAGGCACTCTGAACACGTCTGCGAGATAGTTTCAAGCTATGGAAGCTCCATGAAAGCCTCTGCCTGCGCAATGAGCGTCCTTGAGGTCAATGGTCTGACCCCTGTTTTCCCAAGCGAGGTCATCTATGAGGCTAGGGAAGTGTCCGATTATTCAAGGATAAAAGAGGAGATACCGGGCCGCCTTGACCTCCGTGACAAGCCGATATTCACCATTGACGGCGCAGATACAAAGGATATCGACGACGCAATTTCTGTTGAACGAACCAAAACAGGTTATCTCCTTGGCGTTCACATTGCCGACGTTTCCCACTATGTTCAGCCAAAGTCACAGCTGGATAACGAAGCTTTCAAACGTGGCACAAGCGTTTATTACGCAAACCGAGTTATACCAATGCTCCCTAAGGAGCTTTCAAACGGCATCTGCTCCCTTAATCCGCAGGAGGACAGACTTGCGTTTTCGTGTCTTTGTGAGCTTGACAAGCAGGGCAATATCACAGAGTATAAGTTTGCAAAAACTGTTATCCGCTCCCGTGTAAAGGGCGTTTATTCCGAGATAAATTCACTTTTGGCAGGCAGTGACGATGCTGAACTTAAAGAAAAATATGCCGAGGTTTCAGATCAGCTTCCTATTATAAAAGAGCTTGCGGATATTTTGTATAAAAACAAGAAAAACCGTGGCTGTCCTGAGCTTGAAACCTCTGAGAGCAAGCTTATCATCAATGACGAGGATATCTGCGTGGGAGTTGAGAGGCGTACCCGTGGAAGAAGCGAGGAGATAATAGAGGACTTCATGCTTGTTGCAAACGAGTGTGCCGCAAGATTTGGCATGGATAATAACCTGCCGTTCGTTTATCGTATCCACGAAGAGCCGTCAGACGAGAAGCTTGAATCCCTGAGGGAAGCGCTTGTCAAGCTCAACGTCCAGTATAAGCTGGGCGAAAAGGCTTGCCCTGGGGATATGTCGGAGATACTCAAAGCCGCAAAGGGTACTGATATAGACCTTATCATGAACAATATCGTACTGAGAAGTATGTCAAAGGCAAGATATTCCACCGAGCCTGTGGGTCACTTCGGACTTGCACTGGAGGATTATGCCCACTTCACTTCACCTATCAGACGTTACCCTGATCTGACTATCCACAGAATAATGTCAGCTTTTCTCAGTGGCAGCAGTGCAGAGGAGTGCGCCACAAAGTTCAACAAGTTCGTGTACGCCTCAGCCGACCAGTCCACAAAGACAGAGCTTACCGCAATGCAGGTGGAGCGAAGCTGTGAGGATTGCTACAAGGCTGAGTATATGAACGCTCATATCGGTGATGAGTTTCAGGGAACAGTGGTTTCAGCCGTTGAGTTCGGTCTTTTTATCGCACTTCCTGACACCTGCGAGGGACTGCTCCACACGGACAATATGCCTGACGGCGAATATGTCTGCGACGATATGGTGAGCCTGAAAAACCTTACAAACGGAATGGAATATCGTGTGGGCGACCCTATCAGAGTAAAGGTGATAAACGCAAATGTAAACTCGGGCAAGATAGATTTTGCACTTGCTGACGAGGACTAAATTAGAAATCAAAAGGACGGTGAAAAAAAGCCGTCCTTTTTTGTGTGTTAAAAAAATGTAGGGGCTGGCGCCCTCGACAGCCCGCCTTTCTCGCACGTCACTATTTATGTTGCTTTTCACATTGAATAAACATCGCACAAACAATGTAGGGGCTTGCGCCCTCGGCAGCCCGCTTTTCTCGCACGTCACTATTTATGTTGATTTTCACATTGTATAAACATCGCTCGAACCATGCAGGGGACGACGCCCTCGGCGTCCCGTTCCTTTCACTCATCTTGTGACCTTACAAATTTATCGTTTCATGAATTGCGTATATGTACAAAAAATCGGACAGTCGCACCAAGCAACTGTCCGATAATTTTTTGTATTAATAAATTACTTTGAAAGACCCCAAATATCTCTAGCGTAGTCCTCAACAGAACGGTCTGCGGAGAAAATGCCTGCGCCTGCAATGTTTGCAAGGCTCATCTTCTGCCACTTTGTCTGATCCTTGTAGCACTCAGAAGCGTAAGCCTGAGCCTTCTGGTAAGAATCGAAGTCCTTGAGAGCCATGTATGGGTCAGAGTTCTTCAGGCTGTCAGCGATCTCGTTGAACTGCTGTCCGTTGATGCCGTACTGAAGTGTGTCGATAGCCTGCTTAACAACTGTGTTTGAGTTGTAGATGTCCATAGGCTTGTAGCCTGACTTGCAAGCGTTTACCTCGTCAACGTTCATACCGAAGATGATGATGTTGTCGTCTCCTACCTGCTCGTGTATCTCAACGTTTGCTCCGTCAAGAGTACCCAGTGTGATAGCGCCGTTTATCATAAGCTTCATGTTACCTGTACCTGAAGCCTCTGTACCAGCAAGTGAGATCTGCTCAGAGATGTTTGCCGCTGGCATGAGTATCTCAGAAAGTGATACGTTGTAGTCCTCGAGGAAGATAACGTTGAGCTTCTCGTTGAGCTTCTTGTCCTTTTTCAGCTCCTGAGAAATGTTCCAGATAAGCTTGATGATCTGCTTTGCCATGTAGTAGCCAGGAGCAGCCTTTGCAGCAAAGATATATGTCTTTGGTACAAAATCAGCGTTTGGATTAGCCTTGAGGTAATTGTACTGTGCTATGATGTTCAAAGCGTTGAGCTGCTGTCTTTTGTATTCGTGAAGTCTTTTTACCTGAACGTCGAAGATAGAATCAGTGTTGAGAACAACGCCATACTGATTCTTTACATACTTTGCAAAACTCTTCTTGTTGTCAAGCTTGATCTTTGCAAGTCTGTCAAGAACGTCCTTGTCGTCCTTGAATACAGCAAGCTTTGAAAGCTCAGCGGCATTCTTGAGGAAGCCGTCGCCTATCTTCTCGCAAAGAAGATCTGTCAGACCCTCGTTAGACTGATAAAGCCATCTTCTGTATGCGATACCGTTTGTAACGTTTTTGAACTTTGTTGGTGTGTCAAGGTACTCGTCCTTGAATGTTTCTTTCTTGATGATTTCAGAGTGTATCTTTGCAACGCCGTTTACGCTGTGGCAAGCGTGTACGCAAAGTGTAGCCATTTTCACCTTGTTGTCCTCAACGATAGACATATGTGAAACCTTAGCCTGATCCTTGTATCTCTCCCAAAGATCCTTGCAGTAACGCTCGTTTATCTCGATGATGATAGAGAAGATTCTAGGGCAAACGCTCTTGAGAAGGTTGCAGTCCCACTTCTCCAAAGCCTCAGGCATTACAGTGTGGTTTGTGTATGCAAATGTGTTCGTAACGATGTGCCAAGCCTTGTCCCATGAATAGCCGCAATCATCAAGAAGAACTCTCATAAGTTCTGGGATAGCAAGTGTCGGGTGAGTATCGTTGATGTGGATAGCTACCTTTTCATGGAGATTGTCAAGTGTGCCGTAAACGCTCATGTGCTGGTTTACGATATCGCCGATAGAAGCAGCGCAAAGGAAATACTGCTGTCTAAGTCTGAGTGACTTGCCCTCTGCATGGTTGTCGTTAGGATAAAGCACCTTTGTGATAGCCTGTGAAATGATGTTCTTGCTAAGAGCCTTCTGATAGTCGCCCTGATTGAACATTGACATATCAAAGTCAGCCATTTCAGCTTTCCAAAGTCTGAGCTTTGAAACTGCTTCGCTGTTGTAGCCTGATACGAACAGATCGTATGGAACAGCCATAACTGATGTGTAGTTCTCGTGAGTTACGCAGTGATACTGATTGTCCCAGTATTCCTTAAGCTCGCCGTCAAAACGAACCTCGACAGCCTTTGACGGAACAGGAACGAGCCATACAGAGCCGCCCGGGAGCCAGTTGTCAGGAAGCTCGGTCTGCCAGCCGTCCTCCAGCTTCTGCTTGAAGATACCGTATTCATAGCAGATAGAATAGCCTGTAGCATGATAGCCGTCGGCAGCAAGAGCGTCAAGATAGCAGGCAGCAAGTCTTCCAAGACCACCGTTGCCAAGACCTGCGTCAGGCTCGCACTCGTAAATGCCGTTTATAGAAATGCCCATGTCCTTAAGGACCTTTGTAGCCTGCTTCTGCATTTCAAGGTTATAAAGAGAAGTTTTAAGGCTTCTTCCCATAAGAAATTCCATAGAAAGATAGTAGACCTTCTTCTTGCCCTCAGACTGAGTTTTAACAGTGAACTTTCTTCTCTTAGCTTTAAGAATTCCTACAACGATCTTAGAAAGAGCCTCGTATACCTGCTGGTCGGAAGCGTCCTCAGGTGTTGTCTGGAAATCGTTGTGAAGAACGTCAAGAAGCTTTTCTTTAAGTTCCTGCGTGGAAATTGTTTTTTCTACAGCACTATTTGCCATAAATCTTTACCTCCTATATACTTTCAAGCCGAGCTTTGCGCTCTGCACCTTTATTACTATATTGGCGAAAACGTTTAAGAAACAAGGATAGTTTTCACCCATTGAGGGGATAGCACGCCCCCTGCTCCTGATAATTATACCACAAGCCGACAATTTTTGCAAGAAAAAATGCCAAACGCCCCAAAAATTTAAACACTTTTTACATAGGGCAGGCGTATGATTTGTAGAAATCATAGACGCTGATATGCTATTTTTGCAATAGCTGTCATGTTATGTTTGGAATATAATACAGGATATAGTATTTGCCTAATTTTATTATATGGTATAGTTGCATAATTGTCAAGGCGTTCAATTGTATAAAATGCTGATTTTGGAAGAATGAACAGCAAAAGGGGGCAGTAGGGGCGGTAGTTTTTATATAATCACAAGAATATAAATTTGCTAGGTGGGCATATAGGTCATATGATATGTGTTCAGAAAAAAGTGTACTTACGTTATTTGCAGCAAAAGGCTCAATTTCTATGATGCAGAAATTGAGCCTTTTTATATATTCGTTCGTTTTGATATAATATCTATTCTTCTTCTATCTTTTCTTCAGCCTTTGCAAGCTGTTTCTTGTCATACACGCTCTTTGCTACCTGAATACCGAACACGATAGCCGCACCGATGATAAAAAATACGATGCTGAATGTGCCGAAGGACATAGGGTCTTTAGGCTCTTTAAGCGTTGTAGGACCTATAACTATGGCGTACAGCGAGCCTATCATCATGCCGATAACGCAGTAGATAGTCTGGCTTCTGAACTTTTCAAGAGCCTTTTTGATAAGCCTGAGGGTAATGAACACCCCAAGGATAATGCCGATACCCAAAGAGCAGAGAAGTCCGAAATACTCGAAGTTCAGATGAAGGAACTCTTTTATTCCCGTGATAACAGGCATATAAAGACCGAATGTGAGAAGTATGGTGGAGCCTGAAATGCCGGGAAGCACCATTGCAGATATTGCGCACATTCCTGCAAGAACGACGAATATCACTGTGCCTATATTCATGTGAGAAACGTCAGCACCGCTGCCTGACGGATTTATAAGGGAAATGCCCACAACGATAGCAATGCCGATAACAGCCCATACGATGTTGTAATATTTGCCCTTAATGCTCTCTTTTTCTTCCATTATCATGACCGGTATCGCCAGAATGATAAAGCCCAGAAACAGCGAGCTTACCTTGTAGATGCCGCTTTCAAACACGTTGGCAAGAACGCTTACTGCAAGAAGCATACCGATCACCCAGCCTACGCCAAGCTTTATAAGAAAGAAAAATGCTTTTTTACGCTTTGCATTGTCACGTCCCATAATGTCGTTAAGGGAATTTATGAAGCTGTCATAAAAGCCCAACAGGAATGCTATAGTTCCTCCCGAAACTCCAGGGACACTGTCCGCAAGAGCCATGCAAAAGCCTCTGAGTGCGTTTATTATCATACTTGTTTCTATGCCTTAAAAGGCATATCCTCCTTCCGTGGTGTTGTCTGCTTTCGTATCAGCAGACTTTTCTTTTGTTCTGATGTAAGCTTTTTCTACCTGTGTCATCAGCTTTCCAAGCTGTGCTTCCTGCTTATCGTCACTAACAAGCGCCGCACTTTTTTCAGCCGAAGCCTTTGCCGCTCTCACATTACCCTGAGCGAGAAAACACTCGCCCTTGTAAAGCTCACAGTTGCACCGAAGCGTTTTGTCAGCGTCACGGCTTTTCTCTGCGCTGTCAAAAAACTTTACCGCCGCTTCAAAGCGTTCGTTGAAATATTCCAGCAGACCAATGGTGAAAAGCATTTGCCCATTGCGTTTATCGAGAAGACCTCGCTTGAAGTAATGCTCTGCCGAAACAAATATCTCGTTTGCCTGAGAAATATCACCTGACATTAGCCTGCCGTAAAGAAGCAGTTCAAAATACTTGTTCTGATCTGAGGGGGTAAGCCTATCAAAAGCTATACGGTCAAGTGTGAGAAAACAGTTTTCAAAGCGTTTTTCTGAAATGTAAACAGCGGCAAGCTTCAAAAGCCCGTGACCCTTATCTTTGTTCTGCCTGAGAAGATATTTTTCAAGAAGCTCAAAATATTCGTCACAGCCGCCCTTTTTAGCGTAGAGCCTTTCGAGCTTTTTTATTTTGAAGACCCATATGAAAAGCCCTGCAAGCTCGACGATGCACAGGAATATAAGACAAAGAGGAAGCGCTCTCATAAAAACGTTTATGCAAAACTGCGCTCCATAGCGACAGCCCTTTGAAAGCCATGCAATGCACATCACAGCATAACTCAGCACAAGGCTCAATGCGGCAATGAGCCACAAGGTCCTTACAACGCCTTTATGCACCTTGCTCACCTCTTTGTAAATCATATCACATATAAGTAAAAATCAAATGTTGTCTGTGTAAAGAATGGGTAAAAATGTATAAACTGTTCAAAAATTTTTAAATTTAATCTATTGCTGCCTACTGCATATCCTTATTTCTGTTTTTGAGAAGCTTCTGTCTTTTGCGTTCGTGTCTATCCATAACTATCTTTTCGCAGAAATCAACGACTTTTTTCATGAAAGGCTTGAAAATGTAGAAAAATTCGCCCTCATAGGTAACGACCTCGCCGTTAAAGCCCTTTTTGAACTTGTATACGCCGTAGTTAGGGTTTGTTTCATCGTTGTAGAATGGTATGCCCTGAAAATCATAGATATAGTTTTTGCCCTCCAAAGCCCAGTTTATCATCGTCCACTGCATGAGATAGTTAGGGTAGAGGTTTCTGTGGTGGTTTGCGGAAGCACCGTAAACATAGCAGGTCTTGCCTGCATACTGTGTTGTTACTGCACCTGACAATGGTATCTGCTTGCCGTCCTCGTCAACATAGCACATGAAAAGTCGGCAGTGTTCAGGACCAAGACCATTGAGCATTTTTACAAAATACTCCTTTGAACGGATAGAGAAGCCATCTCTGATACCTGTTGCCTGCATGAGAGGGTAGAAATCGTCAAGAGCCTCAGTGCCGCAAGCCTTGCAGTAAACGCCCTTTCTAGGGGCTTTTCTGATACGGTTTCTCCAGTCAGGCTTGAAAGTAGCCATGACCTCGTCAGGGGTCTTACCCTCGATATTTCTGAGCATATAGTTATTACGAGCCTGAATAGTGGTCAGCTCAGCCGCCTTGTGTATGTGCTTGAAGCCCATGTCCTCGATAAGCTTTGTACACTTGTCGTCGCCCTCCTCGAAACAAGGGTCCCACATAAACTGGTAGCATTTGTATTTCTTTGCAAGCACCTTTACGCCCTCGAAAAGGTCGGTCATGACCTCTTTATCAGACCAGTCGCAAACAGGGCCATGAGGGGCATACATAAAAGTAACACCGAAAATAGGCACTTTTTTGATTATGATAAGGCAAGTTCCACGGATATTGCCGTCAGCGTCACGGGAGATAACAGCGTCCCAGCCCCAGTTGTCCTTTACCTTCGGCCATTTGAGGGATTGCATGAAATTGCCGTATTTGCTGGTGCTTGCGAACTGTTCATATTCTGCAAGGAGTTTTTCATCGGACTTATTGATTATTTCCATTTTATAAAGATCCTCTCTGTAAGAATTTTTCTGTTATTATGCACTATTTCATTTATTATACTACATATTACGGGAAAAATCAAGGGGGGGAGGGGCGTTTAAGTGAGGAGTGAGGAGTGAGGAATGAGCAAAGCTGCCCCCAAGCACCGAGCGAAGCAAGAGATAAAGCGCACGCTCAAGCCCGGCGCTAGAGGGCTTGTGGGGTCTAGGGGCAAAGCCCCTAGCGGAGTTTGAGGCAGAGCCTCATTCGGCGATAGCCGACAAGGTGCAGATTTAATGAGAAAAAGCATACAAAAGTTGTGCTTCTTATCAAAAGTAATAACGGAGCAAAAAATCTGCACCGCCTATCCTATCCCCAATTACAACGTAAATCCGCAAAGAGCAAAGCGATTTTGCGGCGTGATGAAGTCGGGGTAGAATTGTAGTGGACGGCGCCCTCGACGTCCCGTTTCGGGGAACTGCAAGGTTTGAATTTATCACAATGTTGTGTAGACTTGTCGTGTGAAGAATATTGCGCTGCTCCCCTGAAGATGTGATTGGATAGTTTTCAGTTCTATCCAACAATGATATAATCGTGGGCTTGTTTCTTCGACGGGCGAACACTGTTCGCCCCTACTGCCGTTTGTGGGGGTATCAGGGGGTGTGTGATAATTGCAATGTGTAGTATTCTATACGAATTCAAAAAGCGGTGAAAAAGTGTTTTATACCACAATGTATGGCGTAAAATGCCCGTCACGGCGAGTGACAGTACAAAAAAACGGACAGCATAACGCTGTCCGTTTCAATTCTATCTCTTATTTGTCATCATGCGGCTCGGTGATAAGATCAAGATTGATCTCGTATTTGGAGTCGAGAGAGTTCTGTAAAGGTGCGTCCTTTACATATTTGTTTACAAGCGCTGTACTCTTTTCTACCGCCTGAAGCGTTCCTGCACCTGCTACACAGCCGCCAGGACAAGCCATGCCCTCGAGAAGATAGCCGTCATATTTGCCTGCTTTCGCAAGTGTGAGAAGCTTGCGGCAGTCCTTAAGTCCCTGCGCTGATACTACCTTGACCTCACGCTCTGGGTCAAGCTTGTGGATAACGTCTGCTACTGCCTTTGCTACGCCGCCGCTTACTGCAAAGCCACGTCCGTCACCTGTACCCTCGCAAAGATCTACTTTTTCTTCATCTGTAATATCTTCAAATGTTACGCCCTTGGCATTGAACATTCCCATGAGTTCCTCAAAGGTAAGCACAAAGTCTACGTCGCTGCGGATAGTACGTCTTGAAGCTTCAAGCTTCTTTGCCGCACATGGTCCGATAAATGCGATACAAGCGTCAGGATCGTCCTTTTTGAGCATTCTCGCTGTAAGTACCATTGGGGTCAAAGCCATTGAAATGTATGGGGCAAGGGTAGGGAAAAGCTTCTTCGCCATTACTGACCATGCAGGACAGCATGATGTCGCCATGAATGGCTGATGTTCAGGAACTTCTCTCATGAAGTCCTTTGCTTCCTCGATGGAACAAAGGTCTGCGCCTATTGCTACCTCGACCACGTCTGCAAAGCCAAGCTTCTTCATTGCCGCTGTGAGCTTTTCAGGGCTTGCCTTTGGTCCGAACTGACCTACAAATGCAGGTGCTACGATAGCGATGACCTTCTTCTTTTTCTTCATTGCTGTTATAAGCTGGAATATCTGTCCCTTGTCTACGATAGCGCCGAATGGACAGTTTACAAGACACATTCCGCAGGATACGCACTTGTCATAATCTATTTTTGCCTTGCCCTCTTCGTCTGAGCCGATAGCGTCCATGCCGCAGGCTCTTGCGCATGGTCTTTCCATTTTGTTTATTGCATTGTATGGACAGACACTCTGACATCTGCCGCACTTTATACATTTAGACTGATCTATTACTGATTTGCCATGCTTGATGGTTATGGCACCCTTTGGACAGACTTCCTGACATGGGTGTGCAAGACAGCCCTGACAGCAGTCGGTAACATGATAATGAGTTTCAGGACAGCCGTTGCAGGCAAACTTGATTATGTTTACAAGCGGTGGATCGTAATACTTTTCTGCGATCGCACTTTCTTCAATGCCGTCAGCCACAGACTTATGCTCCTCGATCGGTCTTAGGGGCAGACCGATAGCAAGACGGAGCCTTTCTTCAACGATAGCTCTTTCAAGGAAGATAGACTCACGGTAAACAGCTTTGCTTCCCGGTACTATCTTATAAGGAAGCTCTGCGATCTTTTCGGCATAATCGCCCTCTTCATAGGCAAGTCTTGCCACCTCTGTAAAGACTTTTCGTCTGATATCTGTTACTGAGGAATAGATACCTCTCATTTTCATATTTTTACCTCCTGCGTTGTTCTTCAAATTTGTGTCATACACTTACTATTGTACTAATTTTTCGGCTTTTGTCAAGTAATATATACTTTTTTTCATAAGGTATATTGAAAGTTTCGCATAGCTTACATATTTGTCTGAAAATGAGGTGCAGTGAGGGTACGAAACGGCTCGGAAAATCAAAGTATTTCTTTTTACCAATAGTTTTTCTGTTCATGAAGGTATGTGGCTTTTGCACAGTTTTGGGCAGGTCGATTTATGCAAACAAATGATAAATGATTTAATTTGACAACATTTCTGCAATTGTTGCATTTTTTATGCAACAAAATGGGCATTTTTCGGGATAAGTGAGAGATGTTTTTTGAGAGCCGTTAAGATACGGTGGAACATCTTTCACAGAAATTAAAAAGGAGGAACGATATGGCAGGCGAACAGAAAAGATTTGCGAGATTTTTCTTCTATCTGAGAAATCTTCGTGAAGCGGCTTTGCACACCGGTGCAAGGGCGGAGGAGGCTGAGGACAGAGGGCTTGAGCTTCTGCACTCGGCAGAAACGGAGGCGGAGCTTAAAAAGCTGGAGGAGGCTGACAGCGACACCCTTTCTTATGTGAAGCGAGGGCTGAACAGGATAGCTTTCGGGGCGGTGAATGACGCTGTAAAGCTGGTTTTTGACGCTGAGAACATGACGGCAAGGGACATCATGGGCATGGATCTTTTTAACGTGAGTGAGATAAAGATCAGCGGAAAGAACGTTTTGGAGATCAAGTTTTTTGACAGGCAGAAAGCCTTGGAAAAGCTTGGGGAGCTTGCGCCTCAGCTTGACGGCGGCGGTGAGTCGAAGCGACTTATCGAGAGCATTTACGGCAGGGACGGTGATAGCTTGTGAAAATAACAAGGCTGTCGGAAAATCAGAGGTTTGTTTTCAGGTGGTGGACGGCACGGGATCTTAGTGATTACGACGGGATAATCTGTGACGGTGCAGTCAGATCGGGCAAGACCTTTTGTTTGTCGGCGTCTTTTATGACATGGGCAATGACTAACTTTGACGAGTGCATTTTTGGGCTATGCTCAAAAACTATCGTGTCGCTGAAAAGGAATATCCTGCCTGCGCTCAGGGAGTATATGAAAGCCATGGGCATGACGGCTGTGGAGGTCACGTCAAAGAACTATATGGACGTGAGCTTTTGCGGCAGGAAAAACAGGTTTTACTACTTTGGCGGCAGGGACGAAGGCTCGCCCTCACTTATCCAGGGCGTGACCCTTGCGGGGGTGCTTCTTGACGAGGCGGCACTTATGCCCAGAAGCTTTATCGAGCAGGCTGTGGCAAGGTGTTCGGTGGCGGGGAGCAAGCTGTGGTTCAACTGCAATCCTGATAATCCTTACCACTGGTTCAAGAAAGAGTGGATAGACAAGGCTGAGGAAAAACGGCTTATCTACAGACATTTTGTGCTGGAGGACAATCCGACCCTTGACCGGGCGGTGATAGAACGCTATCACAGGATATATACGGGGACGTTTTACGAGCGTTTTGTGCTTGGCAAATGGACGGCGGCAGAGGGGCTTGTTTACCCTATGTTTGACGAGGAGAAAAACGTCTTTGAGGGGGATATACAGTGCGAGCGGTATGTAATAAGCTGTGATTACGGCACTGTAAATCCTTCAAGCTTCGGGCTTTGGGGCGAGAGTGGCGGAGTATGGTACAGGCTCAGGGAGTATTACTATGATTCTCGACGTGAAGGTATGCAGAAAACTGACGAGGAGCATTACAAGGGGCTTGAAGAGCTTGCCGACGGGCTTTGCATCGAAAAGGTCATTTGCGACCCCTCGGCGGCTTCGTTCATACAGTGCATACGCAGGCATGGAAAATTCACTGTCCAGCCTGCAAAGAACGACGTTGTTTCTGGTATCAGGCTTGTGTCGGACTGCATAAAGGACGGCAGGATAAGGATAAACCGCAGGTGTCGTGATACGCTTCGTGAGATAAATCTTTACCGCTGGGACGAAAAGGCAGGAAAGGACGCACCTGTTAAAGAGAACGATCACGCCATGGACGATATGAGATACTTTGCGGCAGAATGTCTGGGACGTGAAAAGGACGACTTTTTTGTACTGACAGTTGAACATTAGTGCAAAAAAGTGTACAGAAAGGAAGGAGAAAAAATGAGTATTTTCAGAAAGAAGGTCCGTGAATTTGTGCCGAACACGGCAGGCTCTGACAGAGAGTCGGGGTTTCATTACAGGCTTGCGCCTGAGGGGGTTTTTCAGCAGGAGCTTTATGACGCACTCAGGGCGAATGTGCCGATCATTGACGCTTGCTTCGGCAAGATAATAAGGCTCACAGGGGGCTTTAAGGTTACGGCTTGTGACGAGAGGGTGCAGGCGGAGCTTGACAGGTTTTGCAGAGAGGTTTCCGTGGGGGTGTCGGGAAAGTCCATTTACACTTTTGCGGATATGTATCTGGATTCACTGCTTACATATGGCAAGGCGATAGGCAGGATATATGCAGATTACAGGACAGGCAAGGTAAAGGGGATATATGTTGGCGACCCCACTTTGTACAGAGTGCGTGAGGGCAGGAACGCTTTTGAAAAACGTATTTTTTACATGGGAAGCGGTGAGGAGATACCGGTAAGAAGTCCTGAAAAACTGCTTTACACGGCGCTCAATCCTAGTCCTAAGCACCCTGACGGAGTGTCCATACTCCGTGGATTGCCGGCGCTGAGCGAGATACTTATGCGAATTTACGAGTGCATGGGGCAGAACTTCGACAGGGTAGGAAATGTGCGCTATGCGGTGACTTATCATCCTGAGGGGGAGAGCGACAGGGCGAGAGCCAAGGAACGTGCAGAGCAGATAGCTCAGGAATGGAGCAGAGGCATGAGGGCCTCACGAAACGGCTCGGTGCAGGATTTTGTGGCTGTGGGTGATGTGGACATAAAGGTCATAGGCGCAGACAATCAGATGATAGACACGGAGATACCTGTCAGACAGCTTATGGAACAGCTTGTAGCGAAGCTTTCAATACCACCGTTTTTGCTTGGGTTGAACTGGTCAACCACTGAGCGAATGTCTGCACAGCAATCGGATATCCTTACAAGCGAGCTTGAATATTACCGCAGGCTGCTTGAACCTATACTCAGAGAGATATGCGAGGTGTTTTTAAGGCTTAACGGATATGCTTGTGGGGTGGAGATAGATTGGGACAACATAAATCTTCAGGACGAGGAAGCGTTGGCGAAGTCAAGACTTTACAATGCGCAGGCTAAGGCGGCGGAGCTTGAAAACGAAAGGGTAGAGAACGAGAGAAAAAAGGAGGAAATGCAATGAGCGAAACAGTATCAGGCGAGGAGCTTGAAAAGATAAACGGCTATGCGAGAGAGCCGCTCACGGAGGACAAGGTCTTTGTTTTCAGGGTGGCGCTTTGTGACAATGACATTGACAGAGATGGTGAAAAGTTTTCATCAGGCGCTTTGGAGAAGCTTGCGGAGCTTTTTAAGGGCAGAACGGGTATTTTCGACCATGACCCTAAAAGCTCAAAGCAGACTGCCAGAATATTCGACACTTGGGTGGAAACTCTGCCTGAGAAAACTACAACAGATGGAGAGGTCTACCGCAGGCTTATGGCAAAGGCTTACATGGTGCGTACTGCTTCTAACGGCGACCTTATAAGCGAGATCCAGGGCGGAATAAAGAAAGAGGTATCCGTTAGCTGCACCATGGGAAAGAAGCTTTGCTCTGTATGCGGAGCGGATATGTACAAGGGCGGCTGTGACCATGAAAAGGGCGGTGAATACTGCGGTAAGCTGTGTTATCACATTCTTGACGAGCCGCTTGACGCTTACGAGTGGTCGTTCGTGGCAGTGCCTGCACAGGTGAACGCAGGGGTAACGAAGCGTTTTGCCTTAAGGGAGAAGCATGAAGGCACCGACAAGAGCTATGAGCTTGCCCTTGCGAGGGAAGCTTTTGAAAAGGACGTTTTAAGGCTCAGCTATTTCTGCAAGCCTTTTATGAGTGCAAAGTGTGTGAAAGAACTTGCGGAGCTTATGACAGTTACGGAGCTTATTGACTTCCGTGGCAGGCTTGAAAAGCAGGCGGCTGAGAATGAGGAGGTCTACAAAGCCGAAAGGGAGAGCTTTATCACGGGGGATTACAAGATGTAAGGGACAGATGTGAAAGGGGGTGATTACAATGTGGAGATAGAGGCTCAGGGGTCAGGAAAAATATGTTTCTCACCTGCAAAACAGCGAAAATGCGTAACATTTGTTGGGGCGATCTTGGGTCGCCCGTGAAAGAGAGGGTTTGATGCAGGCTGGGTTCATTGGAAAACACACATCTAAATCAGTACAAAAAATCGGACAACTTTAATTATCGAAAAGGAGAAAATAATATGTACAACAATATCAAACTTGAAAAGGGACTTTATTCTATCACAGGCAAGACATTCACACAGGCGCTGGCTGAGCTTGATCCTGACGCAAACTATGAGAACACCGAGCTTAAAGGTCTTGACGCCTTTGAAAGACAGCTCAAGCGTTTTGACATCAAGGTAAAGGGTGCAAATTCTGACAGGGTGGAGAAATTCTTCATTTCCACTGAGTCGGCAGTGCTTTTCCCTGAGTACATAAGACGCACTGTCAAGCAGGGCATGGACGAGGCTTCTATCATGGGCAAGGTAGCGGCGGCTGTTTCATACACTGACGGAGTGGATTTCAGAGGTCTGAACGTTACAAAGTCAGGTTCAACTGACGTTGTGTCAGAGGGTGGAAATGTGCCTATCACAACTGTCAGACTTAGCACCTCCAGTAAGACTCTCACAAAGTTTGCAAGACGTCTTAACTGTTCTTTTGAGTCTGTAAGGAAGCAGAAGCTTGAGGCTTTCGGCGTGGTGCTGAGAAACCTTGGGGCGACTATAAGCAGAGATGTGAACAGCCTTGCCATGACTGAGATAACAAGAGGTATTACAGCTCAGACTCTTATTGGCAGCGAGCTTACTTACGCTGATCTGGCGGCTTTTTGGGCTTCCATGGGCGAGTTTAACATGACGACCATGATCTGTACTCCTGATGTTATGGCTAAGATCCTTGCTATGGACGAGATGAAATACTGCATTGGCGACTATATGGCAGGCGGCACAGTTCAGACGCCATATGGTGTAACGCTTGTAAAGTGTCCTCAGCTCACAGGCGGTATTGCGGTGGGCATCGACCAGAGCAGTGCGGTTGAAATGGTGCTTGGGGGAGATGTTATCGTGGACTACGATAAGCTTCTTACTAATCAGAGCAACGAGATCGTTTGCTCGGTGCTTGCAGGTTTCTCTGTACTTACGAGCGGTGCTGTAAAGACGCTGAAAACTACAAAGTAAGCTGAGAGGATAATGAAAAAGGGACGGTGGGCGGGTATATTTTTTTGAAAGGAGCAGGAAAATGGCAATAAGCAAAGACAATGTAAAAAGCAATTTTATGGAGCTAAGCGGACTTGACGGCACGTCGGCTGAGGTGTATGCAGGGCTTATAACGGTGTGTGCTGACGAAATGGAAAAGGCTGTTGACCAAGAGCGAATGGTCGCTGAGGGCGGGACGGCTATATGCGAATTTGCAGCGGCAGCGGAGGTCTTTTACAGATTTATTTGTCTGAAAGCCGCTGAATACAAGGTCATGTTTACGGCACAGGGCAAGGCGGTGGAGGCTTTTGACGAGGAGAACAGGATAAAGGCGGCAAGAGAGCTTCGTGACAGCGCAGTTTCAAGGGCGGAAAGATTTTTCTCAAAGGACGGCTTTGTATTCAATGCCGTTATCGCATATTAGGAAGGAGGACGAGCCATGACAGTCTGGACAGAAATGGCGGCAGAGATAAAAAAGATACTTGACGGAGCAGGCTTTACTGCAATGGGTGAATACACATCGGCTGACAGTCTATTGCACAGTGGAGAAGCAATTGGCTTCTATGGACTTAAAGGCTATGATGTGGTCGATGAAGTCATTGGGCAGGGCGGCAAAAAGCTTTACACTGAGTATATATGTCATATCGACCTGCGGCTCATGGGCAAGGCAGGAAAATACGATGACATGGAGGAGCTTCAGGAAAAGTGTGAAAGCGTTATGGCGGAGCTTGCAAAAAGCGAGGTTCTGAATGTAAAGAGCGCAAAGCTTGGAAGCGCAGTTCAGACATTGCCCCTTCACAGGCTCGAAAGGCAGGCAGAGCTTAGTATCAGCATTTGCAGTGAGGAGGATATAAGTGAGTAAAAAGGGAAAGATAAAGCTTGACATCGGCACACGTTCATTTTATATGGATGGAGTTAAGCGAAGCGGAGGTTACATTCAGGAGGAAACAAAGGCTGTGAATGGTATTTTGCGAAATATCTCAGGGAAGGCGGCGGAGATATTTCAGTTCAGCGGCAGGATCGCTCCGTCGGACAAGGCTTACGCTTGGGCTGCTCTAAGCGAGAACGGGGGAAAGGCAATCAATTTCACGGCAGACGGGGTCTTATACAGCGGATACATACTCTCAGAGATAGAAATGGATTTTCAGCCTGACAGGATAATAGGAAGCCTTATGATAAAGCTTAGGGGGGCGGAATAATGGCGAAGATATACATCAGGTTTGAAATTATTGGCAGCGGCAATTTGGACTATAGAAACATTGTTTCAGCAAGGCTTGTGAAAGACCGCTATACGCCATACAGTGAACTTAGAGCGTCTGTCGTTCTGAATAACAGCATAAATCTTAACAATATCAGGCGTGTGGCACTTTATATAGGCAGCAGGCGTATGCACTACGGTCCTGCGGATTACATCAGAACAAGGGTGAGAGGCGGAAAAACTGTTCTTGAACTTATAAGCCGTGGGATAACACTTATGCTGGGGCAGAACGAGCCTGAGCCCGGGGTATGGTCTAAGGTGAGTTTGACAGATATTATGAAGAGCTACAGTCCCTCAAGTGAGATAACCTACGAGAGTGGAACTAACACTGTGAACTATGTGAACATCAAAGAGAAGTCTACACTGTGGGAGGCTATCGGCGTATATGCGGTCAAGGCTTACGGCAGGCGTGCATATATCAGAGGGGACAGGCAGGTCAATGTGTCGCTGAGTATCCTTTCTGTGAATATCGGTACTCAGCGTATTATTGAATATGGCAAACAGCTTGATACGAGATCGATGCTGTCGAAGATATATATGAAAAACGTGGACGGGGAGTATGGATATAGCTATTCAAGCGGTAAAACTATACCACATGGTATCACGAGGGAGAAGTATTATGGTCTTGATAAGCAGTGGCTCAATAATGTGGATGCCGGGCTTAAAGATAGGATAGAGTTTGCAGAGAGGGAGTATTTGGTGGAGCATATCACATATGAGGGGTATTGCGGTGAGGATATCACGGATAAAATAATTTGTAATGGATATGGCGTAAATGGAAAAAGAGTGAGCAGAATGGAGATAACGGTCAATAGCAAAGGTATGCAAACGAAGCTTTTATGTGAATAGGAAAGAGAAGTAAGGAATGAATAGAGCAAAAAAAACAGCGTACAGAAAAAACTGTACGCTGTTTGAAGCTTCGTATTAACCCTTTACGCTTCCCAGAGCAACACCACGAATGATGAACTTTGAAAGACAAAGGTAAACAATTACTACAGGGAGGATAGCAAGTACGATGTACAAGCTGAACATTCCCACGTCCTTCTCCTGTGGTCCTGCATAACGCATTGCGTTGAGTACCAGAGGGATCGTGTACTTACTCTTTGATGTAAGAATAAGTCTTGGCATAAAGTAGTTGTTCCAGTTTGTTACGAATGTAAAGATGATCTGAACTGCGAATGCAGGCTTGAGGATAGGAGTAACGATCTTGTTGAAGGTCTTGAACTCTCCGCAACCGTCGATACGGGCGGCTTCTACGATCTCAAGCGGAAGTGCAGACGCCATATACTGCTTCATGAAGTAGTATGTAGCTGGTGCTGCGACAGCAGGAATGATCAGCGGAATATAAGTATCTGTCCAGCCAAGTTTGTTCATGAACTGGTAGAAACCGATAGCTGAAGCCTGTGTTGGAACCATCATTACGATGAGGATGAACATATCTGCGAATTTTCTCAGCTTGAACTGGTAAACGTGTGTTGCATATGCTGTCAGTGCTGAGAAATATACGCTGAGCAATGAAGCACAAGCTGATATGAACAGTGAGTTAGCCAGTGAACGCCATACGCTTCCGTATGCTACGGCTGTTGAACCGCTGAAAAGGTTCTTGAAGTTTGTTGCGAGGAAGTGGTCAGGATACCATCTGATACCTGCCTGTGATCTGCCTCGTGTTGCGTTGATTATCAAAAGATAGAATGGGAAAAGTGAAACAACGACCAAAAGAACAAGGACAACATAAGCTATTATCCTATGTATGATAAGACCAGTACTATTCGTCTTTTCACCAACTATTTCAGTACTTCTTGGCATTTCAGCTTACCCCCTTTTCTTCTTTTTCTTCTTTCCGTCATGGTCAGCAGACGCAAACATAAGCGCAAGTCCGATAATAGCGGAAACGATAAAGATTATTACGCAGAGTGCAGACGCCTTACCGATGTCGCCCTGCTTATTTGCCTGGATTATCATTACGACGGTCTTAAGTTTTCCGTTAGGGCTACCCATATCCTTTGTGAGGAGGGCAGGTACGTCGTACATCTGAAGTCCACCGATGAGTGATGTTACAAGAACATATGACATGATAGGCTTGATGAGCGGAATTGTGATCTTCCAGAATGTCTGGCTGGAAGTTGCACCGTCGATCTGTGCTGACTCATAGAGTGATGTATCAACACCCATGATAGCAGCCATAAGAAGAATTGTTGTATTACCATACCAAAGTATGAAGTTGATGAGTCCAACTACACCTCTTGATCCCCAAACGCTTTCAAGGAGCGGTACCTTGATAAGATCATAGATAGCGCCGCCTCTGCTGAACAAGCTGTAGAACAGAAATGCAAAAGCAGATGCCATGATTACGTTTGGAAGATAGATAACAGCCTTGAAGAATCCCTGAGCCTTTATCTTAAGACGAAGGTCAGTGAACCATACTGCAAGGATAAGAGAGATAACGATCTGTGGGATAAATCCTACGATCCACATGATGATCGTATTCCAGAAAGACTGGAGAAGGTCACTTCCTGATGTGAATATAGTTGAATAGTTATCGAAACCGCAGAATGTCGGTGTTACTTCGACAGCCTGTCTTGTCCAACCACCGCCGATAGAGCCCTGATCCTTAACATAGTCCGTAAAGCTGTAATAGAAAGTCTGGAACAGAGGATATAGTGAGAAGATGATGTAAACTACAAAGAATGGGATAAGGAAAATATATCCCCACTTGGCATAGCTTATGCTTTTTCTCTTCATATAAGTATACCTATTCCTTTCGTGAGATTAATAAATAATAGGGGGGGATATCCTCCACCCCCTATATTTAATTAGATACTGTTTTTTTATACGATTAGAAATCGCAAGTAAGGTTACCATAGAGGTCTGTGATGTTCTTCTTGAAGTTCTCAAGAGCAGCCTCATATGAATCAACTGTGCCGAGGAAGTAGTCCTTCATAGCACCCTGGAATTTCTCGTTGCAGCCCTGGTCATAAGCAGAAAGCTTGTTCTCGAGGGAGATCTTGTCAGCAGCCTCTGTAAGAAGTGCAAGGTGATCCTGTCCGCCGAGGAATGCGTTTGTATAACCGCCGTCGATAAGCTCCTTGATAGCAGCCTTGTTGTTTGTGTAGTCCTGCTCGCCCTCAGTGATAGCCTTAGCTACGTCCTTGTTGCAAGTCATTACCTTCATGATATCAGCAACGATATCCTGGTTATCGGAGTCGATAGCGCCGCAGATCCATGTACCGCCCCAGTAGTAAGCCTGTGGGCCTGAGCAAGCCTTCCAGAGACCATAACCGCCGTTGCCTTCCTTAGCGTTTGAACCATCAGCCTTGATTTCTTCGTCAACTGTGTTTGGAAGAAGTGTGAAAGGAATGCCCCATGTTGAGAAGAAGTAGCCGAATACGCCACCGTCGATCTTCTGGCCAGCAGCCCAAGCATCGTCCCAAAGGGAAGTCTTGTTGTTGTAGCCCTTGTCTGTGTATTCCTTAGTCTGGTCAGCCCAAGCCTTGATCTGTGGGTCAACTGTGATCTTGTTGTCTGTTACCCATGGGCTAGACATATTGTTTGAGAAGCATCTGTATGTATCATCGAAACCGGATACCATCTTGTAGCCCTTGTCAGCCATCTTCTGAGCTGTTGCTGTGAATGTATCCCAATCCTTAACAGCTTCCTGAACCTTCTCTGGATCGCTTGTGCCGAGAACGTCCTCAGCGATCTTTGTGTTGTAGAGGAACAGACCTGGAGTTGCCTGCCATGATACACCCTTCAGCTCGCCTGTCTTTGTATCTGTTGCAACGTCCTTTGTGTACTGATACATCTGTGACATATCGTCGTCTGTGATGCCGAGGTCCTGAATAGAAAGTGCAACGTCGCCGTTAGCATATTTCAGAGCGTAGTCAGCTTCCATAAGGAACATATCTACCTTCTCTGTGCTGTCCTGCTGACCCTTAAGAGCCTCGTCCAGCTTTGTCTGGTAAGCGTTACCTTCGTTTTCAACCTGTACCCAGTTCAGCTTAACGCCGTTGATAGTTGCGATCTCCTTAGAACCGTCAGCAAGCTCGTTGTATGTAAGCTCGTTTGATGTGCCCTGTGGATAGTACTTATCAAGTCTTGACTTGAACTCTGTGTTCCAGCAGTAAATTGTAAGAGTCTTCTTTGAATCCTCTGATGAATCCACACCGTGAAGCTCAGCTGTGTTTACTCTGTCAGAGCTGTTGTTGATGCCTGTGTTGTTGCCAGCCTTTGATGTGTTGCCGCCCTTAGCATCAGGTGTTGAAGATGAATCTGAGCTGCCGCAAGCTGTGAACATTGAAGCTGCCAGACAGAGGCTCAATGAACCTGCAAGTACTTTCTTAAGATTTGCCATAATAATTTTCCTCCTTAAAATCGCATTAGTTTATTTGATTTGCTCCGCAGCATTTCTGCGGAAAATTAATGCCTTGAATTAATTGATGTCGCTTACCGAGCCGCCTTCCAGCAGCTTTCCGTCGACTGTTATCACCTCTTTAAAGGTGGTCTGTGGGTTTTCTATCAGTGAAACCAGCTGTTTTGCGGCTGTTACACCGATAAGGTCTGTGTCCTGAAGATAAGTCGTAAGCTTTGGAGAGAGAAGCTGTGAATAAGCTATTCCGTCGTAGCCCACTATCGAGATATCCTCCGGTACTGAAAGACCCATTTCCTTGACTGCATTAAAAGCTCCCATTGCTGAATAATCATCGGGCATGAAAACGCAGGTCGGTCTGTTCTCTCTGCTAAGAAGTTCTTTTGTCAGCTTATAAGTCAAATCAGGGTTGTGATAATCACCGTTAAGTATCCAATCGGGATCAACTGAAATTCCTCTTGTCATACAAGCTTTATAGAAGCCTGCCAGACGTCTTTCGGCTACTGCCGATCTGTTGCCCTGGATAAAAGCGATCTTCCTATGCCCCATCTTCGTCACATAGTTGATAAGCTCTTCCATACCTTTTTCATTATTGGACATGATCGCTGTTCTGCAATCGAAGATGTGGTCGATCGTGACCACTGGTATATCTCCGTTTATCACCTCGTACACGTCCTGCGACGTAAAATCCGTACAGGCAATGATAACACCGTCAACATTGCGGTATTTGCAATGTTCATATGTAGACATTTTCTGCTTGCCCACATCTCTATTTATAAAGGTTATATCATATCCTGCTGCTTCAGCCGTAGTCTTAAAGCTGTCAAGCACCTTTGCGAAAAACTCATGTGTAAGACCGCTTCCTGCTTCATCGAGGTACATGACCCCGAGATTATAGGTCCTGTTGGTCTTTAAAGCTCTTGCCTGAGAGTTTGGAAAGTAACCCATTTCTTTGGCGGCTTTCATAAGTCTTTCTCTTGTTGCCTCGCTTACGTCCTTATGGCCGTTGAGGGCTTTGCTTACGGTTGCGACGGATACTCCGCAGCGAACGGAAATGTCTTTTAAGGAAACCAATGATATTTCCGCCTTTCCGTAGATTTTAAACGTTTACGCTTGATGTTTTCCGTGAAAACTTATTTCAAACGTTTCCGTTAATAAAAATATACAATATTCTCGGCATAATTTCAAGTCTTTTTTCGCATTTTTATGCCCTCTGTAATAAATTATGGAGGTTTAGCCAATTTTTCAACTTTACTTTTGTGCATTTTAACAATGCTATTTGGACAATTGTAATCGATTTGTTACAAAGGAACTGACAGGCTAATCAAAAAGCTGCGAAAATGCACTGCGTTTTCTGAGGGGTATATGAAACCGGGCTGTGTGGTATGTGAAAAATGTATATAAACATTTCTTTTGTATACAATTATGTTATGTGAAATTACAAAAACCATTAAAGAACTTTATTCATTAAACGTTTTCGAATAATAATTGTTGAAAAGTGTGTTGTGACATATGATATAGTTAAAATATTGTCTTGATATGAAAATATGATAGTCATTTGATCGGAAAAGTTGGAATATTCGGTGTTTGCGAAGATATTTTGAAACGTTTAAGCATATTTCAGCGTTTTTTTATTGTGCAAAATAACGATGTGGAAAGAAAACGTATTTATTTCATACATTATATTCAAAAGGTACATATGATATGACTATTTTACAGGAGTTTTGCAAAACTTTAAAAAAATGCTTGAATAGATGTTGACAAATGTGTGGTTTTGGTGTATAATACTTAGGTCTGATATGCTGATATGGCTCAGTTGGTAGAGCAGCTCATTTGCTGAGCAAGCGACCGCTGCCAGAGGCAGATGAAGGGAGCTTGCGAAGGGAAGAAATAAGGAGAATTGCGACAGCGACAGCCGAGCAAGGCGACTATATTTCTGACCGTATATGAGCAGGTGGTGGGTTGCTGTTAAAGCGACACGGCGGCGGATCGGATAAACTGATAAAAAAATTAATATTTGCTAGTATGGCTCAGTTGGTAGAGCAGCTCATTCGTAATGAGCAGGTCGTCGGTTCGAGTCCGACTACTAGCTCCATATTGGTGATACCAAATGGATATTCACCTGAAAAAGCCCGTATTTACGGGCTTTTTTGATGTTTAGAAAGCGGAAAATTTTAGTGTAAAACCGTGGATGCTTTTCACCGGTTTTCACGAAAAAAGGGAGTCGAACCCTACACAACAAAAAATATCGAACATAACGGCAGACTTTGAGCAGATTTCGCTCTGAGCCTGCCGATTTGTTATGAAAAAATAATCACAAAGTTTTAAAGGCTGTTTTGTCTATTGTCACGAATTTAAGTGACGATGATAAAACAGCCTTTTTTCATTTCTAAGGAAAGGTTGTGATACCAATGTGGCAGCTATACTATTAAAAAACAAAAAACTATACGAACGGAGGAATGACAATGAATGAAAAACTTGTGATCAATGCAAATCTGCTCCGCAAAGAGCCAGAGTTCGGTACAAGAGTTTGCGTGGTGGAAAAGGCAGAAGCAGTCACCCATGACAAATTTGAACGCCTGAAAAGGCATCCGATGCAGGACAATGATCTGATCGCAGAAAACACAGACCTTATGTTCTGCGACGTAAATAATCAGTATCATTGCCTGCTCATATACGATGACGATCAGGGCGACGGACTGCTGATCGAATCAGAGGGCGCACCTTATGCACGATATGCTCAGTATATTCCAAATGCAAAACTGCTTTACGAAAATCATATGCAAATGCATTTGCAGGAAATGAAATTTTACTGCCCTCTTGAGATCAGCAGATGGGACGATGATGAATACAATGAAATCTCACCCAATGAGGCTTCTGCTTACGAATCGGAGATAAATTATTTTATCAGCGATTTTAATCTGCCTGAGGAAAAAGAGCGAGGTCTGATGCATTGGTACAATAGAGGAAATTCTGTTGACCAAAAGGTGTTTTCGGCATTTATGTCTGTCGAAGAAAATGACGAAGAACTTGTGGGAGTTGTTACAGCAAGCGTTTACGGTCAGCTTACGAAAGATGAACTTGAAGATCTCCGTGAATATTTTATCGGTCAGCTCAGCGACGGTGCAGGAGAGAGTCTGGAACAAAGACCGATAAAAACTCCTGACGGCGAGATCTATGTCAGCTTTTGGAGTTTTGATGACAGCTGGTCATTGCAAACGACGGAGGAAATGGATCGCACTCAATCCAAAGAGCTGACCGAAGAACCTGAAATGACATTGTGAGGTGATTTATGATGTATTACGAAAAGAAAGTAGAATGGCTGAAAGAACGATATCCCGAAGGAACTCGCATCTGCCTTGACAGAATGAATGATGACCCGTTCCCTGTTGAGTCGGGGACGTTTGGCAAGGTCGATCACGTTGATGACATCGGCACTTTGCATTGTATCTTTGACAACGGGAGAACGCTCGGCGTGATCCCAGACGTGGACGATTTTCACGTTATCAGAGAAGGATCGGAACAAACCGAGGAAGAAGAAATGAATATGTCAATGTAACGGTCAAGTTAAGAAAGCTTGGCCGTTTTTTTATTGAGGAAAGGAACGTGGTAAATGATAAAATATTTTGATATCTTTGCAGGTATCGGCGGATTCCGTTCGGGACTTGAAAAAGCAGGCGGCTTTCAGTGCGTCGGATACTGCGAAATAGATAAGTATGCTAAAAAAGCATACGAAACGTTGTATGATACGGAAAACGAGGTGTATTACGATGACGCAAGAAAAATCGACCCAAACAAGCTGCCTGATCTCGACCTTATATGCGGAGGATTCCCTTGCCAAAGCTTTTCGATCGCTGGAAAACGAAAAGGATTCAGCGATACCCGAGGAACTCTCTTCTTTGAGATCGCCAGGATTGCCGCCATTAAAAAACCTAAGTATCTGCTCCTTGAAAATGTTCCCGGACTGCTATCGCATAACGGGGGCAGGACGTTTGCGACCATCCTCGGTACGTTGGATGAACTGGGGTACGATGTCGTATGGGAAGTGCTTAACAGCGCAGATTTTAATGTCGCCCAGTCCAGAAAAAGAGTGTATATTATCGGATTTCATAGAGAAAAGTGTTCCGGAAAAGTATTGTCTTTCACAGATGCAAATCCAAAAACTCTTGTCAAAAGAATTTCAGGCAGAGAGGGAAACAGGGTATATTCAGCCGACGGACTGAGCATAACGCTGACAAGCCAGGCAGGAGGCTTCGGCGGAAAGACGGGACTGTATGAGATAATGGGACTGCCAATAAAATCAAAAACTAAGTCAGGATATCAGATAGCTCTGCCCGGTGACAGTATTGACCTTGCATACCCAAATATGAATTCAAGGCGTGGGAGAGTAGGAAAGGAGATAGCTCATACCCTTACAACAAGCTGTAATCAGGGATATTACGCATTGGGGATAGATATGAATCCCGACCCGAAGGTCACAGAGCTTGCAAGGTGCATAACTGCAAGGCAGGACAGCGGCATAGGTCATCATAAAGGCGAAAAGTCGGGAGTGATACTTGTTACCGAACCCATAGCTGTGCTTACTCCTGCAAAGGAAGCAGTAAGACAGCAGGGACGAAGATTCAAGCTTCCCGACGAGCCTATGTTTACAATTACGGTAACGGACAGACACGGCGTTGTTTACTGCGGATATATCAGAAAGCTTATGCCGCTAGAATGTTGGCGACTGCAGGGCTTTACAGATGAGCAGTTTGAAAGGGTCAAAGCCACAGGAATGTCTGACGCTCAGCTTTACAAACAGGCTAGAAATGCGGTGACAACTAATGTTATTGAGGCTCTGGCAAAGTATATTTTAGATATCGAAAAGGAGAATACAAATGGATAATACGATAAAAACATTTGTGAATGAGGAGTTTGGCTCGGTGAGAACTATCGAGGAAAACGGAAAAATACTTTTCTGCGGTTCTGATGTTGCAAAGGCATTAGGGTACAGAAGACCAAAAGATGCGATAACAGCTCATTGTAAGGGGGCTGTAAAACGCCGCCTCCTTACAAATGGCGGTGCACAGGAAATGAAAATGATATCCGAAGGTGATGTTTACCGCCTTATATCTCACTCCAGACCTCCCTATGCTGAGAAATTTGAAGGCTGGATATTTGATGATGTCCTCCCAACTATACGCAGAACAGGCGGTTATGTTTCAAACGAAGAAATGTTTATTGAAAACTACCTGCCCTTCCTCGACGAACCGTACTGTGACCTGTTCAGACTTCAGATGACGGCTATCGAAAAGCTGAACGAGCGTATCAGAAATGATAAGTCTCTCGTGGATTTCGCTCTGCACGTTGCCGACAGCGAGGATCTCATAGATATGAATGCTATGGCAAAGCTTGCGGCTGATAAAAATTTCAATATCGGCAGAACAAGACTGTTTCGCTGGCTGAAAGAAATGGGAGTGCTTATGTCAAACAATCTGCCGTATCAGAGATATATCGACCGAGGATATTTTGCGGTCAAGGAGTCGGTGTTCGAGGTCGAGGGTATGAAAAAGACTTATCGGCAGACGTTTGTGACGGGAAATGGTCAGCTTTTTATCATAGGTCTGCTGAAAAAATATTACGGGAAGGAGATGTCGTGATGTCCAAAAAGCCAAAATGTCCGCTGATAGGTCAGGACGGAAATGTATTTAATCTTATTGGCATAGCCTCAAAAACGCTGAAAAGGAACGGAATGTATGATGAGGCAAAGGAAATGTGCAGCAGAATAACATCTTCGGGCAGTTACTATGAGGCCTTGAATGTTATCGGCGAGTATGTTGAGATCACTTCTACCGATGATGAACAGACAGAAGATGAGGATATGGAAATGGAGATGATGTAAATGACGTATTTGTTCATTGGAATGATGATAGGTGTTATCATCGGAACAACAATAGGTTCTCTTGCCGTGGCTTTTAAGTCTGCTGAAAAAGAGATCGCACGTCTTGATAAGGAGGTCAAAGATGCACACAAACAGAGTTAAAGCGAAAGTAGACTTCAAGTTCTGTATGGGTAATATTCCTGCAATGCTGAGAGCAACAAAGCCTGTGCTTTCTGAACGTCAGTACAAGGAGCTATGTAATGAGGTAAACAAAGCCGACGGCTACCTTGAACAGAAACGCATTATATTCAGCTATGTTGACCCGATAATCAAGGGCTGAAAACAGCGTAAAATCTAATATTTATTAAGGTCGTTTTGCCAACAGCAGATCAAAAATCTGGTGCTTGCAAAGCGACTTTTCTGCTGTTGGTTCTAACGGCAGAAAGGAAAAACATGAACAGTTTTATGTCATGGGTAGGGGGAAAGAAGAATCTTCGTGACGAGGTTCTTGCAAGATTTCCACCTTACTATGAAAGGTATATAGAGGTTTTCGGCGGCGCAGGCTGGGTGCTGTTTCACAAGCCGCCCGGTGCAGATTTTGAGGTGTACAATGACTTCAATTCAAATCTTGCAAATCTTTACCGCTGCGTTCGTGACAAGCCTGCAAAGCTGAAATACAAGCTTAGGTATGTGCTTGATTCAAGAGAAGATTTTGAGTATTTAGCCCTACTTCATAAGCGTGGCATTTTGCCAAGACTTTATGACGTTGACAGGGCGGCTAAGTTTTATCAGCTTATACGTTACAGCTATGCAAGCGGTCTTGACAGCTTTGGAAGTCAGCCGCATTCGATATGGTCGGACTTCCCTATGATCGACCTTGCCGCAAGAAGATTGCAGAAAGTAGTTGTTGAGAACAAGGATTTTGAAAAGCTGATTAAGCAGTACGATAGACCAGTAAGTTTTTTCTACTGCGATCCGCCCTACTTTGCTACCGAAAGTTACTACAAGGACGTGGGATTTACGGCAAAGGATCATATCAGACTGCGTGACACACTTTTAGAGATCAAAGGCAAGTTCTTGGTTTCATACAATGACTGTCCGGAGATAAGGGAGATATGGGACAAGCCTAATACCCACATCGAGGAGATAAGCAGACTTAACAACTTAGCACAGCGTTATGACGCAGGCTGTCAGTACGGCGAACTGCTTATCTCAAATTATGACACAAGCGAAAGGGCAAAGGCAGTTCGTCAGCTTTCGCTCTTTGACAATTAAACGATCACGGAGGTTTGATTTATGAAAAATGGTATATGTACAAAAGGATTTATCAATGAGTTGGGAGACATAGAAGTACCCGGTGTGTTCTTTGAAGAGGGAGCGGAGGTGGATCTGAAAATATGGGTCGAGAGAGGAAGATTTGAGATCGCCCTTTTTCCTTCAGAGAATGAGAGTAAGCACCATGACTGCGGCATCTCAGAGGAGGAGATACAGCGTACCTGTGCAATGTTTGATGACTGCGGCGATTGTCCGCTGAAAGAGTATTGTGAAAGTGAGGCAAAAGAATGAGGATACTTGTGTTTGAACCTCTGAAAGAACCGTATGTGAAAGATATCGAGGACGATATCCAGGCAATGCAGGAGGTGGTCGGAGGAAGCATTGAACCTATATATTTTGAGCAGACAAATGACGCACTTTGCTGGTGCAATGATGAGTTTCTGCTGAACGGTTCAAAGCCTAACAGGATAGTTGGAAATACTCTTGTTCACGGCACTTTCTATATTTCTGGCAACTGTCTGAACGAATACGGAGAGTGGGATTCTTGTTCACTTGCTGATAAACAGATAGAAAAGTACAAGCAGCAGTTTGATCATATCATAGTGGATCTGCCCGGTATCGGGCTGGTTGCTGTTAGAGAAACAAGACCTGAAGTGATCGAACCGCTTGAAGAATTTGAAGAGTCACCGGAGATAAGTATGTAGTTTGCTAAAGCTTATGCTGTGCAAATTGTGACAAAGGTAGAACTTCAATAAAAAGTCTGGATTTTAAAGTATTAGTGTGATATATTGCTTGTCAAGGAGCGTGATAATATGAAAAAAGCAATGGTCATATCAATATTCTGTGCGGTATTTTTATCAGCCTGTGGAAATATATCGGAATCCACAGAAAGCGAAAACTCTTCAGTAGCTAGTCAAACTGCGGCCACGGCTATAGTTTCCGCAGAAACATCGGCAAAGGAAGAAATGGATACAAGTGAAACCACAGCGACCATTAAAAAGAGTTCGCAGACGGTATCATCTTCCTCAAAGCCGACAGATACTGAGGTAACTGCGGCTAAGAAATCAAGCACTTCAAATACAGGCGGCAATTCGGTTCAGGGGCAGAATAACGCTGTACAGGGTAATAACCAAGCTGTGCAGAATAATACTCCATCCAACAATTCTCAGGATAATAACTTAGCGGAGCAGAACGCCCAGCCGTCCAATGAGAAGCCTCAGAATGCCACCAAATCAACAACGGCAAAGCCGTCAGCATCGGCAGTACCTACGGTAACAAATCCGCCTGTCGCAAGGACAAAGCCGCAGACTACAACAGTTCCGCAGACTCAACCACCCTTGCCGGTGCCTACTGAGGAAGAACGATATATGGATATCGGCAGAAGCTTATCTCATAACGGCTCTGATTACAGCAAGGCAGAGGCGGTATACAACTGGATGACTGAAAACGGTTCGGGCACTTGTGTGAATTATTCGTGGCAGACCTACTATTTGTGCAAAGGTACAGGTCTGGAATGCTATCTTGCATGGACGCCGTCAAAACTGTATGGTCATGTAGCAAATGTCGTTAAGGTAAACGGAACATGGTTTGTTCTTGATACGCAGGGACAAGGATTTCTGCTGAATAACGACTGCGGATTCAGCGAAATAATAGATATTGATGAATCATATGTATCAGGGGCGGATTTGATAAGCAACCAAAGATATGATGAAATATATTAAGATGTGCAAACGAAAGAGCCGAAATCCGGCTCTTTTTCTTTGCAAAAATGAAAAGGAGAAATGCACTTTATGTTCAAAAAATCGAAAATATTAAAGAAACTCGGTGCAGGGTTCATGGCAGGACTCTGTGCTTTTTCTATGTTCGGTTCATCTATGAGCGGAGCTATTACGGCAAATGCCGCAAGTACGTCAACACAAAATTCAGCTTTCCCATCGGCAGATACGGTGATTGCAAAAGCGGCAACCTTGCTGGGTACACCGTATACCTATGGAAACAAGGGCTACTGGTATGCGTATGATCAGGGTCAGTACACTCCGCTGTCGGTGCAGACGATCAACAACCTCGGTATCGACTGTTCGGGTCTTGTGTACTATACTCTTACGCAGCTTGGATACAAAACATCGGGGTTCAGTTGGAACAACCCTGTGCCTGTTGATACAGATCATTGGCTTACAGTCAATGATAACTGCACCATAACTTACGACGGAAAGACTTCAAAGGTCGAAGTCGAAAAGAAAAACATCAAGACAACGGACCGACCGTATTGGGAGCGTGCTGACGGTTCGGTTATTACAGCAGGTTCTGTGGTGGTCGCTCAGAATCCGGGTGGTGAGGATCACGCTTGGATATATATGGGCGAATTTGACAGCCGTTCCGACGTTGTTTCTTATCTGAAATCTAT